>CAZUZH010000001.1:0-66194 GCA_964624815.1 uncultured Candidatus Saccharibacteria bacterium
ATTAACATAAAATCGATACTAATATACGAATTTATACTAATTATACTAATGTTCTATTTTTGTTTGTTTTCTTTCCCTATTTATTCATATCATTAGCATGTATTAGCACATTGGCATCGCGTTATTTTTTGAGGCCGAGTTTTTTAACAAAGGACTTATATCTCTTTTTATCTTCGTTTTCAAGAAATTTTAAAAGAGTTCTTCTTTTAGATACCATTTTTAAAAGACCTCTTTTGGAATGAAAATCCTTGGAATTCTTTTTCAAATGCAAAAGCAGCCTGTTTATTTCTTCATTCAGTAAGGCAACTTGAACTTCTGGTGATCCGGTGTCCAGGTCGTGAAGTTTGTATTTAGATATAATTTCTTCTTTTTCTTTGGGTGTTAACATAATATTATTTATCAATTAGAGTATACCATTATTAATCAAAAATAAAAAGAAAGAAGAGAATCTTCTCTATGTGCCCCCACCAGGACTCGAACCTGGAACAAGCGGCTTAAGAGGCCGTTACTCTGCCAATTGAGTTATGAGGGCTTATTTAATCACAATTAATTGTCCACCATCCCTCTCCAAGTCCTGTCCAACTATTTACACCTATTAAATTAAAGAATAAATCAACAATCAGCCAGGCGCCATAGACTATTACTAATCCAATTATTACAGATGTCAAGAGTTTTTTAGCTGTTTCTAATGTTCCGGGATTGCCGCCAGAGAAAAAATACATTACTCCGCCAATGACTATCATTACAAGCGCAATCAATAAAACAGGAGGAAAGGCATTAGAACCGCTGGGAACTAAAAGAAAATCAATTATATTGTCAAACATTACAAAAATATGGCAGAGTTGGCAAGGAGGCTCCAATTTAGCCATTTCAGTATCGCTTATTTTTCCATAACCCGAAGAAGCTTTTCCATCCCCAGGAAGTGATTGCTTTATTAAATTTCCGTCTTTATCCAATTCATATCCTCCGCAAGGAACTAACCCGGACGCTTGTGCCTGATTAAAAATCAAAATTAGCAGAAAAGATAAAAATATAATTAAAAATATCTTTTTCATATTGTTAATTGTGTTTAATTACAATTTATTTTATTATACAATAAGTTTTATAAAATACTAAATAGGAGATAATATAATACTATCTTGTTACTCCACATTAATAAAACATATGTAATAGATATATTGCTATAGCAATATATCTATTACATTAGTTATGTGTGCCCCCAGTAGGATTCGAGCCTACAACCTCCGCGTCCGAAGCGCGGCGCTCTATCCAGTTGAGCTACAGGGGCTTAGGGATGCAGGATGCGAACTATCATCAATTTAGCAAAGCCAATTTGAGCCATATTCAAGGCGCGAGGAGCGATGCGATGCCGGAGTGCATCGTGAGCGACCGAGCAACGCAGAAGATGGCTCAAATTTGCCTGCCCGAAGGGAAGCGAAATTATGGGCCAATTTCTTTGTTACTCCTCCTCAATGGGCTATAAATAGCCCAATTTCGTCGTAGTGCCTTGAACTTGACCCATTCTTTTGCTTCTAAAGCTGATGATAGTTCGCATCCTGCATCCCAACATTATTATACTAAAAATTTGAAAAAAATCAAATTTTGAGATAGAATAAGTTTAATGATTATACCAAAAGAAGTAAAATCTGTTTTGGAAAAATTGCGGAAAAAGAAGCACGAAGCTTACATTGTCGGAGGTTGTGTTCGGGATGCTTTAAGGGGCTTTGAACCTTTGGATTGGGATGTAGCAACAAATGCCAAGCCGGAAGAAATTACAAAGATTTTCCCAAAAAGTTTTGCCGACAATAAATTCGGCACAGTAACAGTTTTAACTAAGAGCAAAGATAAACCACTAAAGGAAGTTGAAATAACGCCTTTTAGAACAGAGGAAAAATACACTGATAAAAGGCATCCAGATAAAGTTGAATGGGCAAAGACCATTAAAGAGGATTTGAGTCGTCGGGACTTTACAATAAACGCAATTGCTATGGATCTTGATGGAAATATTATTGATCATTTCAATGGCAAAAAAGATTTGGAAAAGAAAATTATCCGGGCAGTTGGCAAAGCAGAGGATAGATTTTCTGAAGACGCTTTAAGAATGCTCAGGGCAGTCAGGTTTGCAACTACCTTGAACTTTAAAATTGAGGAAAAAACATCAAAGGCAATTGAGAAAAATGCTTTTTGGCTTCAAGCAATTTCCCACGAGAGAATAAGAGACGAGTTTTTAAAGATCGTTATGGCTGATAAGCCGTCAAGCGGAATTGAGCTTTTGCGCAAATTAGGACTTTTGAAATATATTATTCCGGAATTGGAAGAAAATTACGGAGTGGGACAGAACAAGCATCATATTTATGATTGTTATGAGCATGCTCTTCGTTCTTTGGAATACGCTGCAAAGAAGAAATTTAACAGTGATGTTAGATTAGCTTCGCTTTTTCATGACATTGGAAAGCCTCGTTCCAAGCGGGGCGAGGGTAAGGATTCCACTTTTTACGGCCATGAGGTTGTGGGAGCCAGGATGACGGCCCGTATTTTGAACCGGTTAAGATTTTCCAAAAAAGATATTGAAAAAATTGTAAAACTTGTAAGATATCATTTATTTTACTATAATGTTGACGAAGTTTCCGAGTCTTCGGTTAGAAGGTTGGTTCGCCAGGCAGGACCGGAAAATATGGATGAGTTGTTGCAGGTGCGTATGGCTGACCGGATTGGGTCTGGAGTGCCAAAAGCTGAACCATATAAACTGCGTCATCTTCGTTATATTATTGAAAAAGTTAGCCAGGATCCGATTTCTGCTAAAAAATTAAAAATAAGCGGCGATGACATAATGAAGATTTTAAAGATTAAGCCGGGACCGAAAATCGGAGATGTTTTAGATATTTTACTGGGATATGTTTTGTCTGACCCAAAAAAGAACAAAAAAGATTTTCTGGAAAGAAAAACCAAAGAATTAGGCAAATTAGAGGACGGAAAATTAAAAGCTCTTGCAGAAAATGCCAGAATAGAAAGAAATGATATTGAAACCAAAAAAGATGAAATGACCAAAAAGAAATATTGGGTAACGTGATCATAAAACATAAAACAAAACGGGCTATAGTGTAATGGTAGCACGAGTTCTTCGGGAGAATTTAGTTCCGGTTCAAATCCGGATAGCCCGAATAGAAAAAGATGCCGTGAGCGGTCTCTTTTTCCTTTTTTATTGGGGGATTTTTAAATTATTTTATTTTTGCTATACTGATATTATGAAAAAAATTATTTTTATTATTTTTGTTTTGGCTTTTGCGGCGGGTGTTTTTAATTTTGCTTTAGCTCAAGAAGAACCTCAAGTTGACATCAGCTTTTTTTATGGCGAAACTTGTCCTCACTGCTCAGCAGAGCAGAAGTTTTTAGACGCAATGGAAAAAAAATACCCCAACCTTGAAATAAAAAGATATTCGCTTAATGAACCAAAAGCCATTGAGCTTTTGAAAGATTTGTGTAAAAAATGTGAATCTGAAAAGTATTTGGGATTAGTTCCTCTGACTTTTATTGGCGATAATTTTTTTCTTGGTTTTGACAATGAAAACGGGATGGGAAGACAAATTGAAGATTATATACAAAGACATATGGAAAGTGCGGAGAAACCAGAAGAAGATAAAGAGAAAATCCAACTGCCAATCATTGGAGAAATAGATGTTGGCGAATATTCTCTGCCAATTTTAGCTGTTGTTTTAGGGACATTAGACGGGTTTAATGTTTGTTCTCTTGGCGCTTTGGTTTTAATTTTAGGTTTGGTTTTAACTATTCGCTCCCGTAAGAAAATTATTCTTTTCGGCGGACTTTTTATATTAACAACTGCTGTAGTTTATGGCATTTTAATTTTTCTTTGGCATCAGCTTTTTTCCCTTTTAGCTCCTTATATTAGGCTCATGGAGATTTTGATAGGATTTTTAGGACTTGGTGGAGGAATTTATTTCTTAAAGCAGTTTATTAAATACCAAAAACACGGACCGGCTTGTGAAGCCGGTTTTGGGCAAAAAATAGCTTCTAAATTTTCCCAGAAACTTCAAAAATTTTTTGGAACTAGAGATATCTTTGCGATAATTAGTTTGGTTTTTCTATTTGCCGTTATTATCACTATTGTTGAGTTTCCTTGTTCCGCTGTAATTCCGGTTATTTTCGCCGGTATTGTTGCCAAAGCCGACTTAGCGTTTTTAAACTATCTTCTAATAATTTCCCTTTTTGTTCTTTTCTATATGCTGGATGAGCTAATTGTTTTTTTAATCGCCGCTTACAAAATGACTCTTTGGATTAGTTCTGGAAAATTTATTGTTTGGATTACTCTTATTGAAGCAATCGCTTTGTTTTTATTGGGATTTTACTATTTGTTGTAAATAGCAATGTTTGTTTTTACCTCAAAAAATGCTAAAATAAAATTGATTTCGGGCTTGTAGTATAATGGCATTACACCGCATTCGCATTGCGGAAATGCGAGTTCGATTCTCGCCGAGTCCATTATGAACACTCCAACTGCTTTAACCCGGAAAGAGGTTGGGAAATTGGGAGAGGATATTGCTGTTAAATATTTAAAGAAAAAAGGATGTAAGATTTTACAAAGAAATTATCTGCCGAAATTCATAAAAAGCTTTGGAAGAGGAAAAGGAGAAATTGATATCATTATTAAGGAAAAAGATACAATTTGCTTTATTGAGGTTAAAAGCGTGATTAAAGGAACTCAGAAATTTCTACCCGAAGATAAGGTGAATTTTTTTAAACAGAGGAAATTAATTAGACTTGCCAAAATGTATTTTTTAGAAAACAAAATTTCCCAGAATAGAAAATGGCAAATTGATGTTATTTCAGTTATGATTGATTTAGACTCTAGGAAGGCAAGGCTTCGACATTTTGAAAATGCTGTTGCTGATATCTATTAGCCTTGCTATAATTAGTAGTGAAGAGAAATGAAAGCTTGCTTTTGTTTCAACTTAACGACTAATTACGTCTAAAGTTCACAATTAGAACAGATTATGTATGTTGCGATTCTCATTGCTGGTTTTGGAGGAGGAGTTCTGCGAGGCTTAGTTGGGTATATCAAGCATCAGTTCTCATACAAAAACGTGGGATTTAAACTCCCCTATTTTTTGGGGATGATGTTTTTGTCCGGGATAATTGGCAGCTTAACCGCAATGGCAATCCGTGAAGCTGGCATTACTTTTTTTCAAACAGGATCTCTTGTTCCAGCTTTGGCTTTTATTATTGGTTATGCAGGCGGAGACTTTTTGGAAAATGTTTATAAAATAATTGTAAAAAAATCATCTTTATATGAAGAGTAACATTAAAAAATTAATTGGCTGGTTATTGTTGATAGCCGGATTAATAATAATTGCATGGGCTTTGTATTCCTCATACAATATTTTTTCCGCCAAGGACGAAGCGCCGGAGATTTTTTCCTCCTCGGCACGGCTAGAGGATGGCGACAAAGTAGAAGAAGAGATACCTGATATTGAAGAGCAGATGAAGCAAATGATGGAGGAGCATCTGGAAAGTTTGTTTCCTAAAAGTTTTGGTCCCAGATTTCTTAATTTAATTACTTGGTCAATTTTCGCCGGGATTTTAGTTTTCGGCGGCGGAAAAATTTCTATTATTGGCATTAAATTAATCGGAAATAAATAGCCAAAAAGGAGCTTAGCTCCTTTTTAATTATAATTAATTTTTCCAGCCCAGCAGTGCTCGCGCCGCTGGGATGTGGAAACCATAACTATGGAAAATCCATTTGAACATTTTAATAATATCAGAGAGGCCCGAAAGAGATTTATGCCAATGGTTTTTGCTCTTTTATCCCTTTTTATTTTTGTTTTGATAATTTCTTTTATTGTTGACATTAACAACAAGATTAAACAAGGGAGATACATTGGACAGGATATTGAATCGCAGAACACTATTAGTGTTTCAGCAACCGGAGAGGTTTATACTAAGCCGGATTTAGCTATAACCAGTTTTTCTGTTCTCACCGAAAAAGCAACAGTTGATGAGGCTTTGAAAGAAAATAGTGAAAAAATGAACAAAATAATTGAGTTTGTAAAATCCCAGGGGGTTTCTGATAAAGATTTAAAAACCACTGGCTTGAATATTTATCCGCGCTATGAGTGGAAGAGAGAAACATTAATTTGGCCCCAGCCAGAGGGAAAAAGAGTTTTAATTGGATATGAAGTTCGTCAGTCTTTACAGGTTAAAATCAGAGAAATGGAAAAAGTGGGGGCTATTATTCAGGGAGCAACTAGTGCCGGCGCCAACCAGATAGGTGATTTAAGGTTTACTATTGACAACGAGGATGAGTTTAAGAATCAGGCAAGAAAACAGGCAATTCATGAGGCAAAAGAAAAAGCCAAAGAATTAGCCAAGCAGTTGGGGGTGAAATTAGTAAAAATTAAAAACTTTTCCGAGAGCGGAATATATCCTCGTTATTACAGTTTGGATGTTGCCGAAGCCGTTGGCAAAGGCGGGGGCGAAACGCCAACGCCCCAAATAGAAACCGGCGAAAACAAGATAGAAGTAACGGTGAGTATAATTTATGAGATAAATTAAAAAATAGACACCGGGTCTCTGTAAACTATACAGACACCGCGTCTCTATAAACTATACAGACACGGTGTCTCTGCGGATTTTAAAAAATTAACACCCTGTACAGCGGTTGGACATTTTTAGCAAACGATCGTTTACTAAAAATGTCCAGCATGGGTTTTTTCGAAAAAGGAGCTAATCTCCTTTTTTAATTTCTCAAGAGCAACCTTTGAGAAAAATTGAATTTTCTGAATTAATTTGATAAGATAAAATTATGAAATTCATTGCAGATTTTCATATTCATTCTAAATATTCCAGGGCAACGAGCAAGGATATGGATTTAGAGCATTTGGACAAGTGGGCGAAAATAAAGGGCGTCAATGTTTTGGGAACTGGGGACTTTACGCATCCGGAGTGGTTAGCTCATTTGAAAGAAAATTTGGAACCGGCAGAATCCGGACTTTTTAAATTAAAGTCTCCTGTCCCGACTTCGGTCGGGGCACGGCAAGAAACTCGTTTTATTCTCACCAGCGAGATTAGCTGTATTTATTCCAAGAACGGGAAAGTGAGAAAAGTTCATATTTTAGTTTTTGCTTCTGATTTTAAGACAGTTGAAAAAATAAATGCTCACTTGGGCTGTATAGGGAATTTAAAATCAGACGGACGGCCTATTTTAGGATTAGACTCTAAAGAATTAGCAAAAATTGTTTTAGAATGTTCGGCTGACTGCTTGGTGGTCCCGGCTCACTTATACACACCCTGGTTTTCTTTATTTGGTTCTAAATCAGGGTTTGATTCAATAGAAGAATGTTTTGAAGAATATTCAAAATATATTTTTGCCGGGGAAACGGGACTAAGTTCGGATCCCCCGATGAGCTGGCGGAATTCATCTCTTGATAAAATTACTCTAATCAGTAATTCAGACGCGCACTCGCCCCAGAAAATAGGAAGAGAGGTAAATGTTTTTGACACAGAAATTAGTTATTCAGCTATTGCCAAGGCTATAAAAGAAAAAAATCCCAAAGAGTTTTTATATACCGTAGAGTTTTTCCCCCAGGAAGGCAAGTATCATTATGACGGCCATAGGGCTTGCGATATAAGTTTATCACCCCAAGAATCTAAAAAATATAATAATATATGCCCGGTTTGCGGAAAACCTTTAACCATCGGCGTTTTGAACCGAGTTGAAGAATTAGCAGACAGAGAAGAAGGTTTTAAGCCGGAAAATGCCATTCCTTTTAAAAGCCTTATTCCTTTGCCCGAAATTATCGGTTCAGCCGTTGGCGTGGGACCGGCCAGTAAGCAAGTTGCCAAGGAATATGATAATTTGATTGAGAAATTTGGCAATGAGTTTAATATTTTATTGGAGGCAAGCCGAGGGAATTTGGAAGGAGTCACTAAGCAGGAAATTGCCGAAGGGATTATTCGGGTAAGGGAAGGAAAAGTTTATGTAGAACCCGGCTATGACGGAGTCTATGGAAAGATAAATATATTTTCACAAGAAGAAAAGAAAAAACCGACAAAACAAGATACTCTTTTTTAAAATTAAAAAATGATAAAATCCAAAACCAAAAGTATAATTTTTTTTGCCTTTTTAGTTTTGATATTTTTAGCAGATTTAATTTTTATAAACTTTCTTTTAGAAAAACAAGAGGAATTTTACTCTGGTATCTTTAACCGGGCAGTAATTAATTTTTCAGAGATAAAAAAACTACGAGAAAATAGAACAGCAATTTTAATATTTGTAGGAGACATTATATTAGATAGAGGGGTGAAATATATGGTGAATAGAGAGGACAACGGGGACTGGAAATTTCCATTTTTGAAAATCGCTAATTTTTTGAGAAAAGCCGATATATTATTCGGCAATTTAGAAAGTATAATTTCTGACAAAGGAGAGAAAGTTGGTAGCATTTATTCTTTTCGGGCAGAGCCAGAAGCAATTAAGGGTTTGATTTTTGCCGGTTTTGATATTGTCTCTGTGGCTAATAACCATACTTTTGATTATGGCAGAGAGGCGATGGAAGACCATTTTAAGAGGTTAAAAGAGGCAAGGATTAATTATGTTGGCGGTGGATTTAATAAAGCAGAAGCCCAGTCACCAGTTATTAAAGAGGTCGCGGGCACTAAAATTGCCTTTTTGGGCTATACCAATCTCGGTTCAGAATATTGGAAAGCCGAAGAAAACAAATCCGGTATTGCTTGGCTAACAGAAAATATCGCCGAAGATATAAAAAAAACAAAAGAAATAGCGGATTTAGTTATGGTTTCTTTTCACTGGGGTGAAGAATATCAAAAAGTTACAGAAGAACAGGAATTTTTTGGCCATTTGGCAATTGATAGCGGAGCTGATTTAGTAGTCGGCCATCATCCTCATATTGTTCAGGAAATAGAGGAATACAAGGAGAAATATATTTTTTATTCTCTTGGTAATTTTGTTTTTGACCAGAGTTTTTCAGAAGAGACTATGCAGGGATTGTTAGTGAAAGTTAAAGTGGACAAAGCCGGGATAAAAGAAATTATTTCTCAATCAATTAAAATTAACGAGTTTTTTCAACCAGAAGTTTTTTCAACAACAAGTTATTTAAAATAATTTCATAGCTTCATTCCAAATTTCTGGGTCGCCCTGCTTCTCTTTTAGCCAGTACCACCATTCAGCTCCCCAGAAGTAAAACCGGCTTAATCCGGTTTTTTTAGCGAATTCAATATTCTTTTTAAATTTTTCCAGATCCATTGTCTTTTTCTGTTCTTGAAGAGGCATATCTTTGACAAAAGTCGGACCCCAGGGTTCAGCCTGAAGCTCCAGGCAAATAACTTCTTTATCAAAAATCTTTTTAATTAACTTGGCTCGTTTATAATAAAAAGCTGGAGGAAAGGGGTACTTGACATAATTCTTGAACGGCTCAAACCATAATTTTCTGTAAATTGTAATTCCCACCATGTCTCCGTATTTTCCTGCCCTTGTCCAAAATGACCACTCGCCAGTATCAGAAACAATAATCGGTCTATTGTCTAAAGACTTTACCAAAACAATTTCTTTTTCTAAAAGAGCTTTGTTTGATTTGGGACATTCACCAAACTTAAAGAAGGGTTCGTTTTCTACCTGCCAGGCTGAAATAGCCGAAGAGTTTTTATATCTATTTACAATTTTTTTAATATACGCCAATAATTTTTCTTTGGCAGCAGGTCTCCATTCCAACCAGACAGGAATGTGGCATTCAGGCCAGCGCGGAGTTTTCATGCCAATTGTCAAAACGAGTTTAGCTCCTTTTTCTTCTGCTTTGGCAATCTGCCAATCCAAATCAGTAAAATCATATTTATCTTCTTTCGGTTCAATTAAGTCCCAATAAGCAATTATTCTTATTTTTTTAACTTTTAAATCATCTAATAAAGCCAAGTAAACTTCTTTCCAGTCTAAATCAAGACTTTTAGTCTGTTTTTGGGAAAAAGTAACAGCCCAAGTAATTTTCTCAATTTGAGGAGCTTTGCCGACAAAAAAATAACCAGCAATAATTAAAAGTAATAATATTATAGGGAGTAAAAAGAATTTTAAAATTTTTTTCATAGACTTATTATTTTATCTGGTGCGTATTTTTAACTAAATACTTAAAATATTATTTTAAAGTTTCAGCGATTGTTCTGGCAATTTTATAAACAGGCGCATCTTTTTTTTGGACAGGGTTTAGTTTGGGCAGATTTTTTTTCATTTCTTTTTTTATTATTTCAGCCACTTTTTTGGGGTTTTTTTGAAAATAAGCGCGAGTTCTTTCTTGGGCATATTTAATATTTGCTTTTTCCTGGCCATGGACATAATCGGTTATAATAATTGGAAGGCCATTGGAGATAGCTTCTTCTATTGTTCCCGGTCCAGCCTTACCAATTACAATATTGGCTATGGACATAATTTCGGGCATTTTATTCGTATATCCCAAAACAGCTACTGGCAAAGAAGAAAGTTTTTCTTGAAGTTTTTTATTTCTTCCGCATACAACTAAAATTTGAGTGGCTATTTTTTGAGAGAGAACTTCGCACACTATTTTATAAATAGTTCCTCCGCCCTCTCCACCGCCCGTAAATAAAGTTAAATAGCCGGGCTTAATGGCAAACTTTTTACGAATGTTTTCTAAATTTTTTGGTTTTTCGTAAAAACCCGGCTTTATTGGCAATCCTAATACCTTAATCTTTGATTCCGGTATTCTATAAGCTGAACATTGTTTTTTTGCTTGTTCGGTGGCAACAATAATTAGGTCTGCCTTTGGCTCAATCCAGCTTGCATGGACGCTTACAGGATCAGCGACAACTATTATTAATGGAATTTGGAGTTGATTGTTTTGGATTATTTTTTGGCCTAAATATCCTGCCAAACCATGAAGGCTAATAATAGCATCTGGTTTTTTATCTAAAATCAATTTATTTACTCTACGGCATACGAGCCAATAGAGGGGTTTGATTATTTCTCTCCCCATTTTGTTATTAGTCAGATGATAAACTAAACCGTATCCAACCGAACTTCTGGTGTTGTGTATGGATTTTGAGTAAATTTTTTTGATAAACTTATTAAACCAGTAGTTGCCCTCATTTAAGAAATCAATTATTTCGGTCTTAAAACAACCCATTTGTTTAAGGGTCAATATTATTGCCTGAGCTGAGGTTCGGGGTCCCCCTCCTGTGCCTGAAACTAAAAAAATAATTTTTTTCACGGTTTTATAATTCCTTATAGAAGACCACGGCTTTATTCGTAGGTCTCTATTCTTTTTGACAACCCCATACTTTTATTTTATACACTTTTAACTAAACTTGACAAGTTTTTTTAGATGACTAAAATTAATAATGTTGGAGGGTAAAAGATTAATATGGAAGAAAGAACTTATTATTTAACTAAACAAGGCTTGAAGAAATTAAAGAAAGACTTGGAAGGTCTCAGAAAAATAAGGTATTCTAAGATTAAAGGAGAGGTACCGAGCATTTTACATTCCGAAGACATAAATTCTGAATATCTTTCTTTTTGGGAAGATGCCGATTTTTTAGAGAATAGAATAGTAGAGTTAGAGTATGTTATGAAGAACTTTGAAATTATTAAAAAGCCTCTGAAAGAAAGACAGAGCTTTATAGACTTAGGGGCAACAGTTTTAACCGAAGCCAACGGAGAGAAAGTTAAATTTAAAATTGTTGGAAGTTTGGAAGCTAACCCTTCATTAGGAAAGATCAGCGAAAGGTCTTTGGTTGGAAAAAGTCTTTTGGGCTGCAAAAAGGGAGATATTGTAAGAGTAAAGTCTTCTTTCCCTATTACTTATAAAATTATAGGAATAAAATATGAAGACATTTAAGAAAATTATCCGCCGTGAAAACGGCGGGTTTGTTTTAAGATCTTTTATAGCAAGAGATCTTCTTTATGAAAAATCTAATTAATTTTTTACTTAAAACAGGAAAATTGAAGAAAATAAGGAGAAGCGGCTGGGTATTAAGGAAAGTAAAAGACCCTGAAACAATTGCTGGACATAGTTTTCGTTTAGCAATACTTGGTTGGATTTTGGGTAAGAAAAAAGAAATAAATCCGGAAAAAATTATTAAGCTCGCTTTAATTCATGATTTGTGCGAAGTTTATAGCGGTGATATTACTCCCTATGATGATATTCTTCCAAAAGATGAAAAAAAACAGAAAGAACTATTAAATAAGTGGCCAAGATTTTCAGACAAAAAGAAAAAGGAATACATTTTTAAAAAACACAAAAAAGAATGGGAATCTTTAAAAAAAATTGTTTCTGATTTATCAATTCCTGACCAGAAAGAAATTATTAATCTTTGGTGCGAGTATGAATTAGGATTAAGTGAAGAAAGCCGATTTATGAAACAGTTGGATAAGGTAGAAAATCTTATTCAGGCCCTTGAGTATTGGCAAGAAGATAAAGATTTTCCAATAGTTCCATGGTGGATTCAGATTAAAGAAGAAATTGACGACCCGATTTTGCTGGATTTTGTTTATGAATTAGATAAAAAATTTCACCCTCCTAATTTTGCCCGGCAGAGTAAAAAAGCGCCCGACAGAAAACATGGAATGCAAAAAAGAGGAAAACTTAAATAATTGTCTCTGCCCCGTTAGATATTTTGGTTTTATTATCGACAATAAAGGTTAAAACCTCTTTTTTCTTTTGTAAGATTTATTTTGTAATATTGCTCTGTATCTAACGGGACCTGTACTTATCCTAGTTGTGATAAAAAAGGTATGTGCCGTGAGTGTTTAAGGTATCATTTAGACAGAGATGAGCTTCCTGCTTTCTATTTTGATATGGCAAGTGAAAAAACTTATGATAGGTCAATAGAAAATTTTATTAGAATAAAATCCCAAAAATGATTAGAAAAAATATAAATAGTTTAAAATACTACGAGAACGGTTCTCGTAGTGTTTTGTTATTTATACTTGTGAATAAATAAGTTTTGTTTGTTTTCAAAAACAGGTATAATTATTTATATGAAAAAAGTTTTATTCTTTTTATTAACTCTTTTAATTGGATTATGGATTTTTTACTTTATTATAAGAACTGTTGGTCTGGAAAGCATGAAGTATGCTTTCTCTATTTTTTTAGGAGCTAAAGGAATTGCTGTTTTTGGTTTAACTTTTCTAATGCTGGTTATTGGGGTTTGGAAATGGAAACTTGTGTTGAAAACACAAGGACACAAAGTTTCTTTAAAAGAGTTGCTGGGTTTCCGTTTTTCCAGTTTCTCTATGTTGTTTTTTGCGCCTATGCTGGTTTTAGGCGGGGATATTTTTCGGAGTTATGCTTTGAAAGAAAAAAAAGACGTGCCATGGGAAAAAGCAATGGGGTCAGTCATAATAGACAGAATATTGGAGTGGACATGTAATTTAATGATAGTTTTAAGCGGTGTTGTTTTTTTTATCTTAAAAGTCGGAATTATTCCACATAAATTTAAAGTAATTTTATTTGGTTCTCTCATAATTCTAATCATGGGGGCTGTATTTTTTTATATCAGGTCTTTTAGAAAAAAGAGCATACTAAGGATTTTTATGAGGCGGACCAAACAGAATCATTTTCTGGACATAGAACAAGAGGTTTTCAAATTTTTCAAACCTAAAAAAATAGCAATGTGGAAATGCCTTGCCATTTCTTTTTTTAGAAGTTTAATTGCCGTTTTAAGGTGCTGGCTGGTAATAATGTTTTTAGGAAAAGGATTAGCTGTTTTCCCTGCCATTTCTATTCTCGGTTTTTATTTTTTAGCTCTTTTAATTCCCATTCCAGCTGCACTGGGAAGCCATGATGCCTTACAGGCTTTTGCTTTTAGCGCCTTAGGCTTGGGGGCCGGCTCCGGAGCAGCTTTTGCCACGATTATCAGGGGAGCAGAGTTAGCTGCTGCTTTAATCGGATTAGTTCTTTTATTTAGGCTTGGGGTTGGTTTAATCAGGGATATTTTCTTTAAAAAAATAGATATCTTTTTAGGCTCAATTACAAATTCCAAGGAATAATAAAGTTTACCTTATCTACCAAAGGATTTAATGATATAATTGATAAAAGCGGTCTAAGTAAAGGAAAATATATGTTAAAATAATTAAAGGTTAAATAATATGTTTAAATCAATCAACAAAGTTATAAAAGTTTTAATCTATAGTGATTTTGTTTTAAATAGCGCTTGGGGTTTTGTTGCTCCGATTTTTGCTCTTTTTGTTGTTAAAAATATTACCGGAGGCGATGTGGCAAAGGGCGCTGAAGTGGCTGGTTTCGCTGCTCTTTTTTATTGGGTTGCGAAATCTCTTTTACAGATTCCTCTTAGTAAAGGTTTTGACAAAAGGACTGGAGAAAGAGATGATTATTGGTTTATGTTTTTTGGACTATTTATAACCGGACTTGCTCCTTTTGGCTTTTTAATATGCAGTCTGCCTTGGCATATTTATTTATTTCAATTATTACACGCTGCCGGCATGGCAATGTTTGTTCCTTCGTGGAACGCTGTTTTTACCAGACATATGGATACAAAAAAAGCGGCTTATGAATGGGGAATGGACAGCACGCTTCTTGGCCTTGGAATAGGAATTACAGGCGCTATAGGAGGATTAATAGCCGCCTTGATAGGATTTGAAGTGATTTTTATTTTAGCCGGGACATTAACAATAGTTTCTGCGTTTATTCTTCTTTTTATCCATAAAAAAATTCTTCCCCGTGACCGCTTATTGCCAAAGCTTCCGTTTATTAGGGGCCGCCAATTTTAAAGACAGAAGCCATAAAACGCCTTTACAACGCCATTAAACTTCTTTATATTTTGTCATATAAAGGCGTAGTAATGGTGACTAAAGGCTTCTATAATGAATAACAGAGAATTAGCTAAAATCTTTTATGAGATGGCTCAGTATATGAAAATGGAAGAAATAGATTTTAAACCTTTTGCTTATGAAAGAGCAGGCGCAAGCATAGAAGCCTTGGAGCAGGATGTTGAGGAGATTTATAAAGAAGGAGGTGTAGCAGGACTGGAAAAGATTTCAGGAGTTGGAAAAAATATTGCCAGAAAGATTGAGGAGTATATAAGCACGGGGAATATTAAGACATATCAGAGATTGAAAAAGAAAACACCTGTTAACCTTGAAGAGCTGGTTAATATTGAGGGAGTGGGTGTGAAAAAAGTTAAAATTTTATACAGAAAGTTAAAAATTAAAAACCTAAAAGATTTAGAAAAAGCTGCCAAAGCTCATAAAATCGCTCCCTTATTCGGTTTTGGTGAAAAAACTGAGAAAAATATTTTACAAGGAATTAAGTTTTTAAAAAGAAGCAAGGGGAGATTTTTATTAGGAGAGATTTTGCCTCATGTTCGTGAAATTATAGAAAGATTAAAGAGCTTGGAAGAGGTTGAACAAATCAGCACCGCCGGTTCTTTGAGGCGGATGAAAGAAACAATTGGAGACGCCGATATTTTAGTTGTTTCAGGGAAGCCGTCCAGTGTGATGGATTTTTTTTGTTCTTTACCAGAGGTCGTAAAAATTTGGAGCAAAGGAAATACGAAAAGTTCAGTAAGGATGGAAAATAGTTTTGGGCACGTTAGAAATAAGATTTCTAACGGAGTTGATATAGACATTAGGGTCGTAGCTAAAGAAAGCTATGGTTCAGCGCTTCAATATTTTACCGGCTCAAAAGAACATAATATAATAACTAGAAAGATTGCTATTGCCAAAAAACTAAAATTAAATGAATACGGAATTTTTCAAGGCAAGAAAATGATAGCCGGCAAAACAGAAAAAGAGATTTACAAAATTTTAGGAATGGATTGGATTCCTCCGGAAATGCGTGAGAATCAAGGAGAAATTGAACTTGCCTTAAAGAAAAAACTGCCAAGAATTATTGATTATAAGGATATTAAAGGAGATTTACATTGCCATTCTAACTGGGACGGCGGAGTAAATTCAATTTTAGAAATAGCAGAAACAGCCATGGAAATGAGTTATGAGTATTTAGGAATTTCTGACCACACTAAGTTTTTACGCATAGAAAATGGCTTAGATGAAAGGCAGTTATCCCAGCAGAGAAAAGAAATAGAAAAAATAAATGCCAAAATCCAAAACTCAAATGTCAAATCAAGCTCAAAATCCAAATTTCAAATTTTACAGGGATGTGAAACTAATATTTTAAATAACGGCTCGGTTGATATAAAAGACGAAGCCTTGAAGAAATTAGACTATGTTATTGCCGGTGTTCATTCAAGCTTCAAGATGTCTAAAGAAAAAATGACTGAAAGAATTATTAGAGCAATGAAAAATCCCCATATTAAAATAATTTCCCACCCCACCGGAAGAATTTTGAAAAAGCGGGAGGAATACCAGATAGATTTTGACAGAATTCTACGCGCAGCCAAACAAACAGAAACAATTTTAGAAATTAATGCCTATCCCGTAAGATTGGATTTAAACGACAAGAATATCAGGCGAGCAAAAAGAGCCGGAGTAAAGATGATTATTAACACTGATTCCCACCAAAAAAATCAGCTGCGCTTTATAGAATTCGGCATTGCCCAAGCTCGCAGGGGATGGGCAGAAAAGAAAGACATTATCAACACTCAGCCATTGCAAAAACTATTGAAGTTTTTGGAATAAAAAACCGGATTAAATTTCTCGTTCAAAGAAATTTAATCCGGATTAGAGCCGTCTATTTATTTCTGGTCCGGTGCTTCCCACAAGCAAGATTATACCCACAAAAAAGAGAGGATACCATTTTTCAATAAAAACATCTGGATCGTTCAGAAAAATGACCACGCTTATAGCGGAACATACCAAACCAAAAACGGCTAATATTTTTTTAATTTTCACTTTTATTCTCCTTTCCTTTTTAATAGTTGTGAAAAGATCTATAAATAGTATATCATAGTTTAAGATTTATTTCAATGAAAAAAATTCTTAAATCACCTGTCTTTCAAATTAGTCTAATTCTTATTTTAGTCACAATCGTTTATTTTAATGTTTTTAAGGTTCCTTTTATTTGGGACGATGAAGTTCAAATCGTAGGGAATCAGTTTGTCACGAATTCCGGATTTTTCAAAGAAATTTTTACCAGTACGGTGATGCAAGGAGGCAGCGGTCCGGGCGGAGCTTCTTTTTATCGCCCCTTAGTGGTTTTATTTTATCGTTTTGAATATATTTTATTTGGATTAAATCCAGCAGGCTTTCATTTAATAAGCCTGCTTTTTCATTTCTTAAATATAGTTTTAATTTATTCATTAGTCAGAAAAATCACCCAAAAATACCTTTTAAAATTAACTTCATTGGCCCCGTTTTTAGCTTGCTTTTTATTTGCTTTTCATCCGATTAATGTTGAGGCAGTTTCATGGATTGCCGTTCAGGGAGATTTAGTTGCGGCCTCTGCTCTCTTGACGTCTTTCTTTCTTTTAATTTTTTGGGCGGAAAGCGGATTTCAAAAAAGGAAATATTTAATTGGAGCCCAATGTTTATTTTGCTCAGCTTTATTTATTAAAGAGCCGACTATAATTTTTCCATTAATATTTTTTATTTACTTGCTTATTTTTTACCCAATTAGAAAAAATTTTTCTAATTGGGTAGCATATTTAAAATTTATTCTCACTTCTGTTGCAACGGTTTCAATTTATGCTGTTTTTCGTTTTTTAATAGCTAAAATTTATTTTGGTTCATCTCTCTCCTTAATTGGCAAAGCTTCCAAAATGGAGCATTTTCTTACTGATATAACTTCATTGGGAAATTACTTTAAGCTTATATTTTTCCCTTCTCCTCTTTGCAGCGATCGCCAGTTTATCATCTCTCATGTATCTGATTGCCGTTTTATTATTTCTGCCCTGTTTTTAATTTTTCTGATATTTTTATTTATTAAATTTCGCAAAAAAATCAGTCCAATTATTCATTTCTTTACGGCTTGGTTTTTTATTGGGATTTTGATTACTATTAATTTTCTTTTCCCGGGCGGGCCGGTTATGGCTGAGCGATACCTTTATTTTCCCGCTATTGGATTGATTATTTTAATCGCTTTTGGTCTAAGTTATATTTTCCAGAAGCCATCTAAACGCTGGCGATTTTTTTTAATTTTCCTGTTTATAATTAATTTCGCTTTTTGGGGCTATAAAATTTGGACAAGAAATCAACAATGGCAATCTCCCCTGAGTTTTTATCAGCACGATGCACAACTATCACAGAATAGCTTTCTTTTAGAGACTAATCTCGGAGTAGAATACTTCCGGCATAAGAATTTTGACGGGGCTGAAAAAGCTTTTCTTAGGGCAATTGAAATTGAGCCGAGTTACGGCGTTGCCCATAATAATTTGGGAGTGATTTTAAAACAAAAAGGCAAAACGGAAGAAGCGGTTTCAGAATATAAAAAAGCAATAACCCTTTCCAATTATTATCTGGCTTATATTAATTTGGGTGATATTTATTTTACGAACCAAAATTATAAGGAGGCGATTCTTCTGCTGAAAAGAGCTTCTAATTTCTTTCCCTATAATTCAGCCGTGCTTTCCCGTTTAGCCCTGGCTTATTGGCAGACAGAAGATTTTGAGAAAGCCAGAGCTATAGCTGTTAGGCTTTTAGCCATTAATCCAAATGACCAATTAGCCAAAAGCATTTTACAAGGCAAATGAAGGTCTAAAAAATGCCTAGGCAAGAAAATTAGACCTCTACTCCCCGATTAGCATATAGCGTAGCGGGGACTGGCACATTTATGCAAAATTTTCAAAAAGGAGTTTTTAGAGTTGTAAAGAAAATTTCGCGAGGGAGAGTTTTAAACTACAAAGAAGTTGCCAAAAGGGCCGGCAGTTCTCGGGCTTGGCGGGCGGTTGGAAATATTTTGAATAAAAATAAAAACCCCAGAATTCCCTGCCACCGAGTAATTCGTTCTAACGGCAAAATCGGCGGCTACAATCAAGGAACAAAGAAAAAAGCCTTGCTTTTACAAAAAGAGGGTGTTAGAATTAAAAAGTTCAAAGCGGAGAAAAAGTTTTAGTACCTTAATAGCAGCAAAAAAGGAGGAAAGAAAATGGCTGGAATGAAATATTCAGATTATGTTGACTACGGCAGGCTTGATCCTTTTAAGAGAGCTATGCTCAATGCTGTGAAAGCAGGCGTTGGCATTATTAAAAAGCTGAACATCAAGATTATCCGAGAAAGTATTGGTGGGCCGGCAGTGGTTTTTGATTTTTTAGACGCCGATCATATGTTAGCTTTCACCAATGATGGTGTTGGCACTAAAACCATCGTGGATAATATGATGAGCTTTTCAAGGGTTTGTCAGGGCAAATCTTTTTGTTATAACATTGGGTATGACTTGATTGCTGCTAATGTTAATGACTTAATTTGCGTTGGCGCCGCTCCTTTTGCCCTGCTTAATGAGTTGATGGTGGATAAAAACAGTTGGTTTGATGGTCCAGTCGGAGATGTCCGAATATTTAATTTAATTTCTGGACTCAGAAGAGCTTGTGAAGAGGCAAACATTATTATCCCTGGCGGAGAAACAGCAGTAATGTCGGATGTTTTAAACATCGGTAATTATACGCTTAGCGGTTCTGCCTTGGGAATAATTCAGCCAAAGAAAAGGGCAATTCTTGGCGGGCAAAAAATCAGGGAAGGGGATGTTATTTTAGGGTTAGCCAGCAACGGTATTCATGCCAATGGCTTAACCTTAGCCAGAAGAATTGTTGAAAAAAGACTAAAACAGAGATTTTTGACTTCTTTTGGAGAAAAGACTGTTGGCGAAGAATTATTGCGCCCGAGCAAGATTTATGTCAACCCAGTTTTAGCTCTTTGGGAGGCCGGGATTGCGATTCACTACATGAGCCATATCACTGGCTCGGGCTGGAAGAAAATAATGCGAGCCAGGCAGCCATTTACTTATCAAATAAACTATGTGCCTCCGCCTCATCCGATTTTTACTTTCTTGCAAAATAGAGGCCAAGTTACTGATAAGCAAGCTTATCAGACTTGGAATATGGGAGTTGGGTTTGTGGTTATTTTGAAGCCAGATGATGCTAAAAAAGCAAGGAGCTTACGTTGGAAGTCCGGGGCAAGAACGTATGTTTTAGGAATAGTAAAGAAAGGTCCAAAAGAGGTAAGAATCAGACCGCTCAATATTATTTATAAAGGAGAATAGTCTTAAGACTTAGAACAAAAAGCCGTCTCGTATCAGAGCCGGCTTTTTTAACACAATCGGATATCTCGAGAATTTTTAGACATAATTGGCAAACGACCGTTTGCCAATTATGTCTACTTTATTGTAATGATGTAACATTACCTTTGTGCGTTATATTATTATTTTTTAACTGTTTCAACGATTTTTTTGAAAATTTCTGGATTGTTTTCAGCCAAATCAGCCAATATTTTGCGATCAAGCTCAATTTTTTTATCTTTTAAAGCTTTTATAAATTTGCTGTAAACAATACCATTAGCCCTAGCGCCAGCATTAATCTTTATATTCCAGAGAGCGCGGAAATCGCGCTTTTTTCTTCTTCTATCTCTGTAAGCATAAGACCAAGCATGAAACAGAGCCTCTTTTGCCGCTTTATATTTTGATTTTCTTCCCCACCTAAAACCCTTTGTGTATTTTAACACATTTTTTCTTCTTTTATGCGCAGTTTTTCCTCGTTTAACCCTGACCACAATATCGATGCTAATATACAATGGATACTAATGATACGAATATATTGTTCCGAGTCAAAACAAGGTAAACCGATTCCATTAGTATAATTAGTATGAATTAGTATGAATTAGTATGAATTAGTATATTAGTATGGCATTAACTATGCGATAGCAGTCGTTTAATCTGTTTTGCTTGGGCTTTGGGCATTTCAACCCATTTGCGATTTTTTCTTCTGAATTCGCCGGATTTTTTTGCCCTATAATGATCCTGACCGCTTGGTCTGCGTAAAACTTTGCCTGCTTTAGTTATTTTAAACCTTTTTTTAATCGCTTTTCTGGTTTTCATCTAATCGATGCTAATATACGAATGGATACTAATGATACGAATATATTGTTCCGAGTCAAAACAAGGTAAACTGATTCCATTAGTATAATTAGTATGAATTAGTATCGCATTTATTTTTTGGTTACAATGACCGTTAATCTTTTTCCCATTTGTTTTAGTTCTCTTTCAACCTTGAAAGGAATGCGTTTTTCTAAACTTTCCAAAAACTTATTTATTTTTTCTTTGGCAAAACCCTTCAGAGCGTTTTCCCTGCCTTTCAACCTCATCTCAATTTTTAACTTATCGCCCTTTTTCAGGAATTTCTCTGCCTGAATTGCCCTAGTTTCCATATCGTGCTCAGAAATATTAAAGCTTAATCTTATTCCTTTTATTTCTCCGGATTTGCCTATTTTTGCCTTAGATTCTTTTTCTTTCTTTTCTTGCTTGTAGAGATACTTGCCTCCGTCCATTATTTTACAAACCGGCGGGGCAACTTTTTCTGTTACTTGGACTAAATCTAAATTGCGCTCTTTTGCTATTTGGAGAGCCTCTCTTAAATCAATAACACCGAGCTGTTTTCCAGTTTCATCAATTACTCTTACTTTGAAAGCCCTTATTCTATTGTTGATTAATGGTCGTCTGATGATAGTTTTTTAATTTTACTATGTGGAGGTGAAGGGCTTTGAACCCTTATCCAAAAGGTTTACCAAAATACTTCTACAGAGTTAGTTTGTTTTATTTTTTTTCAGAATGCTATATAGAAAACAAACAAAAATTATAGTTTCCAAAGCCTTTTTGTTTCTAACAATTTCTCAAGGCATTGAAATTGTCTATCCTAACGACATGACATCAGTACTACCCATTAGGAATCAGCAGTATTGACGCCTACTTAGGCGTAAGCGTAAGCAGGAGCTAAATTTTTAGCATTTGCAATTATGTTTTCCTTAAAGTTTTACGAGATTTAAGGATACTCGCTCTGCATATTTTAGCTCAACCTTCTGTCGAGTCTATGCACCCCCATATTTATCTGTCTTCGGAAGGAGTTTTTAATTTTTAATAAATTTTCAATTTTATAATCTTCAAATAATTTATGATCCCTCTCTTAGCGCTCTGTTGATTTGCCTTTCTACCTCTCTTTTTTTAATTATTTCTCGTTTGTCAGCCTTTTTCTTTCCTTTGGCTAAACCAAACCCCAACTTTATTTTACCTTTCTTAGCATACACCCGGAGGGGCACCAAAGTCAAGCCCTTTTGTCTTGTTTTGCCCATCAAAGAATTGATTTCTTTTTTGTGAAGAAGGAGTTTTCTGCTCTGGGTTGGATTATAATCAGGCGGCGTATTTTTCGGCTGATAGGGCGGAATATTAGCATTAGTCAAAAAAGCCTCTTCGTTTTTTATGGTCACAAAAGCTCCTTGCAGAGAAACCCTACCTGTTTTAATTGATTTAACCTCGTATCCTTTCAATACTAAACCGGCCTCAAAGGTTTCAAGGATTTCATAGTCGTATTTTGCCTTTCTGTTAAAAGCTAAGACTGCCATCACTTTTAATTTAACACTTAAATTTCATTTGAGCAATAAAAAACTCTGTCGTACGTTTTGTATATGATGAGGGAAAAGAAATTGTAATTTTCTTGCCGATGCATCGTCTGGCCTCGCCTTTGGCGAAGTCAAAGGCTTGCGGGCAATTTTTGTCAGATTGTAGTATAAAAATTGTAAAAAGTTGAATTCAGAAAAAAATTAAACTATACTAAAAGAATGATAAAAAATCAGATTAAAAAAATAATTAAAAAGGCAGTTATAGAGAAATTTGGAAAGATAAAAATTCCTGAAATTAAAATTGAGAAGCCGGAGAATAAGAAGTTTGGAGATTATTCTTCAAATATTGCTTTACAATTGTCAAAGGTTTTAAAAAAGAAACCGATTGAAATTGCGAAACGATTAAATCTTATGTTCCAGATTAAAGATTCCAGATTATTTGACGAAGTCAAAATAGCCAACCCTGGCTTTCTTAACTTTTATTTGAATAAAGAATATTTACAAAATCAGATTCTAGAGATTTTGAAGAAATGCGAGAAATTTGGTGATTTGGATATTGGAAAAAATAAGAAACTACAAGTTGAATTTATCTCTGCTAATCCAACAGGTCCCTTAACAGTAGGTAATGCAAGGGGGGGTCCTTTTGGCGATGTTTTAGCCAATGTTTTGAAAAAAGCTGGGTATAAAGTTGAAAAAGCTTATTACATCAATGATTATGGAAATCAGATTTTGGCTTTGGGTCATTCAGTTTTGAAAGACAAATCCGCAAAGTATAAGGGAAAATATATTGATGATTTGAGAAAGAAAATAAAAGACAAAAATCCTCAAAAAGTTGGACAAAAAGCAGCCAAAATTATTATCAAAGAAATAATAAAGAAGACGACTAAAAAGATGGGAATTAGACTTGATGAATGGTTTTTGGAAAGCAGGCTTTATAATTCAGGTGAGGTTGATAGGGTTTTGAAACTTTTGAAAAAGAAAAAGTTGATTTATAAGAAAGACGGAGCAGAATTTTTCAAATCGTTAAAGTTCGGGGATCAACGAGACAGGGTGCTTGTAAAAAAAGACGGAACCAAAACTTATTTAGCCGGTGATATTGCTTATCATAAATATAAATTTGAAAACAAAAAATTTGATAAAGTGATAAATGTCTGGGGAGCTGACCATAGCGGTGATGTTCCGGGGTTGCAAGCCGGAGTTAGTGCTTTAGGACACAAAGGAAAATTAGATATTATTCTTTTGCAGTTTGTTACTCTTTTGCATGGAAAGAAAATGTCAAAAAGAAAAGGGATTTATGTTACTATGGACGAACTGCTTGATGAAGTTGGAAAGGATGTAACCAGATTCTTTTTCTTACAAAAATCAGCTGATAACCATTTAACTTTTGATATGGCATTAGCCAAGGAACAATCAAAGAAAAACCCGGTTTATTACATACAATACGCCTACACAAGAATACATAGTATCCTGAACAAAGCCCCAAATCCCAATGCCCAATACCTAATTAAATCCAAAATCCCAATGACCAAATTGGAGGCTCCCTCGGAATTAGCACTTATTAAGCAACTTATTCGCCTGCCGGAGGTTGTTGAAGATACTGCTAAAGATTATCAAATTCAGCGCTTGCCGAATTATGCCATGGAATTAGTAGCAGCTTTTCATAAGTTTTATGAAGAGTGCAGGGTAATTAGTAATGACAAAGAAAAAACTCAAGCCCGACTTAATTTAGTAATGGCAACAAAAATCGTTTTAAAAAACATTTTATATTTAATGGGTATCTCGGCCCCGGAAAAAATGTAACATGAATAATAATTATTTTCTTTTGCGGCACGGGGAAGCTTTATCCAATCAAAAAATGATAAGTTCTTGCTGGCCGGAAAAATTTATTAATCCTTTAACTAAAAAAGGGAAACAAGAAGCAAGAGAAGCGGGTTTGAAATTAAAAGATAAGAAAGTTGACCCTGTTAGAGATTACGGGAACAAAAATAAAACGCGTAGAGGGCAAATCTCTAACGGGGTTGATTTAATTTTCACCTCCGATCTTTTAAGGACAAAACAGACGGCCGAGATTGTCGGAAAAGAAATAGGCATTAAGCCAAAACCGGACAAAAGATTAAGAGAATATAATACTGGAATTTTTAACGGAGGGTCATTACATAAGTTTAGAGAAGTTTTTAAGAAAGAACAAGAAAGATGGAAAAAGAAACCTGTTAAGGGAGAAACTTATACTGATATAACTAAAAGAATGTATGATTTTTTTCAGGATATTGATAAAAAATATTCCAACAAAAACATCCTTATAATCAGCCATCAGCTTCCCCTTATACTGTTGGAAGGAAAGGTTAAAGGTTATTCCCAAAAGGGAATTTTAGAAAAATTTCCCAAAGGAAAAAGAATCCAAACCGGCGAAGTTAAGCAATTATAAATATAAAGTGAGTTGTACTTGAAATCCACCCACAAAAAAGCCCTGTGGCAATAAAGATTGCGCAGGGCTTTTTTGTGGCAAAATGAAACGCAGAAAGGTGACGTTTCATTATTTTTGATGTTTTAGTTAATTCTATGTTTTTTAGTTAATTCTATTTAGTTAATTCTATGTTTTTTAGTTAATTCTATTTAGTTAATTCTATGTTGATCACGTCCTGTACAGCGGTTGGACATTTTTAGCAAACGATCGTTTGCTAAAAATGTCCAATATTGGTTTCTTTAAAAAATGAGTTAAGCTCCTTTTTCTGTATCTGCGGGAAAATTAAATTGAATTATTAGGATTAATCTGATAAGATAAAAATATGATAGATTTTCCAAAAACTGAAGAAAAAATATTAAAATTCTGGAAAGAAAAGAAGATTTTTGAAAAAAGCCTTAAAAAGACAAAAAAAGGCAAACGGTTTGTTTTTTTTGAAGGACCGCCTTTTGCTAATGGGTTGCCCGGAATTCATCATCTTTTGTCCCGGGCCTTCAAAGATGTAATTCTCCGTTATAAGACAATGCAGGGCTTTTCTGTTGAAAGAAAGGCTGGTTGGGATACGCATGGTTTGCCAACGGAAATGGAGGCGGAAAAAAAACTGGGAATTAAATCTAAAAAAGACATAGAGAAAATCGGGATTAAGAAATTTATTGAAACATGCCAAAATAGTGTTTTCACTTACAAAAAAGAATGGGAAGAATTTACAGAACGAATTGGTTTTTGGCTTGACTTAAAAAATGCTTATATCACCTGTAGTAATGGTTATATTGAGAGTTTATGGTGGATTTTAAAAAAGGTTTGGCAAAAAGGACTTTTATACCAAGATTATAAGGTTGTTCCTTATTGTCCGAGATGCGGAACCTCGCTTTCTTCCCATGAGGTCGCCCAGGGATATAAGAAAATAACTGAAGAATCAATCACGGTTAAATTTGAATTAGCTGATGAACCGGGAATATATATTTTGGTTTGGACCACCACGCCTTGGACATTGCCCGGTAATGTTGCCTTAGCAGTCAATCCTGCTATAGTTTATGTTAAATTTTCTTTAAAGAATTATCCTGGAATTTCTGATGGGATTTATATAACTTCAAAAAAGGACTTTGATAATTATAAAAAGGAGATAGAAAAAGCTAAATCTAAAAAGGGAGCCGGAGTAGAAATTTTAGAGCAGACTAAAGGAAAAGATTTAATCGGAAAGAAATACAAACCCCTTTATCCTAATAGAGCGCCTTATAAAATAATTGGAGCTGATTTTGTTTCAAATAAAGAGGGCACTGGAGTTGTTCATATTGCTCCGGCTTTTGGCGAAGACGATATGAAAGCTGGTAAAGAAAATAATTTACCAGTTCTTACTACGGTAGATGAACAGGGCAGAATGTTAACAAAAGATTATCCCTGGAATGGAAAATTTATAAAAGAAGCTGATCCGCTTATTACTCAAGATTTAAAAAATAGAGATTTAATTTTTCATACCGAGGACTATGAACACGACTATCCCTTTTGCTGGCGCTGCGACAGCCCATTGTTGTATTACGCTAAAACCTCTTGGTTTATTAAAATGTCAAGTTTGAGAAAAAAACTGCTTGAGAACAATAAAAAAATTAATTGGATACCAAATTATCTAAAAGCGGGCCGTTTTGGCGAATGGTTAAGAGAAATTAAAGACTGGAATTTGTCCCGAGAAAGATTTTGGGGAACGCCTTTGCCGATTTGGAAATGCCAAATCGGCAAAAGTCAAAAGTCAAAAGTCAAAAGTCAAAAGTATTGCGACAATATTAAAGTTATTGAGTCAATCAAAGAATTAGAAAAATTAAGCGGGAAGAAAATTAAAGATTTACATCGGCCATATATTGATGAAATAACTTTCAAGTGTGAAAAGTGTGGAGGGCAGATGAAGCGAATTCCCGAAGTGGCTGACTGCTGGTTTGATTCTGGTTCAATGCCTTATGCTCAATGGCATTATCCTTTTGACCCCGATATTATATCCTCGCAGAGCTCGGATAACTACGTGGCAAGAAACAAAGAATTATCAATTCCGTTGCCAAAGAATTTTCCAGCTGATTTTATATGCGAGGGCATTGACCAGACCAGAGGCTGGTTTTATACTTTGTTGGCCGTTTCTACTCTTTTAGAACTAGAACCAGCCTATAAAAATGTTATTTCTCACGGAATTGTTTTAGACGCAAAGGCGCAGAAAATGTCAAAATCAAAAGGTAATATTGTTTTGCCCAAAGATGTTATTGATAAATGGGGCGCTGACTGCGCGCGATTCTATTTTTACACAATAAATTCAGTAGGAGAACCTAAGAGGTTTGACATTAAAGATGTTCAAGAGATTTCGCGGCGATTTTTCGGAACCTTGTGGAACTGCTGGATATTTTTTTCTACTTATACCCCGTTAGAGATTAATGGATTTCAGCAAAAGCGCAGAGAAAACAAACCTCTAACGGGGTATAGTGATAAAAGTTTTAAACCTAAAAAAGGTTTTGAATCTAAGAGTTTGCTTGATTGCTGGATTATTTCTCGTTTCCATAATCTTTGTAAGCAAGTGATAGAGGATTTAGATAGATATTATGTGGTAGAAGCAGCCAGGCTTTTTGAAGACTTTGTTGATGATTTGTCTAATTGGTATATTCGGCGATCTCGCCGGAGATTTCAAAAATCTGAAAACAACAAAGAAAAAGAAGGAGCGTGTCAAACCCTTTATTATGTTTTGTTAAATCTAAGTAAACTAATAGCTCCATTTACTCCATTTATTAGCGAGGAAATTTATCAAGGATTAAAGACTAAAGATTCAGTTCACCTTTGCGATTACCCCAAGCCAAATAAAAAATTAATTAATAAAGAACTGGAAGAACGAATGAAGCAGGTTCGGGAGATAGTAACCATAGGTTTAGCTCATCGGTCCGAAGCCGGAATAAAGGTAAGGCAACCCCTTTCTATGCTCAAAATCCCAATGGCTAAATCCCAAATTCCAAATGAAATGTTGGAATTAATAAAAGAAGAAGTAAATGTTAAGAAAATAATTGGGGGCAAGAAAATAGAATTAAATACTAAAATCACACCTAAATTAAAGGAAGAAGGAATAATTAGAGAGGTTATCCGGAATATTCAAACAATGCGGAAAAGGGCTGGATATATTCCAAAAGACAGGATTTTAGTTCAGGTTTCTTGCAACCCTGATTTAGAGAAAATTATAAAGAAAAATAAAAATTTAATTCTGAAAGAAACCCGGGCGGATAAATTTGAATTTGGTAAAAAATCAAAACAAAAACCTGCTATTGAACAGGAATTTAAAATTGACCAGCAAAAACTTTGGATAGCGATTAAAAAGATTAAGTAATAACTATGGAAATTAAAATAATAAAAGAAAAAATAACAAAGGAGGAATTAAAAGAAATTGCCCAACAGGGTTTTGGAGATCTGATTAAAATAGTGGTTGATATTGAAAAAGAAATCATGGCAGTAGGGGGAGAACTTCACTCTGACGAACAGGAATTGCTTATAGAAAAAGAGAATTGCCAGAGCGAGAATCTTTGGGGAATAAATATGCGTTTTACAAAACCAAAAAAAGAATGGCTGGAGTTTAATTCTTTTATCAACATTAAGCCCTTAAACAATAATCGTTCAATGGAAATTCAAAATCCAGAGATTAAAAATAAAATAAGGCAAATTATTAATAAGCTTCTCCAATGAGTCCAATCCATAAAAATTTAGCAAATGGGAGATGGCAGAAAATGTCTTTCACTGAACAAATGGGTAATATCGGCAGTGAGGTCAATCGCGTTATTAATTGCTATAATGAAGGCGATAAAAAAGATATGAAAAAGGCATGTTGGAGGGCTTTAGAGTTGATTGATTTAACAATTGATGATAAAAGATGGAGAGGTCGGCTTTTAGAGATATTACGTCTGCGCGAAGTTTTCTGCGATTTATTTTTGGGAGATAATTCTTACAATACTTTGCCAAAGTTTTTCAAAGATTACTTTTTACACCTTGCCTTACAAGCAAAGAAATAATATGGGCATTTTTGATGAAAAAAAACAAATATCTAGAATAAGTTTTAGGGAGAAACTAAAAGGAGTTTCGGGTCAAATTCCTGGTTCTCCGGGAAGAAGATATTCTATGAAAGAGAGAGTAAAGATAGAGAAAGAGCTTTTCGGGCCCAAATTCGGAGGACATATTTCTGAAAAAGAATTTAAGTATGGACTTAAAAAGCTGAGTCGAGAAAGATTAAAGTGTAAGACTCTTGAAGAAAAGAGGAGCGTTGAAAGAAAGATTAGATATTTGAAGAAAATCGGAGGAATATGATTTTGCTTTGCAAAATAAATTCGAAATTCGAATGTAGAAATTCGAAACCCCGACACTACAAATCCTTCGGATTTGAGTACGGGGCAGGCAAATTCAAGACTTAGATATTGCTTGCCCCGTAGTTAACGAGCGATAGCGAATTATGCTACGGGGTTTAGCGCTTCGCGCTTCGGATTTCCGTTGCGGAGCAACGGCTGTGGCTATTCACTACCGTACCAAAGGAATTATCTTAAAGAAAGAGGAACGAGGGGAGGCCGATTTTTTATTTACCATTTATACCAAGGATTTCGGCAAGCTGGATATTTTGGGAAAGGCAATCAGAAAAATTAAATCAAAGCTGCGAGCTGGAGCACGGGATTTTTGTTTAAGCGAAATAGAGTTTATTCAAGGAAAAACTTATAAAACTTTAACCGATGCCATTTTAATAGAGGAATTTAAAAATTTAAAAACAGATTTAAGGAAATTAAAAATTACTTATGAAATCACTAAAATTTTAGATAATTTAGTCAGCGGTCAAGAAAAAGACGAAAATATTTGGAATTTACTAATTGAAACTTTCCAGAGATTAAACAGCAGTCAATTGTCAATCATTAATTGTCAATTGTTATATTATTATGTTTTTCTATACAACCTCTTTTCTTTTTTAGGATATCAGCCCCAGCTTTACAATTGCGTTTTGTGCGGCAAAAAATTAGAGATAGAGAAACTTTATTGGAGCCCAGAAGAGGGCGGGGTTGTTTGTAAAAAGTGTTTTAATAACATAGATGAAAAATCAAAACTTCAAAAAATAGATGTTGAGATAATTAAGATTTTACGGCTTTTACTTCAAAAAGACTGGCAGACAATAAGTAAATTAAAATTATCACCCATTCATTTAGAAAAATTAAAAAGCATTTCTGATGATTATCTTTTACATATTTCTGGCAACATTCACCCAAATTAGGCGTGAGGGTTGACATAACCTTATATAATTGATAGATTAAATAAAGAAACATTTCGTTCTTTATATACTGCCTGATTGAGCTCCCCTTTCCAGTGACCCCTGTCACATTTTACCCCCCCCCGGCTCAATCAGGCAGCCTTTTTTATTTTTGAGAAATGTGTATAATAAAATTAGTATGAGCTTTGGAAAATTCTTAACCATCTTTATAATATTTTCAACTGTTATTTTAGGGATAGCCGGTTTTTGGTATTACCAGAAAAACATTTATTCAAAGGAAATTCTAAAGCTGGAAATTATTGGCCCGGAAAGAGCTGAGGCTGGAGATGAGGTTGAATATACAATAAAGTATAAAAATAATGGCAATGTTAGACTTGAAGAGGCCCGACTTATTTTTGAGTTTCCCAAAAATTCTATTCCTATCAGTGAAGAATCTACTTGGATAGAGAGAGATTTAGATGATATTTATCCAGGAGAGGAGAAAACTCTAAGGCTCAGGGCAAGAGTTTTAGGCAAGGAAAAAGAAATAAAAACAGCCCGGGCTCTTTTAACTTACAGGCCGAAAAATCTTAATGCTTTTTATGATTCAGAAACTACTTTTACCACTGTAATTGAATTCGTTCCCTTGACTTTTGAGTGGGATTTCCCATCTAAAATTGAGCCGGACAAAGACTTTCGTTTTAGAATAAACTACTTTTCTAATATTGATTACCCTCTTTCAGATTTAAGATGTATAGTTGATTATCCTGATGATTTTGAGTTTATTAGCTCTATTCCGAGAGCTTTGAATCAAACAGAATGGGAAGTCGAGCTTTTAAATAAAGCTGACGGAGGGAGAATTGAAATCACTGGCAGTCTTTCGGCAATGGCTGGCGACCAGAAAATATTCCGTGCTCGTTTAGGCATTTGGCAGAAAGGAGAATTTGTCTTATTAAAGGAAATAGCCAAGGGAATGGAAATTGTCCAACCCTCTTTATATCTTTCTCAAATGATTAACGGCAAATCTCAACCTACCGCTAATCCAGGAGAACTGCTTCGTTATGAAGTTTTCTTTAAAAATATCGGAGAACAACCGCTTACAAACTTGTTTTTAATAGCAAAATTAGAAGGAGATGTTTTGGATTTTGAAAGCTTAAGGTCTGAAACTGGAGAATTTAATTCGGGGGACAATTCAATCATCTGGGACTGGAAAAGGGTTCCACAGCTTCAGTTTTTAGACGCACAGCAGGAAGGTTTTGTCGAATTTTGGATTAAGGTGAAAGAAGATTGGCAGATTTCTGAAACTAAAGGAAAAAATACAAGCATTACGAACAAGATTTTTTTAAGCAAGGTTCAGCAGGAATTTATAACGAAAATCAATTCAAAACTTGAAATTTCCCAGAAAGCATATTTTGAAAATGAAGTTTTTGAAAATTCTGGTCCGTTGCCGCCGCAAGCCGGACAAAGCACAAAGTACGTTGTTATTTGGGAAGTTAAGAATTATTTCAATGATACGACTAATGTAAAAGTAAAAGCAGTTTTACCAAATCAAGTTCGATTAACTGGCGAAATTTTCCCAAAAGAAGCAAACCTTACTTTTGATTCTCAAAGCAGGGAGATAGTTTGGGATGTTGGAGATGTTGAGGCTGGAGCAGGAGTTGATAAACCTCATCCAAATATTGCTTTTCAAATTTCCTTAACGCCGAATACATCTCAATCAGGCAAAATAGTTGATTTAATAAGCAATGCAGTAATTTTAGGACAAGATGTCTGGACAGAAAGTTCTTTGGAAAATGGTGATGGAAAAATTGATACTACCCTGCCGAACGATGACAGCATAAGTGACGCAATGGGAAGAGTGCAGTAGACTTAAGAAACCAGAAACAAAATGTCCTTTGTGAAAGATAATGAACATTTAATGTGACGGCTGTTTAGCGGCGTCACATTTTAAATTTTATCTACTCTTATTTTATCTGCGGCAGCTTGTGAAATAAGCGTAGATAGTATTTATATATAAAAAAAGCGGCAGCAAAAGAAAGTAAAAGGTCCAATAGCCGTGTGGAAGCTATGTGACCCTTGGGGGGGTGATACGGTCCGGGGGACGGATTTTGTATCAATCTTTCTTTTGCTGCCATTATATTCTAATTATATTTTATCATTCATCAAAATGGTTGTCAATACCTTTTTAAAGTATTATACTTAATGTAATATGAGTAAAGAACAAAATAAAAATAAAGATTTAATGGAAAAAATTGTATCTCTTGCCAAAAGGCGGGGCTTTGTTTTCCTTTCGTCAGAAATTTACGGCGGTTTTTCAAGCTCCTATGATTATGGACCATTAGGAGTTGAACTAAAAAATAATATCAAGCATGCATGGTGGAAAACAATGGTAAGAGAACAAAAGAACATTGTTGGATTAGATTCGGCAATTTTAATGTCGCCGAAAATATGGAAAGCTTCAGGTCATTTAACAGCTGGTTTTGCCGATGAGTTAGTTGAATGCAAAAAATGCCATAAACGATTTCGAAAAGACGAAATTGAAAAATTCCCGCTTTCGCTAAGGCTTCGGCGGGCAAGCAAAATCCAAAATCAAAATGTCAAATCGAGTCCAAAATCCAAAATTCAAAACCTAAAGTGTCCGGAGTGCGGAGGCGAGCTTACAAAAGAAAAGAAATTCAACTTGATGATGAAAACTTTTGTAGGACCAGTAGAAGATGAAGCGGCAGTAACATACTTAAGAGCAGAAACTTGTCAGGGAATTTATATGAATTATAAGAATGTTCTTAATTCAATGAGAATGAAAATTCCTTTTGGTATTGCCCAGATTGGAAAAGCCTTTCGTAATGAGATTACTCCCGGAAACTTTACTTATAGAACTAGAGAATTTGAGCAGATGGAGATGCAATTTTTTATAAATTCAAAAGAGTCCCCAAAATGGTTTGATTATTGGAAAAAAGAAAGAATGAAATGGTATTTGGATTTGGGAATTAAAAAAGAAAATTTAAGATTTAGGGAGCATAAAAAAAATGAACTGGCTCATTATGCTAAAAGAGCAGTTGACATTGAATACAAATTTCCCTGGGGCTGGAAAGAGATCGAAGGAATTCATGACCGTGGGGATTGGGATTTATCAAATCACTCAAAGCACAGCGGTAATGATCTAAGTTATTTCGACGAGAATACAAAGAAAAAATATACTCCTCATGTTATTGAAACTTCTGCAGGAGCTGACCGCAGTACTTTGGTTCTCTTGGTTGATGCTTATTCTGAAATAAAAGGAGGTAGAACAGCTACTACTAAGTCGGCCAAAGAAATAGAAGTGGTTTTGAAATTTCATCCAAGCTTATGTCCTTTGAAAGTTGCAGTTCTGCCTTTGGTGAAAAACAAACCCGAATTAGTTAAAAAAGCTAAACAAGTTTATAAGCTCTTGCAGCCTCACTTTATGTGCCAATATGATGAAGTCGGATCTATTGGCAGGCGTTACCGCCGCCAAGACGAAGTAGGAACCTTATGGTGTATTACGATAGATTTCGAAAGTTTGGAAAAAGATGATGTAACTATCAGAGATCGCGACAGCATGAAACAAGAACGAGTAAAGATTAATGAACTAATTGAGGTAATCAATCAAAAATTTAATGTTTAAAAAAACAACTTTAAAAAACGGGTTGCGGATTATTACTGTTCCACAGAGAAATACAAGGACAGTAACAACTTTGATTTTGGTCGGGACCGGCTCTAAATACGAAACTAAGGAAATAAACGGTATTTCTCATTTTTTAGAACATATGTTTTTTAAAGGGACGAAGAAAAGGCCTAGTAAAATGGCTATCAGTGAGATTCTTGACGGAGTTGGAGGGGATTATAATGCTTTCACCGGAGAAGAATATACTGGCTACTACGCTAAAGTTGAAAAATCTCATTTTGATTTAGCATTGGACGTAATCTCTGATATTTTTTTAAACTCAAAATTAGAAGAAAAAGAAATAAAAAAAGAAAAAGGAGTGATTATTGAAGAGATTAATATGTATCGAGATCATCCTTCGCGCTATATTCAGACTTTGTGGACAAAGCTTTTATATGGAGATCAGCCGGCCGGATGGGATATTGCCGGCACCAAAAAGACAGTATCTGCCGTTAATCATCAAAAATTAGCTAATTATATGAAAAACCAGTATGTGGCGGAAAATACAGTTATTTGCGTTGCTGGTAATATAAATCAAAAATCAGCAATAGAGAAAGTTAAAAAACAATTTCAAGGAATAAATATCACTAAGCCAATTGAAAAACTGAATGTTATTGAAAAACAAATAAAACCGGCCTGCCTTTTGGATTATAAAAAAACAGACCAGGTCCATCTTTATCTTGGAGTAAGGGGTTATAACATTTTTCATCCCCAAAAATATACACAAGATCTTTTGGGAGTAATTTTAGGAGGAATGATGAGTTCCAGGTTGTTTATTAAAGTGCGAGAAAGATTGGGAGCAGCCTATTATATCAAGACGGATGTTAGTGCTGATACTGATACTGGATATTTTGCAACATGCGCTGGTGTAGCAAATAAATTAGTCGAGAAATCTATTAAGGGAATTTTAGAGGAGTACAAAAAAATCTCTATAGAAAAAGTTTCTCCCAAAGAATTAAAAAAAGCTAAAGACTTTATTAAGGGGAAAACAGCTTTATCTCTTGAGTCCTCTGATGCCCAGGCTTCATTTTACAGCTTACAAGAGCTTTTGAAAAATGAAATTTTAAGCCCGGAGGAAATTCTTAAAAAGATTGACAGGGTAAAAGCCAATGATATTTTAAAAATTGCCAAAAACCTTTTTCAGGAACGGAAGCTGAATTTAGCATTGATAGGACCGTTTAAAAATAAAGAAAAGTTTCAGCAGTTGCTGAAACTATAATTTTATGAACAATGAAAAACTATTAGACATAACATGGAAAACGATTATTAAAATTGCTATTACTGTTGTTTGTCTTTATGTTCTTTTTTCAATCAAAGAGATTATTATTTGGTTTGTTTTTGCATTGATAATTTCCATTTTATTTAATCCGATTATTGATTTTTTTCAGAAATTCAAAATTCCAAGAGCTTTAGCGGTAATTTTTGTTTATCTTGGGATTTTTGGAATAATAAGTATGTCTGTTTATTCTATTGTTCCTATGTTTTCTGAGGAAATTCAGCAATTTTCAGAAAACTTACCCGAATATTTTGAGAAAATAATTCCTTCTTTGAAAAATTTAAAAATTCAGGGCTTTGACAGTGCTGAACAATTTATGGTAGAGATAAACAGTGTTTTGGAGAAAATGGCTTCCAATGTTTTTAATACCCTCTTTGTTATTTTTGGAGGAATCTTTTCAACTCTTTTTGTAATTACATTAGCTATTTTTCTTTCTTTGGAGAAAAAATCAGTTCAGGAAGGTTTTGCCCTTTTTTTCCCAAAAGAACACGAATCTACTGCTTTGAGCATTTGGAAAAAAACCCAGAAAAGAGTCAACCTCTGGTTTTTAACCAGGGTAATAGCCTGTTTATTTGTTGGATTAGCCTCCTTGCTTACTTTTTTGATATTTCAAATAAAATACCCTTTTTTCTTAGCTTTTCTTGCTGCTATATTTAATTTTGTTCCTATAATAGGGCCAATTGTTATTGGCATTATTATTTTTATTATTGTCGCCTTAAGTTCTTTTACTAAAGCCCTGTTTATAGTCGGAGCATTTATTATTATTCAGCAGTTGGAAGGTAATTTTATTACACCAGCTGTATCTAAAAAAATAATTGGAATTTCACCAGCCCTGGTTTTGATTGCTTTGGTTGTAGGCGCCAAGATGTGGGGATTCTTAGGAGCAGTTTTGGCAGTTCCTTTATTTGCTATTGTATTCGGTTTTTTAAAGGATTTTTTGAAAAAGAGGAAAGAGAGTAGAGACGTGGCTGCCCCGCTCGTAAAAGAATCACTCCAAGAGGGTTATAAATTAATTGATGATTGAAAAATTCCATGTCTATTCTCTTTATTGTCGCCACCCTTGTTGGGAGCTTAAAAGATATTTCAGAAAGAGCATTGGAAACCCTTAAAAGGGTTGATTTAATTTTGTGTGAAGATACCTTGTTTTTTTACGAATCTCCTTATAGAATTATTGAGAGCTTAAAATAGTTAGAAGATATGGATAAAAAGCTGGAGATAGTTGTTTATCGGGGAATGACCAAGAAGTTTGAAACAGTTTATAGAGGAAACATTAAGCAGGTTATTGGGGAAATAGAAGAACATCTATCAAAATGGGAGTTTGTGGTGATTGTTAGGAAATAAAAAACAGCGGCAAGACCCTATAACCTCAAGCCACTGTCTAATCTTCCTTTTGGAAAAGGGCCTTGCCGCCTGTCTCTCCGTTAAGATCGTGGGGGGTGATCGCGGAGAGACCTGATAATTTTATTTTATTCATTTCAAGAATATTGTCAAGTGAAGGATAAAATATTATACTAAAATCGTAAAATTATGAAAAAGTTTTATATCACAACGCCAATTTATTATGTTAATGATAAGGCCCATTGCGGCCATGCTTATACGACTATCGCAGCCGATGTTTTTGCTCGTTATCACCGTTTAATTGGAGATAAAACATTTTTTTTAACTGGTCTGGACGAACATGGTCAAAAAGTTAGTCAGGCAGCTGAAAAATCCGGGAAATCTCCTCAAGGGTTTTGTGATAAGCAAGCAGAGAGTTTTAAAAAAGCTTGGCAGCAGTTAAATATCTCTAATAATGGTTTTTTGAGAACCACTGATAAGGAGCATGAGAAAGCTGTTCAAAAAGTTTTACAGATATTATGGGATAAAAAGTTTATTTACAAGGGTCAATATCAAGGCCTTTATTGCGTTGAGTGTGAGCAGTATAAGACAAAAAATCAGCTTATCAATGGTAAATGTCCAGAGCATCAGAAGGAACCGGAAATAATGTCTGAAGAATGCTATTTTTTTAAATTGTCTCAATTTCAAAAGGAATTATTAGATAAAATTATTAATAATATTTTTATTATTGAGCCCGAGAGCCGAAAAAATGAAATGATTAGCTTTTTTAAAAATGAAAAATTACAAGATGTGTCTATCTCTAGAAAAAATGTTCAATGGGGCATCTCTTTGCCATTTGACAAATCGCATACCTGTTATGTTTGGTTAGACGCTTTTTTGAACTACCTTACTGGTCTTTGTTGGGAGGGCGATAGTAAGAAATTACCTGATTTATGGCCGCCAGACGTTCAATTGATGGCTAAGGATATTTTAAGGGTACATTCAACGATTTGGCCGGGAATACTTCTGGCCTTAGGAATATCTTTGCCAAAAAAATTGTTTATTCACGGCTTTTTCACAATAAACGGGCAGAAAATGAGCAAGTCCTTAGGAAATGTTATTTGGCCCGAACAAATGGTTGATAAGTTTGGTGTTGACGGAACAAGGTATTTATTAATCTCTTCTTTATCTTATGGTAAAGACGGTGATATTTCCTGGCAAAAATTAACTGAAAAATATAATGCTGATTTGGCTAATGGCTTGGGGAACTTGGTTGGTCGAGTGATTGGATTGAGCCAAAAAATTGGCCTTCAGCCAGTCACCGCGCCGAACGCCGCCGGCAAAATCCGGATTAAAGATCTGGATAAACTTTTTCAAGAATTTAAATTAAAAGAAATTTTAGACGAAGTTTGGAAACAGATTAATTGGGCGGATAAATTTATTGAAAAGAAAAAATTATGGGATTTAGTGAAAACAAACCCAGAACAAGCTAAAAAAGATTTATCAGAACTTTTAGGTTTGATTTCAGAAATTGGCAAAGCCATTACTCCTTTTTTGCCTGAAACTTCAGAAAAAATTTCTCAAATTTTAAAAACCGGAAAAATCCAAGCGCTTTTCCCAAGGGTTTAATTTACATTAAGATTAGTTGACAAAGATATTAACATAACCTAATATCCAAATTAGAAGAAATTAGTTCTTTTAATTTTGAAAAGGAGGATTGGGATTATGACATTAGACAACGAGGGAAAGAAAATAGAAGTTGATGACAGGGTCCGAATTAGAATGAAATCCGGATTTTCTAGATACGGATGGGTAAAAGAAGTTTTTGGCGATCGGGTGAGAGTTATGGCTGATGGCAATACCAATTTCTATTTAGCTATGCCTGAAAATGTCACGGTAATAAATCAACCTTGTTTAGAAAGACAAAAACCCAATTCAAAAATCTGAAAGGAAGGTTTTTGAACACGGTCACCGAAAAAATTAGGTGGCCTTTTTTATTTTTATACTTTTCTTGATTTTAACGAACAAAAAGAAAGGAATCAAATAAACAGTTGACATATTTTTTCTTTAGAGTAAGGTATAGGCAAAAGGAGAAACTGAACCTTGATAATTTAATTTCAAAAGACAGGAGGGAAAAAATGACAGAAGAGGCAGCAGGATGCGAGGCCACGCAGGCTTTTACTGTTGGTATAGGGCCAATAAGTGCTGGAATGCAGGTTCAATATGAACCATGTGAAGAGAAGAACTCCGGGTACAGATGTAAGGAGTGTGGCAAGCGTCTTTGCCATCTGCATGTAGTTATTATCGAAGGGGGTCCTGAGACCTTGCACCCACACCCAATTCAAGGCGGAGGATGGTATTGGGAACGAGACACTTATGAGTATTGTAGAGATTGCTCGCCCGATGAAAGTCATCGAGATCCCCGCAATTGGCCGATTCTCGTCAAAGACCCCATAAAAGAATAGCAGAATGTTGGTATAAGAACCCAATTCAAAAATCTGAAAGGAGGGATTGTGATGGCTAAAAAAAGGAAATATCTTGTAGGGATAAGACATCAATCCGATAAGTCCTTTTCAGCTGTAGCGAGGAATGGCATGCCGTTATTTGGTAGCGATGAAGATAGGGTTTTGATGACCAAGGAAGAAGTTGAAAGACTCCAAAAAGAATATCATGAATCCGATGCAATTAGGAAAAGGAAGACTGAGCTTATAGTTTTTCAACCAGTTGATTCCGAATAGCAGGATAAAAATTGATATCGAAATAAAGAGATAACAACCTAAAACCCAAATGGGTCACCATGGACTATCTTCAGGGTGGCCTTTTTTATTTGCCTAAAATTAAAACTTCAGCTAAAATATAAACAGCAAATTAACCTAATTATTCTAATTAACCTAATTAACCTAATCAATGTCTAAATCCCAATACCCAATGACTAAAATGATTGATACATTAGACATTTTGTCATTGGGATTTGATTAGAAATTAGAAATTAGAAATTAGAAATCGAAAATTATGCTAATTGATACTCATGCCCATCTTAATTTTGCTGTTTTTAAAAATGATAGAGATAAAGTAATAAGACGGGCGCTAGACAATAATGTCTGGTTCATTAATGTTGGCTCAAATTATGAAAGAAGCAAAAAAGCAGTAGAAATTGCTCAAAAATATGCTGAAGGGATATATGCGGCAATTGGTTTACATCCAATTCATCTCCAAGAAACAAAAGACCCAGAGGAATTATCTGGAAGTTTAAGCCCAGCAGAGAAATTTGATAAAGAAAAATATTATCAATTAGCGCAGTCACCAAAAGTAGTAGCAATTGGCGAAATAGGCTTGGATTATTATCATTTATCAGGGAATAAGAAATCAACGAAATGTGCGGAGGCCTTGCCTCCGCACATTTGCGGAGGTCTTGCCTCCGCACACTCTACACAGATAGAATTGCAAAAGCAAGTTTTTGTTCATCAATTAGAATTAGCTAACGAAATAGACAAACCAGTTATTGTTCATTGCCGGGAAGCGCACAAGGATGTTTTAGAAATTTTAAAGAAGCGAAAACAAAAATTAAAAAATCTGCGTGGAGTTATTCATAGTTTTTCCGGCCGTTGGTCCCAAGCTCAAGAATATTTTGATTTAGGATTTTTAATTGGTTTGAATGGCATTATTACTTTTGCCCGTGATTATGACAAGGTTATTATAAACAGTCCTTTGGAAAAAGTTCTAATTGAAACAGATTGTCCATATTTAACCCCAATTCCTTTCCGTGGCAAACGCAACGAACCTTTGTATGTAAAATATGTAGCAGAAAAAATCGCAGAGATAAAAAACATATCAGTTGAAGAAGTAGTAAGAACAACGACAGAGAACGCAAGAAAATTATTTAGTTTTTAAAGATTAGAAAAAATAATTGACCCCGCAAAGCGACAATCCCCGATGCTTGGCATCGGAGTATACATTACCAATTTTACTTGACAAACCTTTTTAAAACGAGCAAGATAAGATTAGTCCTTAAAGTTACATATTTTAGTTTATTATTATAAGTCGTCTATCAGATTATTAATGACCAAAAATGTCTAAATATCAAATTAAAAAAATAGAAAACAAGAATAAGTCAACGATTTCAATAATGGCTTTATTTTTGGTTTCTTTTGTCGCAATTTCGTTAATTATTATAACCAGCCAGAGTGTTTTAGCTATTCCCAATCCCGCTTCTGCATATTGCGTAGAACAAGGCTATACTTTGGAAAATGGATTGTGTATTTTTCCAGACGGTAATAGTTGCGGACAATGGGATTTTTATCAAGATGAGTGCGGTGAAGAATATAAAAAAGAAATTCCTTGCAAAAAAGAAGGCGAGGAATTAACTCCTGGAAGTCAATGCTGCGAAGGATTGATTGGAATAGGCAGGTCTGTACCAGCTTCAGACAGTGAAACAATAGGTGATTTATCAAGCGCGAGCGACATCTGTATAAGTATTATAGGCGGTTGGTCAATTTGTGCCCCTTGTGGCGACGGTATATGTGATTCTGTTTTGGAAAATCGGTGTAATTGCCCGGAAGATTGTGAGGTTAAATGTAAAAAAGAAGGCGAGTCAATACCTGTTATTGCTAATCCTCCAGAATGTTGTGAGGGATTGACTTTAATTCCGCCTCCATATCCTAATCTGGTTGGCAGTATGGGTATCTGTACTGCTAAATGCGGTAATGGAGTTTGTGATTCAAAAACAGAGACACGATACAACTGCCCTGAGGATTGTCCATGTACAGGAGAAGGAGAAAGAATAAGCGGCATTGGCCAGGAATGTTGTTCTGGTTTAAAGCAGATAGATGATTGTCGGGAAACAGACAGAGGTGAATGTCTTTGCGTCGAAGTTCTCGGTGGTGCCACTGGTTATTGCACCAACTGCGGAGACAATATTTGTAAATCACCAGAGAATAGATGTAATTGTTCTGAAGATTGCAAAGTAGTTGTTGTGTCAACCGAGACCGAGGAGATTACTGAAGCTATTCCCGAAACTCCTTCCACCCAACCACCTGTTACTAAAACCAAAGAAGAAGAACCATCTCCTCCAACTCCGGGAATCGAAACTAGTGTCGGGAATCTTAAAGCCCAGATTGCTGAACTTCAGCAAAAAATTGTTCAACTTACAAGCCAGTTAAACATTATGTTAAAAGTTCAAGGAAAACCAGAAGTATCAGTTCCCGGTTTTGAAAAGCCAACGGCTTTAGTAATTCCATCTGATCATTCTTTTGTTCGGCCCCTTTACATAGGACAAAAAAACAATGATGTTAAATACCTTCAGGAGTTTCTCAAAAAACAAGAATCTGATATATATCCCGAAGGTTTAGTCACTGGTTATTATGGTCCATTAACCAAGGCAGCAGTAACAAGATTTCAGCTCAAACATGGAGTAGTTGATTCAGAATCAAGCTGGGGCGCAGGATATATGGGACCTCAGACAAGGACAAGGATAAATGAAGCGTTGAAGTAAGTACTATTTATGGCAGGAAAGAGAAGAACCCGCGCTAAGATGCTTCTCCATTTTAGGGCGTGCGTTCCCACCAGTTCTACATCTTTCCTGCCTTTTTTATTCTTCTTTGATAGAACGACCCCCTTCTTTTCACGCTTGCCCCGCGAGATAGGCTTAGCCGCTATCTCATAGGGCCTGTGCAAAAGGAGGGGTTTTACAAATCAAAAAGAAAAAGTTAAACCCTTCACCTATTTTCAGAAGGTTTATTATCTAGTGTTGATTTTTAAATAGGTGAAGGGTAAAATAAGAAATGTCTAATATGAAATATAATCCTCAAAAAATTGAACCCAAATGGCAGAAATATTGGGAGAAGAAGAAACTATTTCAAGCTAAAGATTTTGACAAAAAACCAAAATCCTATATTTTGGTTGAATTTCCTTATCCTTCTGGAGACGGCATTCATGTAGGCCACTGCCGTTCTTATTCTGTTTTGGATGCAGTTGTTAGAAAAAGAAGGATGCAAGGTAATAATGTTCTTTTTCCAATGGGCTGGGACGCTTTTGGCCTGCCAACCGAAAACTATGCCATCAAAGCAGGAATCCATCCCAGAAAAGTCACTGAAAAGAATACAGCTATTTTCAGACGTCAGTTGAAAAGCTTGGGTTTTTCTTTTAACTGGAACAGGGAGATAAATACCAGCAGTCCGGAATATTACAAATGGACCCAATGGATATTTGTCCAGCTTTTCAAAAAAGGACTGGCTTATAAAGATAAGATAGCGATTAACTGGTGTCCGAGCTGTAAAATTGGTCTGGCTAACGAGGAAGTTGTTGATGGAAAGTGCGAGCGGTGCGGCACTCCAGCAGAAAAAAGAGAAAAAGAGCAATGGATGCTAAAAATTACTAAATACGCCGATAGATTAATTAAAGACTTGGAAAAAGTTGATTATCCAGACCAAGTGAAAATAATGCAGAAAGAATGGATTGGTAGATCAGAAGGAACTTATTTTGAAATGCCTATATTTATCGGTAGTTCTAAAAAAGAATCAAAAGAGAAGTTGGATGTTTTTACTACTCGTATTGATACTGTTTTTGGCATGACTTATGTTGTTTTATCAGCCGAGCATCCTTTAATTGAAAAAATAACTACATCCAACAAGAAAAAAGAAGTTCAAAAATATATTCAAGAAGCAAAAAATAAGATGGACTTAGAAAGGATTACCTCGGAAAAGGAAAAAACCGGAGTTTTCACTGGCAGTTATGCTTTGAATATTTTTAATAATCAGAAAATCCCAATTTATATCTCAGATTATGTTTTAATGAGTTATGGAACCGGTGCTATAATGGCAGTGCCTGCCCACGATGAAAGAGATTATGATTTTGCTAAAAAATATGTATTGCCGATTGTTGAAGTTATAAAGCCGGAAAAAGGCAAGTCTGATATTAGCAGAGAGGTTTTTGTTGATTATGGAGTTTTAGTAAACTCCGGGCAGTTTAGTAATATGACTTCAGTTGAGGCGCAGAAGAAAATGACTCAGTGGCTGGAAAAGGAGAAAAAGGGGAAGAAAGCAGTTTATTACAAAATTAGGGACTGGGTTTTTTCCCGTCAGCATTATTGGGGAGAGCCAATTCCAATGATAAATTGTAAAAAATGCGGCTGGCAGCCAGTTACTGAAAAAGATTTACCAGTAGAGCTGCCTGATGTTAAAAAATACAAACCAACTGATACTGGCGAATCCCCTTTGTCGGCAATTAAAAACTGGGTTAAAACTAAATGCCCAAAATGCAAAGGACTGGCGCAAAGAGAAACAGATACAATGCCTAACTGGGCTGGCTCTAATTGGTATTTTCTTCGTTATTGTGACCCAAGAAATAGGAAACAATTGGCTGACCAGAAAAAATTAAAATACTGGGTACCAGTAGATTGGTATAACGGCGGCATGGAGCATACCACCCTGCATTTACTCTACTCTCGGTTTATCTATAAATTTTTATGGGACATTGGAGCAGTGCCAAAATCCTGCGGTCCAGAGCCATATAAAAAAAGAACTTCTCACGGAATGGTTTTGGGAAAGGGTGGTGTAAAAATGTCAAAATCAAGAGGGAATGTTATTAATCCCGATAATGTAGTTAAGCAATACGGGGCTGATACTTTAAGGATTTATGAAATGTTTATGGGCCCCTTTGGCCAGATGATTTCCTGGGACAGCAAAGGAATTGTTGGTATACGGAGGTTTTTAGACAGAGTCTATAAACTGGCTAATCAATTTATTAGAAAATCAGTCTCAAATCAGCGTAGAAATCAGAGCTCTGTTAGCGGACTAAGAAAACAACTCCATAAGACAATTAAAAAAGTTTCCGAGGATATTGAGGCAATGAAGTTTAATACGGCAGTAAGCGCTATGATGGAATTTTCCAATGATTGGCAGAAGTATGGTAAAATAAAGAAAGAAGACTTTGAAAATTTCCTGAAAATCTTGGCGCCCCTTGCTCCGCATCTTTGCGAAGAGATTTGGGAGAGGTTGGGTAATAAAAAAAGCATCTTTTTAGAGAAATGGCCAGAATATAATAAAAAACTTATTCGGGAAGAAAGAATAAATTTAATCGTTCAGATTAACGGAAAAGTCCGCGATAAGATAGAAGTTAAGGCCGGAATAAACAAAGGGCAAGCCAGAAAAACAGCTTTGGACAGTAAGAATATTAAAAAATGGCTCGGCAGTAAAAAGATTAAAAAAGTAATCTTTGCTCAGGGAAAACTTATAAACCTTGTGATATAAATTTGTAGAAGTCTAATTTTCTTGCCTAGGCAAGAAAATTAGACTTCTAACTCAATGTTCGTCCCTTATGGAAGACATATTAGAAAATAAACCAGGTAAAAAAATGATTTTATTGGGCAACGAGGGAATTGTCCGCGGTGCTTTGGAATCCGGGGTTCAGTTTGTTTCCACTTACCCCGGCACTCCAGCTTCGGAAATCGGCAATACTTTTTATAAGATTGCCAAAAAAGCAGGTTTATATTTTGAATTCTCCGCTAATGAAAAAGTTGCATTGGAGGCTAGTATTGGAGCCAGCTTTTCTAATTTAAAAACTCTTGTAGCGATGAAAAATTTTGGTTTAAATGTTTGCTCAGACGCGTTACTGCCCTTTGTTTATACTGGTGTTAAGGGGCCCACAATAATTGTGGTAGCAGATGATCCTTCTTGCCACAGTTCAGCTCAATCAGAAGAAAACTCAAGACCTTTTTCTTATCTAGCTCATATTCCGACATTAGAACCTTCTGACCCTCAAGAATGTAAAGATTTTGTTAGGTTGGGTTTTGAAATTTCTAAAAAATTTAAAATTCCAACAATGCTCAGAATAACAACTCGAGTTGCTCATCAGAAAATGCCGGTTAAATTAGGAAAAATAATAAAAAATAGTTCTACTGGCAAGTTTATTAAAAACAAAAAGCAATTCGTGACAATGCCTCCCCGCGTTTTGGAAATGAAAAAAGAGCTTTTGGAAAAAATAGAAAAAATAAGAGAATTCGCTGAAAAAAATAAAATTAACAAAATTATCCAGATTCCAAATTTCAGATTCCAGATTCCCAAAATCGGGATAATTACTTCTGGGGTTTCCTATTTATATGTAATGGAGGCTTTAAAAGAATTGAAATTAAATCTGCCTCTTTTGAAGCTTGGATTTTTTTATCCTTTGCCGGAAAAGAAAATTAAAAATTTTATCAAAGACTTAAAAAAAGTTTTAGTTATTGAAGAATTAGAACCTTGGTTGGAAAAAGAAGTTAAAATTTTAGCCAGAGAAATAAATCCTAAACTGCGAGTTTTTGGCAAAGATGTTCTTCCGGAGATAGGAGAGTTAAATACAGATGATGCTCTATCTGCCATAGCTAAAATTGCGGGGAGGAAATTAAAATTAACCAAAAGGAGCTTGCCTCCTTTTCCAAAAAGATTTCCCCAGCTTTGTCCTGGTTGTCCATACTGGTTTGTTTTCGGAGCAATTAAAAAAGCTGTTGATCCTAAACAAGTAATTTTCGGCGGAGACATCGGCTGTTATATGCTGGCTGGTCTGCCGCCCCACAACATCCAGGATTATTTATCTTGTATGGGGTCTTCAGTTGGCATAGCTCACGGAATAAAAAAAGCAACTGGTCAAAAAGTAATTACTTTAATCGGCGACTCTACTTTTTTTCATGCCGGCATTCCTGCTTTAATAAATACAGTTTACAACAAATCAAACCCTTTAATTATAGTAATGAATAATGAAATTACTGCTATGACCGGCCATCAACCCCATCCTGGCGTAGATGGAATAAAGATTGAAAATATTGTTAAAGCTTGCGGAGTGAAAAATCTTAAAGTGATTGACCCAATAAATCAAAAAGAGATGATCAATACTATTAAGGACTTTTTGAACAAGAAAGAAGTATCGGTAATTATTGCTCGGAGACCTTGTGTTTTTGTTAAAACATGATGTAAATCTACGAATGAAATGAGAATGCCGCGAATATATGAATAATAATAGTATCATATATTAGCAATTTGTAGATTGGAATTAAATTAGCATATTGGCATAACTATGAATGATTTTAATATAATAATAAATGGAGTCGGGGGGCAAGGATTGATTACTCTGCTCCAGATTTTAGCTGAAGCGGCAATGCTTGAGCATTTTGAAGTTAGAACATCAGAACTTCACGGTCTTTCCCAGAGAGGCGGAAGCGTTGAGGTGCATATCCGTTGGGGCAAAGAAATTTTTTCTCCCTTAGTTCAATTGGGTAAGGCCGATTTGATAATTGCATTAGAAGCGCAGGAATCTCTAAGGGCTTTGAAATATTCGTCAAAAGGCACAATTTTCCTTGTTAATGAATTTTTGAAAATTATTCCCGGCGAGAAACTTTTAGAGCTGGAAAAGATTAAAAAAGAACTTAAGAAATTTTCAAAAAAAATAATTTCAGTTCCAGGCTCTAAAATTTGCAAAGAGAAATTAGGCAGCGATGTGGTGACTGGTATTTATCTAATTAGTTTGGCGTCTTTTAAGAAAATAATTCCTTTAAAACCCAATTCAATTTTGAAAGCAATTAGAAAAGTTGTTCCAAGAAAATATTTGGAATTGAATGAGAAAACTTTTGAGATAGCGAAAGCTATGAAATATGAAACCCATATTAAACAAATCCGCAGTCGCGGATTTTCTTAACAGACAAAAATTTACAAAATAATGAATAATAACATAAAACAAATAATCTCGCGATCGCGAGATTACTGAATAGGACTAAGCAATCTAAAAAAAGAAATAAGCTCTGATGTCTCGCACCAGAGCTTTTGATTCGGATGAGTTACAATAGAACTACTTTGTTTCGGGAATCATAGCATAAAGTTTTTTAAATTACCAATTTCTTCCATTTCTTTTTTCTCAGTTTCTGTTGATTTCATTTTCATAGCCTTGTTCGCTAATTGCAACCTTTTTTATTTTAAGGAGACGACTACAGGCTGGACAGTAGAGCTTACGAGAAGTGTTTTTGAATATTAGGACTAAATCATTACTGATGGTCTTTGACCATTGGTGACCTCTACTCGGACAAAAAGCAATCTTTTTATAGCCCGCCCTCAGCTTTGCTTGGTTGCCGTTTCTTTCAAAACCGCCGTCATAGAAAATACTAAGCTCAATGACTGTTTGGACTCTTTCCATTTTTCTTCCCTCCGCTTGAATTTATCTTAAAGCCGTAAAGAGCTATTTTGGATATTAGCATATATTATTATTTATGTCAAATTTTTCTACCTTTCTATTTTTCAATAGGCTTTATTTTGTTGGGGGCAGATGATATAATAAAACAAAGAAAATGAATATTATAAAAATTAACTCCGAAACTTTTAAGAATTATAAAAAATAGAACATGAACATAGATATTTTATTATTTCAGCAAATTAATCAATTGGCTGGTAAATGGATTTACTTGGATTCTTTGGAGATTTTTTTTGCCAAATATTTTGAATATTTTTTAATAAGTGTTTTGTTTCTGTTTTTAATTTTGAATTTCAAAAAATACTGGAAAATGATTGTATACATTTTTGCATCAGTGATTTTGTCGCGATTAATTATTGTTGAAGCTATCAGGTGGTTATTGCCAAGAGCAAGACCGTTTCTTGAAAATAATGTAAATCTACTTTTACAGCATAATTCCACTTCATCTTTTCCTTCTGGCCACGCTGCTTTTTATTTTGCTGTAAGCATTATTGTTTTTCTTTATCTGAAAAAAGTTCAGCAAAAATATTGGAAAGCAATAAGTATTGGGTTTTTTGTTTCAAGTTTTTTAATTTCTTTTGCTAGAGTTTTTACGGGTCTTCACTGGCCTTCTGATATTTTGGCTGGCGCTCTGGTCGGAATTTTTTCCGGCTGGACGATTTTTAAAATTTTGCCGAAATTTTTCAAATAAAAATCTCTGTTGTGGTAAAATCTACAATAGAGAATAAAGTTGTGCCGGAGGAGGGAGTCCAACCCTCACGAGCTTGCGCTCACAGCATTTTGAGTGCTGCGTGTATAGCAGTTTCACCACTCCGGCGTTAGTTTATTCTAACAAAAAATTTGGATTTTGTAAATACTTACTTACTCAATTTTTGTTCTAATAGCATTTTTTAATAAAATATAGATAGGAAAAAAACTAAAAATCCGGAGAAAGTAGTTGAATTTTTACAAAATTATAAATAGTTAAATTCTTCTGACTATATTTGAAGTAAGGATTTAAACCAAGAACAGTCCTCGATTTCTTCTTGTTTATCCACAAGAGGGTATTGACTCATGGTTTTAATGGGGAGAAAATGATATAATATTGTCATTTTGTTTTCAATATATACATTTTGCACTTAGAATAGTTTAAGAAATTGTATAGTTTGCAAAATTAGTGAATTTTTAATATGGACAAAAAGAAAAGAAAAAAAATATTAATTGGAGGATTGGCTATGTTGACTTTTTTAGTTGTTTTGTTTTTTAGTTTTGGAAAACAACTTTCAAGTTTTCTTGCCTCTGTTTTTTTAACGGCCGCAAATAAAACAGTTGCTTTAGAAATTTTATACCCTGGAGCCTATGAATATTCTGCCAATCCCGGCGACACAATTACCTTCCCTGTTTTTATTGAAAACATTTCTCCAGAAAGAGTAAAGATAACACAGATAGTCTTGGGAAGCCAGGATTATAATAATTTCTTAGAATTTATTGAGGAAAACTCTTGTACTATTGATTATATAGATTCTAAGGGCATTCATGAGTATTATTTAGTTGATTCCGGTCAAAATTCTTCTAATGGCTGCAGAATTTTTAATATATCTCCTAATATTGGTTTAGCAATAGGACGCATCTATAGGTATCAAGTCTCAGCCACATTAAAGGACAATATTTCCATAAACGAGATAAGGATTGAATTAACCGATATTTATGGTTCCAATATCAACAGCGGCACTCCGATAAAAAGTCAGGGTTCTTTATCGGCAAATATAAAGATTTTGCAACCCGCACCAATATGTCAAAATCCTTTTTATCAGTGTTCCGCTGATTTAAAAAAGGTTTTAAAAGTCTGTGAAGATGGAACAAGCTCTACTTATCAAGATTGTTCTCAAGAGAACAAGGTTTGTTCTAATGGACAATGTATTGAAAAAATTATTCCTATTCCTCAAGCCTGTTCTGACGGCACCGTTTACGGCGAATGCTCCCAAACTAAACCAAAATACTGCCAAAACGGAATTTTGATTAATCATTGTAAGTACTGCGGTTGTATTTCTGGTCAAATTTGTGAAAGCGATAGCACTTGTCAATGGCCGGAGTCGGAGCCGGAAGCAGATGGCTATATTCAGATTGAGGGAGTAAAAACTCAATACAACATTGGAGAACAAGTGATATTAAAATAAGTCGGATTTTACCGACTTTTATTTTATGGAGAAAAAATTACTATCAAACAAAATTAGATTTCCTTTTCTGATAAGTTTTCTTTTAGCGCTTATTTTGTTGTTTTCATCTTTGATAGCTTTAGGCCAGGTAACCATTCCTGAGAGCATTATTGATCTTCTCAAAATTCCTCCCGAAATTAAAAAACCACTTCGTGGAATTTTAATTCAGAATGGAAATAAGGAACCAATTATAGGGGTAGCAGTTGAGAAACAGCCGGATATTCCAGCTGAATTTTTTGAGAAAGGAAGGACAAAATATTGGATGGAGGTAGAATATGACCCGGAAAAAACTGAAATAGTTCGCGACTACTTGGAAGTTGCTTATATAACCCTGAGAGTTTGGCAGGCCCACATAGACGAGAGCGGGGCTCGGAGGATTACTAAGGGCGGATATGCCGGCTTGGTATACTTTCAAGAGTTAAGCAATCCGGCAATTTATGATGGATTAAGCGGAGCAACACGACTAGGAGATCCGGAAGTTGCAAAATCAAACGATTGGCTCTGGGTTCAGGGCAAAGATAATAAATATAATCAGGAATTAAGCTTCGGCTTAACTTCAATCCATTATAGATATGCGAGCCAGAAATTAGCTAAAATAAAAGTTTATTCAAAAGATGACGCAACTAATCTTTGTCAAAAACCTGAAATTAAAGAAATAAAACAATGGGTTGATTACCGGAAAATAATCGGACAAAAAGATCCTGCCGGCAATTATCGCTATCACTTAGTCAGGAGAAAACCGTTGCCCGGGGAGACGTTGGGTGAAATTGTTGGCGCTGAAGATATATGTGACGGTGGCGCTGATTGGTTTAAGGCGGCTATCGTTGACGCACTAAATAAAAACAATGATATTTTTGGCAAGGTCCAAGCCGTTAATATTTCATATGAGATAAAAGAGTCTGGAGAAAAATACGGCACGGCAGTGACAGCTGAAACCGATGGCAGAACGATTACATTTTATATTGCCAAACCAGAACAAAGCGCAAAGATTTTAAGGTTGAATTTACCCTACAAAAGTGTGTATAATTATTATCATCAATTAACTCGGACAGATATTATTAAACACGAGGCAACCCATACTTATCATAATTGGGCTTTGGCTAATAAAAGTGCGAGCGGAATAAAAGACATTGATACCGATAAACTTCCTGCTTACGACAGAGACATGGGAATAGCCTGGGGCTGGCAGATTGATTCTTCGCAGAAAAACGGATTCAGAGGCGACTTGAAGTCGGACGATTCAGTTTATATTAGGCCAAAAACTAATATTACTAAAAGCTTTACAATTACTCCAGCTACAAAAAATAATTGGCAGTATTTCAAAGATTTGATTTTTAGTAATATCCCAGATGAAAAACCAATAGTTGGCCTCGGAGAGGTGCCAAATGGTTATATTTATCCCAATATGGCTACTGTTACTTTTTACTGGATAGAAGATTTTTCACTTTCTTATCAGGCTAAGAATGTTTTAAAAGCTTATTCTGAATGTGTAGACCTTGAACAAAACTCGCTTACCTTTGAGGTAAGCCGTGGAAATGATTTTGTAAATATGCTGATTTTTAAAGATTTTTTACCAAAAGTAAATCAGTTGGAGATTACTTATGCTATAGCAACGCCGCATCATCCTGAAGAGTATGATTGTGAACAAACGGCTGGCGGAGAATATGTTGGCAAATAATAATAAAAATAAAAAATGATGAAAAACAATACAATTTTTAAACTTTTTATTATTGTTATCATTTCTACTTTCTTCTTTGTCAACAGAGCTGATGCTTTGAGTGTTTTGAAGTTTATTGGAAACGAAACAGAAATAGAAAAAATATCAGTTATTGAAAATATTTCTGATGAATTCGCTATGAAAACTCGAATAGAATCATTAATAAACGATTCTTCAGTGAATATTCGCTGGAATGCGGCAAAAATGTTATCTGACATTGGCGATGACCAGAGTTTAAAACTTCTGCAAATTCAAATAACAAGAGAGACAGATAGATTAGCGAAAGACCAAGAAATACAAGCTATTTATGCTATAAAATTCAGATTAGCTGTTCTATCTGGAGGCAATCCCGAAAATGAACTCTTGGAATTTTTCTCTTCTGGATATTATCCCCTAAGAAGCGGTATGACCTCTAGAGAATCTTATGGAAGCGCCGTTTATGCAATAAACCAATTAGCCTTGATTGGTTCTTCCACTGTGCGTTCTTATATTGGTCAAATTTTGGATTTAAGCAATACTCAAGATCTCGGCCTTCTACCAGAAACCTGCAACAGGTCTATTTATATATTAGATAATTATCGCATCCCGCAAAAATATGTAGTGGCTTTAAAGACAGGAGATTTGGGATTAAAATACTGGGCAGCTAAAGAGTTAAGAAAAAGAGCAAAAACTGAAGTTTTGACTGCTGATAACAAAACAGTAATTGATTTATTGAAAGCTCAGTTATTTTTTGCCCAAAATAATGGATATGAGGATTATTATAATTACATCAACGATATTCTTAAAAATACCTTTAGAGAAACAGTGAGTTATGTTGAGCCTCAAAGTGTTTATGAAAATAAACCTCCAGTCATTACTCAAATACCCGACAAATCTATTTATGAAGGCAAGAGCTTGACCATTAAAATTACAGCTGATGACCCAGATGGGGGGTTGCCAAAATTAGTACCATATATCACGATAAAGCCATTGCCAGAAGGAGCAACGCTTCAGAGTAATGTTTTTCATTGGACTCCGGAAATTAATCAAGAAGGCTCTTATAGAACAACTATTTTTGCCCAAGACGAATCAGGAAGCGTCTCTTCTGTATCCTTTAACATCAATGTTTTAGGATTAGCGCCAGAATCAGTCCTTAAAAACACTGGCAATACGGCTCTTTCAGGCTATTTGTTAATGAAGGTTCAAAAATTAATAGACAGCAACAGCTGGCAGGATTATAGGCTTGTAGCAATAGACGGGGCATCAAGAACGATTCAACCTGGCGAAACCGTAAATCTTAAACATATCTTGAATATCCGGAACTACATCGCCGAAGAAGCCGGAAGCTTCAGAATTTACGCCAGTTTTCTTAATGAGCAAGGAGATGTTTTATTTTCCGACACTGATGAATTTGAAGTTTTGGCATCGCAGGAAGAAGTATTGATTCCAATATCATCATTAAGCCAAGAGAAAACAACTATTGAAAAAATTAAACAAAAAATCGCTATCACTCAGCAAAGAATTATACAGCTTTTAAGTCAGCTTATTCAAATTTTAAGGTAAAAAGTCATATAACAAAAACCCCGCGCAGATCGCGGGGTTTTTGTTATATGTAATCATATTACTTCACAAAATCGCATTCTTTATTGCTGCATTTGATTTTTTTACCGGATTCCACAAGCAAAGAGCCGCATTTTGGGCAATTTTCTCCAGTTCCTGCCTGCCGGCCAGGCAGGGGTTTGTCCCACAAAGCAAAATCGCATTTTGGATATTGGTTGCAGGCATAAAATATTTTTCCTTTTTTAGTTTTCTTTTCAGTAATTTCGCCTTGACCGCACTTAGGGCATTTTATTCCAAGAGTTTGTTTCTCTAATGGTTCAGTGTATTTGCATTCAGGAAACTTTGGACAGGCGTAGAATTTGCCAAATCTGCCAAGCCGAATGACAAGTTTTGCTCCGCACTTGGGGCATTTTTTTTCAGTTTCTTTAATAATGCCTTTTTTAGAAACCTCTTCATATTTCTTTTCAAGATTTTTAGCAAAAGGCTCATAAAACTTTCGGACAATCGGCTGCCATTTTTCTTTGCCTTGAGAAATTTTGTCTAAATCTTTTTCCATATTAGCTGTAAATTTAATATTAACAATTTTTGGGAAATGTTTAACTAAAAGGTCATTAACAATTTCACCAATTTCTGTTGGCTGGAATTTTTTATTCTCATTTTTTTCAACATAATTTCTTGTTTGAATGGTGGAAAGAGTCGGAGCATAAGTTGATGGACGACCAATATCATTTTGCTCCAAAGCCTTAATCAGGGTCGCCTCACTGTATCTCGGAGCAGGCTGGGTAAAGTGCTGGGAAGGAATAAGTTTGAGCAGTTCTAATATTTCATTTTCTTTCAGTAAAGGCAATTCTGCTTCCTGAAACTTTATGGGAAAGATTTTCAGAAATCCGTCAAATTTTAAAATTTGGCCCGTGGCCCGAAAAGTATAGTTATCGGCTTCAATATTTATTGCAGTGGAGTCAAAAACAGCTTGAGCCATTTGAGATGCTGTAAATCTTCTCCATATTAAATCATAAAGCTTAAATTGCCTGCTGTCTAGTTTTTCCTGCCCAGTAGCATCCCGAAGGGATTGCTTCGGGGCCTTAATTTTCAATTGGTCTGGAATACGGTCAGGATAAGTTGGTCTAATTGCTTCGTGGGCTTCCTGGGCCCTGCCTTTAGCCTTGTATTTTCTCAGAAATCCAGCCCAGTATTCTTTTCCATAGTTTTCAAAGATAAATTTTTTAGCCCCGAAAAGAGCTAAATCAGAAAGATTCAAAGAATCTGTCCTGTGATAAGTGATATGTCCTCTTTCATAAAGCTGCTGTGCTAAGCTCATTGTCATTTTAGCTGGAAATCGGAGTTTTTTCCATGATTCCTGTTGAAGGGTACTAGTAGTAAAAGGAGGCAATGGATTTCTTTTTACTTCTTTTTTTTCAACATTTGAAATCTTATATTCTGTTTTGTCCAAATCTTTAACAATTTCCTCAGCCTCTTTTTTGTTTTTAATTCCAAGCTTGGGAATTGTTTTTCCATCTTTTTTTATCAGTAAAGCTTTAAATTCTTGCTTTGCGTCAGTTTCGCGCGATTGAAGCAAGGCTTCAATTGACCAGTATTCCTGCGCTTTGAAGTTCTTAATTTCTTTTTCTCTTTCAACTACTAAACGGACAGTCACTGACTGGACCCTGCCGGCAGAAAGTCCTTTGACAACCTTTTTCCATAAGAAAGGTGAAAGCTTGTATCCAACAATTCTATCCAAGACTCTCCGAGCTTGCTGTGCATCAACCAAATTCATATCAATTTCCCTTGGCTTTTTCACAGCTTCCTTAATCGCCTGTTTAGTAATTTCGTGAAACACTATCCTTTGATAGGGTTTGGTGTTTGGTGTTTGGTGCTTCCCAAGTCCTAAGGCTTTGGTAAGATGCCAGGCTATTGCTTCACCCTCTCTATCCTCGTCAGTAGCCAAGATAACTGTTTCTGTTTTTTCTAATGCTTTTTTCAAAATATTTACATTTTTTCTGGCTTTAAGCGGAACAACATATTTAGGTTTGAAGTTATTTCCAAAATCTATTCCCAATTCACCTTTTGGTAAATCACGAATATGACCCATAGTTGCGGCAATTTGGTAATTTTTTCCAAGAAACCCTCTCAGGGTCTTGGATTTTGTTGGTGATTCGACTATTACGAGATTCATAAAAGAAAAATTTAAAATTGTCAAATTTATTTTTAAAGCAACCCTACGGGTCCCGTTAGAGGCAACGCCTCTAACGGGACGGAGAGTCTGACGATTAGAGTCATCCAGGTAAAATTGTAAAATTAGAAATTAGCGCTTTAGCGCGAAGGTATTTCCTCCCAAATTTCTGACCCTGCCCTTTATCTCTAATATAGTGAGACTACTTGAGACTTCTGGAGCAGGAAGTTTTGTTTTTTCAATGATTTTATCAATAGATAAAGCTTCTTGCCTTAGCACTTGTAAGATTAATCGATCATTTTTATTGGCTGCGTTTTGAGGAGCGGCTTTAGGAATTGCGCAAGTTAAATTTAGTTCTTGTAAAATATCATTAGCGTTTTCAGCTAATTGGGCGCCAGTTTTGATTAAATAATTACATCCTTTGCTGTTGGGAAAATAGATAGAGCCTGGTATAGCAAAGATTTTTCTTTGGTGTAGACGGGCATAGTTAGCAGTAATCAGGCTTCCTCCTTTTTGCGGAGATTCAATTACTAAGACGCCAAGAGATAACCCTGAAACAATTCTGTTTCTCCGCGGAAAAGTGAATTGAGTGCCTCGGGTGCCGGGCGGATACTCCGACATTAGACAGCCGTTATTTTCTAAAATTTTTTGAGATAATCTTAAATTTGATTGAGGATAAATGCTTTTTTCATCAATGCCTGTTCCCAAAACGGCCATTGTTCGTTTTTTATTTTCTACTGCGGCTTGATGGCTAAAAGTATCAATTCCCGGCGCCAGACCGCTGACAATGGTTAAGCCGGCATCAGCTAATTGGCCAGCAATTTCCAGAGCAACTTGCTTGCCGTAGTTGGAATATCGGCGAGTTCCAACAATCGCAAAACAATTTTCATCAGTTTTTATTTCTCCTCTGATATAGAGCTTTTCCGGCGAGTCAGGAATTTGCCTCAATAGTTTTGGATAATTTTTATCGTTTATAGTTATGGTATAAATTTGTTGACAATCCATTTTAAATGAGTATAATTGAACCATAGCACATTGTCAAAAGGTAATCATTGAACATGGAAAATGGAACAGAGAAAGGAGAAAAGGATGTTTGAAAAAGAAAGTTTTAGCGAGAAAGAAATACGGAAGCATCGCAAAAATTTTATAAAAAGGAGAATCTTAATTCTTAGTGGAGAGATTGACGAAGACAAATCGAAAATCTTAAGAGGGTTTATTTATGCCTTAAATGAGCGTCCCAAAAAAGAAATTATTCTTTATATTGATAGCATTGGAGGAGACGTAGAACCAGGTTTGTGGCTCTACGACACAATAAGACTATCTTTGGCACCAATAAAGGGAATAGTTAATGGGAGAGCTAGCTCTATGGCAGCTTTAGTATTGCAGGCTTGTCAAAAAAGAGTGGCTATGGAACATAGCCAACTTCTACTTCACGCAATCAGAAGCCATGGCATTCCGATGGAGGACGAAGATAAGATTAATGAAGAAATAGAGAAGTCGCGAGAAATACAAGAGAGAGTTCATAAGATTTTAGTAACAAGAACCGGGAGATCTTTTGAGGAAATTAAGGCACTAGAAAAAAAAGATAAATATATTTCAGCAAAAGAAGCAAAAGAATTTGGATTAATTGATGAGATTATTTAAGTAAGGAGCCGAGGGAACTTACCTCGGCTTTTTTTTGTTTATCCCGTTTCAATGTCCCGTTTTTCGATATCCCGTTGCCAAGCAACGGGATATCGAAATTAATTAAATTCACTCATTGCTTTTTCAATTCCCTGCCTTAAACTTGTTTCAATTGCTTTAACTATTTTCTGGAGAGTTTGCTTCAAGATTTTCTTTTCGTCTCTTGTGAATTTTTTGAGAACAAATTTTTTTTCAATCAGTTTGTAATGTTCGTACGACGAGACGATAGGCCTAATTCCAATTCGGAAGCGGACAAAATCTTTTGTTCCCAAGTTTTCAATAATTGATTTAATTCCATTGTGGCCAGCTGGACCTCGGTTTTTAACAATTTTAATTTTGCCTATTTCTAAATCTAAATCATCGTGAACAACCCAAACATTTGACATTTGACATTTGACATTTGACATAATTTTCTTTACTGTCCTGCCCGATTCATTCATATAGGTCTGGGGTTTGGCTAAAATCACTTCATCGCTATCCCAAAACTTTTTAGAAATTTCAGCATTAAATTTTTTGGAAAACTTAAATTCAAGAAAATCATTTTCCTTAGCAAATTCATCAATTATTGTAAATCCAAGATTATGCCGCGTCTTGTCAAATTTTTTCCCCGGATTGCCTAATCCAATAATTAGTGTCATGATTATATTATAGCACTCTTGCATAATTAAAAAAAATATAATACAATAAGGGGGACGGGATTCGAAATAGAGTCAGCTTTAGAAGCGAAAGAATGGGTTAAGTTTAGTGCTCTATCTGCGAATATAACATTGGACTGGAAGCTCAAAATTAAGCGAGGTCAAGGAGCGACGACGAAAGTGTGCTTGAAAAGCACATTGAGGAGGAGCAACACAGAGATCTCTTAATTTTGAGCTTCCCCAAAGGGGCCAGGATATTTTTCCTTCTGGCGTTGTTGCTCGTCGCTTATGTGCCTAAGGGCACACTGCGCTCTTCGCGCCTAGCCAGAAGAAAAAATCTCTCTGGCCAGTACAGTGTTATGTTCGCAGAGAGAACACCAGGCACGACGACGAAGGAGTATTAGAACCTAATACTTCAAGGAGGAGTGACGAAGAAATTAGCCCATTCTTTCGCTTCCCTTCGGGCGGGCGAATTCGGGCAATCTTCTGCGTTGCTCGTCGCTTATGTATCGCAGAGGATACACTGCTCTCGCTTGCGCCTTGAATATTGCCCGAATTCGCTCCGCTAAATTGATTCTGGTTCGAATCCCGTCCCCCAAGAACAATATGAACAAAATAATACACTTTATCTGGGAATTAGTCAAAATTATTGTAATTACCCTTGTGATTGTTTTGCCAATCCGCTATTTTTTATTTCAGCCATTTATTGTACGGGGTCAGTCAATGGAGCCCACCTTTCAAAACAGTGATTATTTAATCATTGACGAAATATCTTATCGGTTCCAAGATCCCCAAAGAGGAGAGGTGGTGGTTTTCAAGTCTTTAAACAATTCTTATTATTTAATTAAAAGAGTTGTTGCTCTTCCAGGTGAAACAATAGAAATAAAAGATGGTCAGGTAATAGTCTATAATCATGATAACTTCCATGGTAAAATTTTAGATGAAAAAGATTATCTTTCTTCTGATTTTATTGAAACGCCTGGAAATATAAAAATAGCCTTGTCTCAAGACGAATATTTTGTTTTAGGGGATAATCGTTCAGCATCATATGATTCCAGGCGCTGGGGTCCGCTTCAGAAAGAAAATATAATCGGTAAAGTTTTTATAAGAGCCTGGCCTCTAAACACATTAGCCAAATTTCAATTGCCGATTTATTAAGAAATAAAGCAACAAAATATGAGAAAACCAAAATTTCAAGCACCAACAGGTATGCATGATATTTTGCCGAAAGACCAGAAATACTTTAAAAAGATTTATAATGTCGTTGACAAGATAGTTGCTTTTTATGGTTTTGAGAAAATTGACACGCCGACTTTGGAGCAGGCGGAACTTTTTTCAAAAGGAATTGGACTGACAACAGAGATAATTGAAAAGCAGATGTATGTTCTTCGCACAAAGGGCAAAGATCTTTTGGCTTTGCGTCCGGAAGGAACTGCTTCTGTTATCCGCGCCTATATTGAGCAAGGCATGGCAAGCCTTCCGTCGCCCATAAAGCTTTGGTATTTCGGACCATTTTTTAGATACGAGAGGCCGCAGGCCGGACGGTATCGTCAGTTTCATCAATTCGGTTTAGAAATTTTGGGAGAGAAAAGTTCAGCAGCTGATGCTCAGCTTATTCAGATTTTCTTCAATATTTTAAAAGAGCTAAAGATTAAAAATTTATTAGTTGAGATAAACAGCATTGGAGATTCTCAATGCAGGCCATATTATAAAAAACTTTTAGTGAGCTATTTCCGCTCTCGTCAACAATCTTTATGTGCTGACTGCCGAAGAAGAATTCGGGAAAATCCCTTCAGAATCTTGGATTGCAAGGAAGAAAAGTGCCGGAGAATCAAAGCTCAAGCGCCTCAGATTATTGACCATCTTTGTCAGGAGTGTAATACACATTTTAGAGAGGTTTTGGAATTTTTGGATGAGCTGGAAATACCCTACAATCTTAATCCTTATTTGGTTCGCGGTCTTGATTATTATACTAAAACAGTTTTTGAAATAAGCAGTAGAGCTGAAGATACTTTTCTTTCTAATAATAAAGATTATAATGAGAAAAAAAATCTCGGAGCATTGGTAGGGGGAGGCAGATATGATGCATTAATAAAGACTTTGGGCGGGAAGGAAGCTCCAGCTTGCGGCGGAGCTGCAGGCATAGAGAGAATTATAGAATTAATGAAAGAGAAAGACAGTAAAAAAGAAAAAGACGCAGCAATTGCTAAAATTTACTTAGCTCAGCTTGGTGGTTTGGCAAAAAGAAAAAGTTTAAAGCTTTTTGAAGAATTCCGCAAAAATAAGATAAGAGTGGCTGAATCTTTTGGAAGGGATTCCTTAAAGGCCCAGTTAAAGACAGCTGATAAACTGGGAGTAAAATATACTTTGATTCTTGGACAGAAAGAGGCTATAGAAAGAACGATTATTGTCAGAAGAATGGATACAGGGAAACAGGAAATAGTGAAATTGGATAAAATTGTGGAGGTAATGAAGAGAAAGCTGAGAAAATGACCAATTAACCTAATTATTCTAATTAGTATAATTTCACCCCGTTAGAAAATCAAAGATTTCTAACGGGGCAAGAATCCCAATGACGAAATGTCTAATGTCTAAATAGTTTTGGTCATTGTGTATTGGGATTTTGGCATTGATTAGGTCAATTAGATTAATTAGAATAATTAGAAATTTTCATTATGCCTTGTCTGTTCTGTAAAATAATTAATAAACAAATACCGTCAGATATTGTTTATGAAGATGACAGTTTTATTGCTTTTAAAGATATTAAGCCTAAGGCTTCTTTGCACATTTTAATTGTTCCAAAAAAGCATATTACATCGGTGGCTCATTTAGATTCCAAAGACAGAGAATTAATCGGAGGATTGATTTTAACAGCTAAAAATATTGCGCAAGATCAGGGAGTTTCAGAAAAAGGATATAGGCTTATTTTTAATGTTGGCAGAGGAGGAGGACAGATGGTTGATCATATTCATTTACATTTACTTAGCGGTAAAGAAAGCGTGACTATCTAGTTTTTTAGACACTTAACCCCAATTTTCAATTTTCAATTTTCAATTTTCATTGAATGACTCAATTTTCAATTTTCAAACCCTTGTTTATAAATAAAAGTTTGAAAATTGTATCATTGAAAATTTATTGTAAATTGAGCCTTGAAAATTAAAAATTTATTAACTTGCCTATTGAAGTAAAAAAACAAGAAAGAGAAAATTCTCAAAATGTTATTCGCCGCTTTTCTAGGGCAGTTCGCCAGAGCGGGGTTTTAAGACGAGCCAGAGATAATCGATTTAGAAAGAGACCTAAGTCTGCTTTAGCCAAAAAGAAAGCTGCCATAAGAAAAGACAAAAGAAAAAAAGAGTACCAAAAGAGACAAAAGATGGAAAAAAGTCAATAAAAGCTAATTATTTCGCAACCAAAACGTGTTAAAAACAAGAATACAAAAAGACCTTAATTTTGCCATAAAGGAGAAAAGAGAATTAGAGAGGACAACTTTGCGCATGCTTAATGCAGCGATTTTGAATAAAGAAAAGGAAAAAAGGGCAAAATTAAGTAAAGAGGAAGAGGATTTGAAAGAGCAAGAATTAATTGAAAAAAGCCAGCTTGATGATGAAGAAACAATGGAAATTATTTCCTCAGAAGCTAAAAAAAGAAAAGAGGCGATTTTAGCTTTTGAAAAAGGTGAGAGAACAGAATTAGCAGAGAAAGAGAAAAAAGAATTAGAAATTCTTCAGAAATATCTACCTGAGCAGATGCCGGAACAGGAAATAAAAAAATTATCCCAGGAGGCTATCAACAAAGTAGGCGCTTCCGAGTCCAAAGACACAGGTAAAGTAATGGCAGAACTAATGCCCAAAGTTAAAGGCAAAGCCGATGGAAAAATAGTAAGCCAAATCGTTAGAGAATTATTATCATAAAATCTTGGCAGAAAAAGAATCAACAATTAAAATTTTAGAAAAAATACTAAAATGAAACTTAATAAAAAATATATTTGGGATTATAACCTGCCTAAAAATTGGAGGCCTAAAACCGAAGGGCAATGGCTTTGGTTTTTAGAAAGAAAAATAAATTATAATGATTGGAGAGGATTAAAGAAAGAAATAATAAAGAAATATTTCAGAAAACTAAAAAGAAGATTAGACCCGGGTAAAAAAATAATGTTGGAGTTATATTTCAAAAAATATGGCTGAAATTACTCCTATTCAAAAAAAGGTTTTGGATTTATTTTCTAAATCCCGCCTTAAAAATAAATTTTATTGGACCGGAGGTACTTTGCTTTCTGCTTTGTATTTGCATCATCGCAAATCAAAAGACATTGATTTTTTCAGCGATAAGCCATTTAGTTACAATCAAATAATTGGTGTTGTTCGAAAATTCAAGAAACAACTTAAATTAACTAAAATAGAAGAAGAAAAAGTTTTTGACCGTTGGGAGTTTTTCCTTCACAACAAAGAAAAATTGAGAATTGAGTTCGTTTTTTATGAACATCCCAAAATTAAGCCCCGAAAAAAATGGCAGGGAATTTCTATAGATTCTTTAGAAGATATTGCTGTTAATAAAGTAATAGCTCTTTTTGATAGAAACGATCCAAAAGATTTAGTTGATTTATATTTTTTATTATTTAAAAAGAGGTATAAAATTAAACAACTTTTGGGATTAGTTGAAAGAAAATTTGGAGTAAAATTGGAAGAGGGAACTTTTTGGAGCGAAAGCTGTAAGTCCCTTAAAGATTTAGACGAAGTTGCCCCTGTTTTGCTGGCAAAAAATTTGAGAGAAAAGAAAAAAATCATCAATGAAATAAAGAATTACTTTTCTTCCCAATCAGTTAATTACTTAAACAAACGATTAAAAGAATAATTATCTAAAACTTTGGAACACTAATAGTCGGTTAGATAGTAAACATCCAATGGATTAAAGGTTGAAGGGATATAAATTAATAAAAGTTAAAATTTATGATTAATCAAGCTTTTTCTAAAATTGGTATTCTAATTATTGTTATTATTCTCATTGGCGGAGTATTTTTAGCTTGGCAGTATTCTTGGCAGTATTTAGGAGGACAGAAAGGGGGAATAAAACTTTCAGAAGGAGAAGAAATTTTTCCCTCAGAAGGTGATGAGGTTGTAAGTATAGGAATGTTTCCTAACATTGATAGTTTTGATTTAATAAATAAAACATTTGAGGGGCTCACTCAAACCGAAGGGAAGAAGATAAAAGTAATAACTAGTGATTCTACAAAGTTTTATAGCACGGCAGAACCAGACTGGGAAAAAGAGCATTTCACCTTTTCTGAATTTCACTCATTACTTAAAAATTGGGATGGCCCACCTTGGCCCTTTACGGTAAAGGGAATTTTTGAAGAGGAAAGCGTGATAAAAGCCGAAAAGATATTTTATATTATACAATAAAAATAATTTGTAGTTTCTATTTCTTCGCTGTTTGTCAAGAGTAGAGTTTAACTGCATAAATTGCAGTTTCTCCTCACGCCCGCCTGCAGCCGGGCGGGAGGAGGTAAACTCTTTTCTTATACTTATGATTGAAATTAATAACCTAACAACTGTAGAAATTGATGAGAAAAAAATAAAAGTTATTATTGAGAATATTTTAGAAAAAGAAAAAAAACGAGGTGATGTTTCTCTTGCTTTTGTTGGACAAGGACGAATAAGAGTGTTAAACAAAAAGTATAGGGGAAAAAATCGAGTCACTGATATTTTAGCTTTTTCTGAATCAAAAGTATCTTTTGAAAAATTTAGAGTTGGTCCAACAAAAAAATTTCCAGGTTTGGGGGAATTAGTTATTTGTCTGCGGGAAGTTAAAAAGAATGCCAAGAAATATAATTCAAGTTTTGAAAAAGAATTAGCCCGGATTTTAATTCACGGAGTTCTCCATCTTTTGGGATACGAGCATGAGGGAGACAGGGAGGCGGAAAAGGAAATGGAGGAGAAACAAGAATATTATCTTTCGCAAGTAATATAATAAAGTTAAAAGTCTAAAGTCCAAAGTTAAAAGTCGCAGTATTAAATATAAAGTATTTTATTTCATATTTTACTTTTAACTTTATACTGGTATTTTTAATTTTTGACTTTTAATTTTTAATTAAGCAAAGCGCTTATGTCAAAACCATCAATCATTGCAGGTTTAGACGTAGGGACAGAGAGTATAAAACTGTTGGTTGTCAAAAATACAAAAGGAGAGCAAGTCTCCGAGGTTTTAATTCAACTTATTGAACCTTCTTTTGGGGTTAGAAAGGGGGTAGTTGTTGATGTTGATGCGGTTTCAAAAATCATTTATTCAACACTTGCCAAGGCTCAAGCTTTCACCAATCAGAAAATTAATAATATTTTTGTTAATGTGGGCGGCGCCCATATTTTTATTACTGATTCTCATGGAGCTGTCGCTGTTTCCAGGGCTGACCAGAGAATTTCCCAAGAGGATATTGATAGAGTGATTCAAGCTGCCCAGACAATTTCTTTACCGTCCAACAAAGAAATTCTAGATATTTTTCCACAGGAATTTATTATTGATGGAGAGAAAGGAATTAAAGAGCCATTGGACATGACAGGCATTAGACTTGAGGCAAGGATTCTGGCAGTCTGCGGGTTCTCTCCTTATATGCGGAATTTGACCAGAGCTGTTTTAGATTCTGGTGTTACAATAGGGGAAATAATGCCATCAGTTTTAGCTTCTGCCATGGCTGTTTTAACGCCTAGGCAAAAAGAGTTGGGAGTGGCGATTTTGGACATTGGCGCCGGCACGTCAGACTTAGCTGTTTTTGAAGAAGGAAATTTAGTTCATGCAGCCGTTTTCCCATTCGGCTCAGGACATATTACTAATGACATTGCAATTGGTCTTCGGACCGATGTTGATACGGCCGAGAATATAAAGAGGGAATTCGGAACTTGTATTTTTAATAAAAATTCAAAGAAGAATATCAATTTTAACGTAAGTAGTATTTTGGAAAGCGAGGAGGAGCGTTCTATGGTTTTCTCACATAAAAAACTTAATAATATTATTGAAGCCAGGGTTTCTGAAATTTTTGATGAGACCAATAAAGAATTAAAAAAGATTTCCAGAGCAGGTCTTCTTCCGGCTGGAGTGGTTTTGACGGGTGGAGGAGTAAAACTTTCAAAGATGGTTGAATTAGCCAAAGCCGAACTAAAGCTTCCGTGTAGAATAGGTGTACCTCAGAATTTAGAGGGATTGAAAGAGGACCCGTGTTTTGCTGCTGTTTCCGGCCTTGTTTTTCAGGGCAGGGACTTGACAGAAGCGCATGGAGGGTTTTCTCAAAGAGGAATACTTAACTGGGCAAGGAGGATGTTCAGGATATTTATACCATGAAAAACGCAACCAAGATTAAGGTAGTGGGGGTTGGGGGTTCAGGATCAAACGCTGTTTCCAGAATGATGAGCTGCAATATTAAAGGCGTGGAACTGGTGGCAGTAAATACTGATGTTCAGGATCTTCAGAAAACCAGAGCTCATCGCAAGATAAGGATTGGTCAGGATTTGACGCGCGGTTTGGGTTCTGGCATGAACCCGGATATTGGCAGAAGGGCGGCAGAAGAGCAGAAAGCAGAAATTTCTCAGCTCTTAAAGGGCACAGATATGATTTTTGTTACCTATGGCGCTGGAGGCGGAACAGGCACGGGGGCTGGTCCTGCTGTTGCTGAATTAGCAAGGAGTTTAGGAGCTTTAACTATTGCTGTGGTAACAAGACCTTTTTCTTTTGAAGGAAGTCAACGTAAGGCCATTGCCAGCAAAGGCTTGACAGACTTAAAAGACAAAACAGATACTTTGCTGGTGATTTCCAACGATAAGCTGTTGAAAATAGTTGACGAGAAAGTTCCTTTAAATAATGCTTTTTGGATGTGCGACGAAATTCTTCGTCAGGCAGTTCAAGGTATTTCTGATTTAATTGTTCAGCCAGGAATTATTAATGTTGATTTTGCTGATGTTCAGACAATTATGAAAGATGCCGGACCCGCTCTTCTTGGTATGGGAAGAGCTAAGGGTGAGAACAGAGCAGAAGAGGCAGCTAATTTGGCTATTAATTCTCCCTTACTTGATTTTTCAATTGAGGGCGGAAGAGGAGTTTTGTTTAACGTAAGCGGTGGCGAGGATTTATCTTTGTTAGAAGTAGAAAAAATCGCTAAAATTATTACTAAAAAACTTCATTCCCGGGCACAGGTAATTTTCGGAGCAGTTTATGATAAAAATTTAAAAAAAGGAGAAATAAAAGTAACTGTGGTTACTACCGGGTTCGGCGAGAAATGATATTTTCTTTTCAAGCCGTCTCCCACCGTCTAATCTGATAGAAAAATTGATTTGGAATAGAACAAAAAATATACTATTTATATATCATAGTGAAACTTCCGAGAGCATAGGCGGCAGTATCCTTGCTATCTTCTGCTTGCTCGGACTTATCCACAGTTGAGGCTGATTTGACAGCCTTTTTTAAATTGGAGTAGAATTATATAACACTCAAAATTTAGGGGCAAGCCCAGCAGGATACGAACTATCATAAGCTTTAGAAGGTAAAGAATAGGTCAAGTTTAGTGTTCTCTCTGCGAATATAACATTGGACTGGAAGCTCAAA
>CAZUZH010000002.1:0-9948 GCA_964624815.1 uncultured Candidatus Saccharibacteria bacterium
TTTTTGATAGAATAAATAAAGAGTATGAATATTTACCTAGCCAAAAAAGATGAAGCTCAGCAAATAGCTGAGATTCATAAAAAGGAAATAAAACAGGGATTTTTAAGTTCTTTGAAAAAGCCATTTTTAACCAAACTTTACTCATCTATTATCAGTTCCCCTTATAGTTTTTGTTTAGTTGTTGAAGAAAAAGGAAAGATTATTGGTTTTGTTTCAGGAGTGACCAATGTGGACAGATTATACATTTATTTTCTGAGCCGATACTTTTTTCATTCTACGGCGGCTCTTTTGCCTCGGGCTTTTAATTTTAAAAATCTAAGAAAAATTTTGGAAACTCTTTTTTATCCTATTAGAAAAATCGGTCATTTTGTTAAAAAGGGAGGCAAAAAAGAAAAACTGCCCAAGGCAGAGCTTTTAAGTATAGCTGTTGAGAAGGAATTTCAAAGACAGGGGCTTGGAGCAAAAATGCTTGAAAAATTTATTTCAGAAATGAAAAAAAGAAAAATCCAGGGTTTTAAAGTTATTGTTGGCGAAAATCTAAAGTCAGCAATTAAATTCTATGAAAAAAACGGGTTTGAGTTTGTGAAAAAAATAAAAGTCCACGGAAATCAGATCTCCCGAGTTTATATTTACCATGTTAAATAATAAGTGTGCACGACCCGTCCGTGCACAGGATGTGCACGGACGGGTCGTGCACAGGATGTGCACAAGATTATGATTGTTTATTTTTTATTACCATTTTTAATCTCTTTAATTCTAATTCCGATTTTGAAAAAATACGCTGAAAAGAAAAGAATTTTTGATATTGCTGAGGGAGATGAATTAAAAATTCATAAAAATCCGATTTCCATTTTCGGCGGTTTAGCGATAATGATTGCTTTTATTGCCGGAATTTTAGTTTTTGCTTTTTATGACCCAAGTTTTATTTGTAAAATTTCAGCTATTATTTCAAGTTCTTTAATTATTTTTTTGTTTGGATTCTGGGACGATTTAAAATGGAAGCATATTTCAAACATAAAGCCTAAGTTAAAATTTTCGCTTTTAATTTCGTTTCCCTTAATAGTAGGTTCTATTTTATTTTCTTCTGGAATAATGGTTGATTTTATACCCAATGTTATTTTGACTCTCATTTTAGCTTTTCTTTATATTTTTGTTTTTATTAATGGGGTAAATTACCAGGACGGAATGGACGGATTGGCCGGGGGATTGGTTTTAATTTCTTTAATAGGTTTTATTGCTTTAAGTCTAATTTTTGGAAATAATTTCGCTTTAATCCTTTCTTTAATTTTATTAGGCGCGGTTTTCGGCTTTTTAATTTTTAATTTTCCGCCGGCCAAGATTTTTATGGGCGATTCCGGCGCTTATTTCTTAGGATTTGTTTTATCCGTCTTGGCAATGCTTTTTTCCAAGCCCTATAATATTTGGAGTATTTTGGGACCAGTTTTTATTGTGGGAGTGCCGGTCTGGGACGGAGTTTTCACAAATATCAGAAGATTGTTAAAAGGCAAGTCAATTTTATTAGGCGACCGTTCTCACTTTTACGACCGCTTTCTCCAAAAAGGATTTTCAACCCAAAAAACCCTTTTGATTTCTTATTCCTTTCAAGCGATTTCAGTAATAATCGGAATAATATTGATAACCTTTTAATTATGGTATACAATGCAAAAAAAGAAAAAATAGCACCTTCAAAAAAGGAGAATAAGAGAATGAGATTGATGACTCCCTGTTCATTGAATGATAAAAGACAAATTAAGTCAAAAATCGCGCTTCTTAAAAAATATGTGAGAACTGAATATCCTTTTGGTCTTGAGGCTAGAGTTAGTATGAATGATTTTTCTAATCCGTCTGTTTTTGAATCTGGTATTTCAGAATTGAAGAAATTACCAAAATCGGTTTTTCTTTCTCTTCACGGACCGATTGAACTTAAAAAAGGGTCTAAGAAAAATTTTTTTGCTTCGGAACAAGGTTTCCAAAATCTTGTTAAGACGGTTGAACTGGCTAATGCGATAGGAGCAGAATTAATAAATATTCATGCTCATTTATTTCTTTCGTTTGACGAGGCAAAAACAACGAACCGGAATGATTTGGTAAAAATTAAAAAGGCATCTATGGCAAAGGTAAAAAAGGACTTGGAAAGATTAATTAGAGAAGTTCATCCGCCCCAAAAGATATGTATAGAAAATGTTCCTTACTGCCTTACTGCTGATACTGTTCTTGATCCCAGAGAAATGCTTTACGAATTCTGCTTTGTTGACCCTTATGATTTCCGTGAAATTGTAGCTCCGGAGAAAAATATCTTTGCCACCATTGATGTTTGTCATCTTGCCCAGGTATATGATTCCTCCCAACTGCTGGAGAAAACAAAGAAACTGGGCAGGGGCCTTGGGCATATCCATCTTAGTGATACTGTCAATATTTGGCAGCCTTTCATTAGTTTGGTTGAAGAGGGAGTAATTCCCGGGAAAGGAAGAATCGGAGAAAGAGTCTTCAAGGAACTTCTTGGCTATTTTCTGAAATATTCAGAAAAGCATGATTTAAGTATTCTTATTGAAGTTCACGATAAAGATTTTACAAAACTGGCGGAGTCAAAAGAAAGTTTCAAAATAGTAATGAGATGGTTAGAAGAACTAAAAAGGAGGTAAGAAATTCTATTCTTGGGCAGTGGATGACCGCTGCCCTTTTTATTTTATTTTTTGATAAAATATTTAAATCTGCTATAATGGAGAAACAAGAAACAAGAAGCATGAAAAAAATCCCATTAGCAAAGCCGGATATCACGGATTTGGAAAGAAAAGCAGTATTAGAGGTTTTGAAAACCCCGATTTTGAGTTTGGGTCCGAAGTTGAAAGAGTTTGAAAAAAGAATTGCTGATTTTGTCGGAGTAAAATACGCAGTGGCCGTGAATAGCGGAACCAGCGCTTTGCATTTAATAATTCGGTCGTTGGGAATTGAAAAAGGAGACGAGATTATTACCACGCCTTTTTCTTTTATTTCTTCTTCAAATTGTATTTTGTTTGAAGGGGCAAGGCCGGTGTTCGTTGATATTCATCATGAAACATTTAATATTGATCCAAGCAGAATAGAAGAAAAAATTACTAAAAGAACCAAAGCTATATTAGCAGTTGATGTTTTTGGCGAGCCTGCTGACTGGCAAGCGCTTCAAAAAATAGCCAAGAAACATAAGCTTTTATTGGTTGAGGACTCGGCCGAAGCCTTAGGGACAGAATATCAGAGTAGGAAATGCGGTAGTTTTGGAATAGCTGGAGTTTTCGGATTTTACCCCAATAAACAAATTGTCACCGGTGAAGGCGGAATGATTGTTACTAATAATAAAAAATTAGCTGATTTATGTTATAGCATGAGAAACCAAGGACGCGACAAAAATAGTAAATGGCTGAATCATCAAAGGTTAGGCTATAATTATAGAATTTCTGAAATCAACTGCGCTTTAGGAATTGCCCAGATGAGAAGAATCAAAGAAATTCTTGCCAAAAGAAGAAAGGTTGCTAATATCTATAATAAGAGGTTGAGTAAAGTTTCAGAAATAAGCGTTCCATTTTCTGTCCCTATTGTTAAAAGGTCTTGGTTTGTTTATTATGTTTTGTTGAATAAAAACTATACTCGGCAAAAGCGGGATGAAATTTTAAAAAAATTAAGAAAAAAAGGAATTAGCTGTAAAGATTATTTTTCCTGCATCCATCTCCAGCCTTTTTACAAGAAACTCTTCGGTTATAAAAAGGGAGATTTTCCCATCGCTGAATTTGTGAGTGACAGGATAATTGTTCTGCCTTTTTACAATGATTTGAAAGAAAAGGAGATTGATTTTATAACAAGAAATCTGAAACAGGTAATTAGTGAACTCTGAGATTTTAATTTTTCTAGGATTATAAACTTTGTGAATTTTCAAAAGATAAATAAAAGCATTAAAAAAAGAAAAAAGCTTTGGTTTTTGCTGGCTGATATTGTTTTAATCATTTTTTCGGTTTTTCTGGCTTATTCTTTAAGATTTGAGGGCAATATCCCTGCCGGCTATATCGGCAATCTCAAGGCTGTTATTATTTTAGCGCTGGTTTTTTCTGTCCCCATTTTTTATTCTTTTAAGCTTTATTCTTTTTCCTGGTCTTATGTGAGCACCAATGAGTTGATAACACTGGTCAAGGCAACAACCCTGAGTTTTCTGTTGCTGGGCCTTTCTCTTTTTATCGTAAGGAAGGCAATAATTTTTAGAGGTTTTCCCCGTTCAGTTTTATTCATAAGCTTTTTCCTAGTTTTAATTTTTTCGGGCGGACTCCGTATTTCCAAAAGGATTTACCTTCAGCTTTTTCACAAAACAATAAGCGAGGGCAAAGATAGAACTTTAATTATCGGAGCCGGGGATGCAGGAGAACAGATTTTGAGAAGCATTAGAAATACCGAGACAGAGAGTATTTATTTCCCAATCGGATTTATAGATAATAATTTTTCAAAACAGGGAGTCATTATTCACGGATTAAAAGTTTTGGGAAAGATTGATGATATTCCAAAAGTTAGTAAGGAAAAAAATGTTCAAGCTTTGATTATCGCTTTACCCTCAGCCGGACCAGAAATTATTAAAAAGGCAGTAGAAAAAGGGAGAGAGGCAGGTCTAAAAAACATTAAAATTATTCCCTCAATGACAGAAATTATTGGCGGTCAAGTTTCCATCAGAGACCTGAAAGAACTTCGCATAGAGGACTTATTGGTTAGGGAGTTGGTTTCTATTGATTTTTCAGAAATTGAAAACTTTGTTAAGGATAAAATAATTTTAATTACAGGAGGAGTTGGTTCTATTGGTTCAGAGCTTTGCCGTCAGGTCGCCAGATTTAAACCATCTGAGCTTATCATTATTGACCAGGACGAAACCGGGATTTTTAATATTTCAGAAGAGCTGAAGGAAAGATTTTCCAGATTAAATTTCAGTTCAATCGTTGGCGATATTTGCGACAAAGCAAAAATCAATAGGATTTTTTCACAGTTTCAGCCACAGGTGGTTTTCCACGCCGCTGCCTATAAGCATGTGCCGGTAATGGAAGTTCATCCCGACGAGGCGGTAAAGAATAATATTTTTGGAACGAAAATAGTCTGTGAAGCCGCTTTTAAAAATAAGGCAGAAAAACTTATTTTTGTTTCTACAGACAAGGCAATAAATCCCAGCTCTGTTATGGGGGCAACAAAGAGAGTGGGGGAGATGATTTGTCAGGCCTTGAACAAAAACGGGAAAAGCAAAACCAAATTTGTTTCTGTTCGCTTCGGAAACGTTTTAGACAGCAAAGGCAATGTTGTGGAGGTTTTTAAAGAGCAGATTAAAAGAGGCGGGCCGGTTAAAGTTACTCATCCAAACATGAAAAGATATTTTATGACTACCCCGGAAGCTTGTCTTTTGGTTATGCAAGCCGGAGCAATTGGACAGGGGGGGGAAGTCCTTGTTTTAGATATGGGTGAACCTATTAAAATTATTGACCTGGCTAAAGAGCTGATTAGATTGTCGGGCTTTGAGCCGGACAAAGATATTCCTATTGTTTTTACTCAACCAAGGCCGGGAGAGAAAATGTTTGAAGAGATTTTAACCGCTGAGGAAGGAACAATAACCACCCAAAGTCAGAAGATTTTTATTGCCAAGCTTTCTGATGTTAGGGAAGATAAACTCAATCAGGGTTTGAATAAAATTAAAGGAGCTGTTCAAGGATGCCAGAAAAATAGTATAATAAAAGTCCTGAAGGAGATGGTTCCGTCTTACGGAAATCCAAAGTCCAAAATCCAAATGACAAAAAAAAGTAGTTAGTTGTTTTGGATGCAACCCTCCGGGGAGTCTGGCTCTTCGTGCTATCCAGTGAGCTTTGAACCTGATTTGACATTTGAGCTTTGAAATTTGGATTTAATAAAAAATCTCTTATGCTTCCAAAAAAACTATCCATCATTTTTATCTCTGTATTACTGTTAGCTCTTGCAGGCGGAGTAAAGGCTGTTTCTGTTGGACATAGCGCGAATTTTAATATTGAATCTAATTATGATTTAGACGAGAGAGATGAAATTTCCGCTATATTAATTAAAATTACTTCAAAGCTTTATTTCTATGCTGAGCAAGAATGGTGGAGTGATTTGAAATATTTTCAGCAGAACGAGATTAGAAAAAGTATAAGCGACTTAGACAAAGAATTCAGCAGTCATATTTATCCGGAACTAACTTCTATTTTTGGTTCAGAATGGAATCCTGGTATTGATAAAGATAAAAGAATCACTATTTTAATTCATTCAATGAAAGAAGGAGTTGGTAGTTATTTTAGAACAACAGACGAATATCTAAAAATTCAGATTCCAGAATCCAATGAGAGAGAAATGATTTATTTAAATACGGACTTTGTTGATTCTGACCGCGCTAAAATGTTTCTGGGACACGAGTTTACTCATTTAATAACTTTTAATCAAAAGAATAAAAAACATCACGCAGAGGAAGATGTTTGGCTGAATGAAGCCAGGGCAGAATACAGCGCCACTCTTTTGGGTTATGATGATGATTTTGAAACCAGCAATCTTAAATCTCGTTTAAGAGCTTTTTTGAAATCGCCGTCTGATTCTTTAACCGAATGGCAGGGCATGCCCGCAGATTACGGCGTTGTAAATCTTTTTATTCAATATTTGGCTGACCATTATGGCAAAGAAGTCTTAATTGATTCTTTACAGTCAGAGAAAATCGGCATTGAGAGTTTAAATTATGCTTTGGAGAAAAATGGTTTTGAAGAAGATTTTTCCCAGATTTTTACCGACTGGACAATTACCGTGGTGATTAATAAATGTTCAGTAGATGAAAAATATTGTTATAAAAATCAGCACTTAGAACATTTTCGTATAACTCCATCTGTTAATTTTCTTCCATTGGAAGGCGAAAGCACTTTAGTTGCTACTAATATGACTAAAAACTGGGCAGGAAATTGGTACAAGTTTGTTGGTGGGAGAGGTTATTTGAAGGTTGAGTTTATGAGCAATTTAAAGAATGTTTTTAAAATACCATATATTATCCATGATTTATCAGGAAATCAGACGGTAGATTTTTTTGATGTTTCCGAGGATAGCAAAGCAGAGATATTAATTTCAGATTTTGGCACTGAAATTATTTCAGTTACCATTATTCCCTCAATTCAGACAAAGATTTCTGATTTTTTAGACGAAGAGGAAACAATTGCTTTTTTCTGGTCAGCTTCTACTGCTTCTGCTGAAAAAGAAATTCTGCCTGAATATTTGGAAAAGCCAATTTTAGATATGTCAAAAAAGGAAATTTTGGAAAAGATTAACGAAATTGAGCTTGTGCTCCAAAAACTAAAAGATCAGCTTGGTAAAATAACAAGTTCTGACAGCGATTCTTATAAAAAGTTTGACAATGATCTTTTTTACGGACTAATGAATAATTCAGAAGTTTTTTGTCTGCAGGATTTTCTAAAGAGTCAGGGTCCGGAGATTTACCCAGAGGCATTAATAACAGGGAATTTTCTTAATCTAACTAGAAGAGCGGTTATCCGATTTCAAGAAAAATACGCCGATGAGGTTCTTTATCCCTTGAATTTGGAAAAAGGCACTGGTTTTGTGGGCGTTATGACCAGAAAAAAGATAAATGAGATATTGGAATATTAAAAGGGTGCGTCCCTTTTTTTTGCGCAATTCCAAAAAGGAGTGGGTGTGGAAAACATTGATTGAAAAAATATTTTTTAGAGGTATAATATATTAAATAGAATAAATAATATAATTAATCAGAAATTCGTTTAATATTTACCCGGTTAATAATTGCTTTGCGGAAACTTGGTTTCTGGTGAAGTTATTTAACCGAGTGAATCAATACGACTTTCCAAATGGGTAAAACATGGAAATCTTAAATAAAATTATTAGATACGGCTTTTTGATATTGGCTTTTCTTTTGCCAATTTTCTTTTTGCCTTTTACAATTTTTCCAACAGCCGCAAATAAGCAGTTTTTATTAACTCTGTTTTGCCTTTTATTCCTTATTTTATGGCTGATAAAGATTGTTATTACAGGAAAATTAAAAATTGGTGTTAATTTATTAAGTGCTGCTGTTTTATTTTTTCTTTTGGTTTTTGGTGTTTCCACTATTTTTTCTGTATCCAAAACTCAGAGTTTTTGGGGAATGGGCGCAGAGCCAGATGTTTTAATCAACCTTATTTTATATGCTTTAATCTTTTTTCTGTTTTCTAATTTAGTTGAATCAAAGAAAGATATTGCTTGGATTGTCGGCGCCTTTCTAACGGGTTCTGGAATTATGGCTTTGCTTTTTCTGATTAGGGCTTTGGGTGTATATATTTTTCCATGGGGTTTTTCTAATATAGCCGGTTTTAATCCCGTTGGCACCGTTCAAGCCTTTGGATTATTTTTAGGAGGCGCATTTGTTGTCTTAATCGGACTAATAAGTAGTAAAATTTTTACCAAGAGACTAATCAAGAATTTAATGGCTGGTTTGGCGGTTATCCTTTTTTTAACAATATTTATTATTAATTTTCAGTCAATCTGGATACAGGTTCTTTTAGGAATGGCAATAGTTGTTTTGGGAATGGGCAGATATCTTTTATCAGAAGACAAGCTTTCTAAAATTGGAAAACCGAAGAGAATAATTAAAGCAGGATCTTTAGTTGAGAGAAGCGAGGAATTTTTTCCTTTAAAAGATTTTATTCTTCCCTTAACTATAATAGCCGTAGCTTTAGTTTTAATTTTTATCCGTTTGCCTATTTTTAATGTTCTGAATATTCCTATTATTGAAGTGAGCCCGACTTACAAGGCGACCTTTGATATTGCCAAGCAGACTTTATCAGAATCACCCAAAAACCTTATTATTGGTTCTGGGCCGGCTACATTTCTATACAAATACCGGCTTTATAGGACCCCTGCTTATAATCTTTTTTTTGGGCCTAATCTGGTTTTTAATCAGGGCAGGGCTGCTTTGCCGACCTTTCTTCTTACAGCAGGAATTTTAGGAGTTCTTTCATCTTTACTAATGCTCGGACTCTTTATTTACGGAGGATTAAAGATTTATCTTAGTAAAAAGCATCCGTTTGATGACAAACCGCTAAGTAGGATTCAATTGGTTTGTTTTGCTGGCGGATTTTTCTTCTTCGTATCTTGGTTTTTCTATCCTTTGAATTTTACTTTGGCTTTTTCCGCTTTTTTGATGGCTGGGCTCTGGGTAAATTCTTTAAAGGAGAAAAATTCATTTAGGCGATTCAGGGAAATTTCTTTTATTACTTCTCCAAGAACAGCCTTTTTTGTGCTTTTGGCTGCGGTTATTCTGATTGCCGGTTCAATTATAGGCCTTTTCACTATTTCTCAGAAATACATTGCCGTTCTGAATTATAGCCAGGGAATTAATGCTTCAAATTTTTCTGTCCCTGATTTAAACAAGTCTTTGGACAAAATTCAGAGAGCTATTCTTTTGGATTCAAGTAAAGATGTTTATTACCGCGGTTTGTCACAAGTGTTTATTTTTATGTTAGACAATGCACAGGCCGAAAGCAGAACTCAGGATGCAACAATAGCAATTGATTCGGCCCAGAGAACCGCTCAGAGCGCAGTCCAGATTAATCCTTCAAACAGTGTTAACTGGCTACAGCTCGGTTCAATTTATGAAAATGTTATTCCTTTTGCCCAAGGGGCTGACGAGTTTGCGGTTTCCAACTATCAGAAAGCTGGCGAGCTTGATCCTCAGAATGCCCAGATTCCATTTAACATTGGTCGCACCTATCTTTCTTCAGTTGTCCAGATTAATCAAACACTTATTGCTTTGAGCAGAGCTGAAAAACGGGACGAACAACAGGAAGCGCAATTAAGGACTTTAGCCCAACAGAATTTGCAAAAATCAGTAGAATCTCTTACGAAAGCAGTTAATTTGAGTCCCAGGTTTTCTGCTGCTTATTGGCTTCTTGCTCAGGCTTA
>CAZUZH010000002.1:10048-55308 GCA_964624815.1 uncultured Candidatus Saccharibacteria bacterium
AAAATTTCTTTGAAATTTTCCATTCGAAATTCTTCTACAGGGTTGACAAGTTTTTCATAATTTGCTAATATAAGGATAGTGAGTGTGATTTATTCACTTCGGTGAATAACTCCATTCTTTGTCGGCAAAAGACCTTTCTCTCGAGTAAGGTCTTTTGCTTTTATTAAAAAATTATTATAAATAAAAATAAAAAATAAGAAGAATAAAAAATAGATAAGAGATCAAAAAAACTAGAATACAAGAACATAAAACGTAAGAATGTAAGAATGAATACAGCTTTACTTATTTTTTATAATGGTTTAGAATAAAATTGGGTCGGGAGGATAGCACTCACAAAAGACTTAGAATTGGGGTAACTCTCCCGGCCCATTAAAGATCCGTCCCGCCAATGGCGGAACGGCAGATGCTTTCGGCGTCTTACTTCTAACGGGCCAATGCCAATTTTTAATAATGAAAATAGAGAAACTATTACCAGGAGTTCAAAAAAATATTCCTTTGGCACAATACACTAGTTTTAATATCGGCGGGCCAGCAGATTATTTCTTCCAAGCTCAAACAAAAAGGGACTTAATTAAAGCGGTTGAAGCGGCAATTGCAATAAAGTTGCCTTTTTTTATTTTAGGCAAAGGAAGTAATGTTTTGGCAAGCGATGAAAGTTATAGAGGACTAGTAATAAAAGTCAAAAGCAAAAAGTCAAAAGTCAAAAGTTATGATTCAGGTATTGAAATAGTTTATGAAGCTGGAGCTTTGTTAAAAGATTTAGTTGCGAAGACAGCTGAATTGAATTTGGCTGGTCTGCAATGGGCTGCAGGGATTCCGGGGACAATAGGAGGAGCTCTTAGGGGAAATGCCGGCGCTTTTGCTAAATCAATAGGAGACTCAGTCAAAGAAGTAGAAGTGCTGGAGATTTTAGATAATAAAACAGAAATTAAAAAATATTCTAAAAAAGAATGCAATTTCAGTTATCGCAACAGCATTTTCAAGAAAAAAAGAAACCTAATAATTCTTTCAGTTGTTTTTCAGCTTAGAAAAGGAGATAATGAAAAAATAGAAAAACAAACTAAAGAGAACTTAGACCACAGAAGAATAAATCACCCGCTCAATTTTCCATCGGCTGGAAGCGTTTTTAAAAACCCTGCCCCAGTTCGCCGAAAAGAACTAGGGCGTGGCAAGCCGCACTTCATACAAGCCGCTCAATTAATTGAAAAATGCGGACTTAAGGGAAAGAAAATTGGTCAGGCTCAGATTTCAGAAAAACACTGCAATTTTATAATCAATCTTGGAGGAGCAAAAGCTGAAGATGTTAAAAAATTAATAAATTTAGCAAGGGAAAAAGTAAAACAAAAATTTAAAATTAACTTAGAAAAAGAAATAGTATATCTGAATTTTTAAGAATAATTATTGTTTGACCTCTGCGCATCTATGTATATTGGTCGTTTTTACTGCTTTATATCTGTCTAACGGCGCATAGTTGCAAACTGGTTAGTGATGAAAATAATTTAATTGTGGATAATTAACAATCAAGAGACTTGACAACAATTTTTTAAAGTGAAAAAATTAAATAATATAGATAAAAAAAATTCAGCAGATAGCGGTCGACTATTTGTGAGTATAATTTATCTTTAACTGATTTGTTTTAATAAGCTCACGTAGAGTTTATTAAAACAATAATTTAAAATGGTCAAGAAAAAGAAAATAACAAAAAAGAAAAAAACAACCAAGAAGAGAAAGAAAAAGAAATAATTATTATCTATTCTTTCTCAAGGAAGAACTCCAGCTTTTGAAGAGGAATCAGAGGCTGGAGTTTTTTACTAATAACCAATGATGTCAACGAGGTCGGACCTCGTTGATATATGTCCGGTTTATTGCCTTTTTCTCTATTTCTGGTAAAATCTTAATGTATGCCGGGTGGTGCAACTTTAATTTTTCCATAAAAAATAAAGTTATATCACATGGCCGTACTACATAGCATGTCTTTATTGAATAAAATTTTCGGAGATGCTAATGAAAAGTATTTAAAGAAAATTCAGTCATTAGTTGATAAAATAAATAGCCTGGAAAAGGAATTTCAGGGTTTTTCTAATGAACAGTTAAAGGAAAAAACCAAAGAATTAAAACAGGAGATAAAAAATGGAAGAAGTTTAGATGATTTTCTTCCAGATGCTTTTGCTTTGGTTCGAGAAGCATCCAAAAGAACCTTGAGTCAGCGACACTTTGATGTTCAACTTCTTGGCGGTATTGCTTTGCATCAAGGCAAAATCGCTGAAATGAAAACAGGAGAGGGGAAAACTTTAGCAGCTACTCTGCCTGCATTTCTAAATGCTTTAAGCGGGAAAGGTGTTCATATTATTACGGTTAATGATTATTTGGCTAAAAGAGACACGGTCTGGATGGGACAAATATACCAGGCGCTTGGTTTATCGGTGGGGTGTATAGTACATGAAGCAGCCTTTATTTATGACCCGGAATACAATCAAGAAAATACAAATCTCAAAAACGATGATATGGATGAATTTCGAGATACCGTCGGTGGATTTAAGATAGTTGAATCTTTTCTTCAGCCTTGTTCCAGAAAACAAGCTTATAGCGCTGACATTACTTACGGCACTAATCATGAGTTTGGTTTTGATTATCTGCGGGACAATATGGTTTATGATTTAAAAGCAATGGTCCAAAGGGGTTTCAATTATGTAATTATTGATGAAGTTGACTCTGTTTTAATTGATGAGGCTAGAACACCTTTGATTATTTCTGCGCCTGATGTTGAAGCGCCTAAAATGTATCATGAGTTTGCTAAAATTACCCCGCACTTAAAAGAGAAAGGAGATTACGAGATTGACGAGAAGGCAAGAGCGGTCACTTTAACAGAGCAGGGGATTAATAAAATTGAAAAGATTTTAAAAGTAGAAAATATCTATGAAGATAAAGGCATTAAATATCTCCATCATTTAGAACAGGCATTGAGAGCCGAAACATTATTTAAAAAAGACAGGGATTATGTAGTAATCGTTCCAAAAGGTGAGTCTCGCCAGGGACGGAAAGAAGGAAAGATTGTTATTATTGATGAGTTTACAGGCAGATTAATGCCTGGAAGGCGTTGGTCAAGCGGCTTGCATCAAGCAGTTGAGGCAAAAGAAGGAGTAGATGTTCAGCCCGAGTCAATGACTCTTGCAACAATTTCTTTTCAGAATTATTTTAGGAAGTATAAGAAGCTTGCCGGCATGACTGGAACAGCAGCTACTTCAGCAGAAGAATTTCATAAGGTTTATGGCTTGGATGTAGTAATAGTGCCAACCAATTTACCGATGAATCGTCACAATCTAACAGACTTTGTTTACAAAAACAATGAAGGGAAACTCAAAGCTATAGTTGAGGAAATTAAAAAAAGGCATACTAAGGGCCAGCCGATTCTTATTGGAACCAGGTCGGTGGAAAAAAATGAGCATCTTGGAAGGTCATTGAATAAAGAAGGAATTACTTATCAGATTTTAAATGCTAAGAACCATGCTCAGGAAGGAGAAATTATTGCGCAGGCAGGCAAACTCGGCAAGGTAACAGTAGCTACCAATATGGCTGGCAGGGGAGTAGATATAATTTTAGGGGGTAATCCCTTAAACACTGTTGATGCTCAAAAAGTTAAGGAATTAGGCGGTCTGCATGTGATTGGCACAGAAAGGCATGAGGCGCGCAGGATTGATGATCAGCTTCGCGGCAGGTCTGGCCGTCAAGGCGACCCTGGTTCTTCCCAATTCTTTGTTTCTTTGGAAGATGATTTAATGCGGATTTTTGGCGGCGATAAAGTTAAATCTGTGATGGAAACATTAAAATTGCCAGAAGACCAGCCGATACAAGCCAAAATTATTTCAGGGATAATTGAAAAAGCTCAGGCAAATATTGAAGGAATGAACTTTGATGTAAGAAAGCATCTTTTAGATTATGATGATGTGATGAGCCTCCATCGAGAGACTTTTTACAAAAAGAAGAAAGATATTCTGAAAAAAGCAGAGGCTGGTCAGCTACGAGATTATGTTTTGGAGATTATAAAGAAATCCGGATCTTCCGAAAAAGATTATGAGAAAAAAGAAAAAGAATTGGGTACTGAAAATATGCGTCAGCTTGAAAAGATTGGTTGTTTGCGGGTTTTAGACAGTTTATGGATTGAACATTTGGAGAATATGGAATATTTACGGGATAGTGTTCGTTTGCGCGCTTACGGACAGAAAGATCCTTTGGTTGAGTATAAAAAAGAAGGATATCAGATGTTTCAGAAATTTTTAGCAACCTTTGAAATATCTGTTGTTCAGGCGATTTTTCGCGCGCGTTTGGCGCCGGATGCCCCAGCCCCGCTGGCGGTTGGGCTGAGCACAAAACCCGGCAAAAAACCAGGCCGCAACGATCCCTGCCCCTGCGGCAGCGGAAAAAAGTTTAAAAAGTGCTGTATGCTTAAATAAAAAAAGAGCCTGGGTTCTAAAATAACGAGGTCGGACCTCGTTGTAATAAAAATGTCCCAAGAACGTTTCTCGGGACATTCGCTTTGTTTTATTCGTTATCGCTTAAGGGTTGAGTTAAAACCTCCTTTACGGCTGATACTATTTCTTTTATATTGGAAAACGGCTTTGTTAGAACCTTGTTGAATTTACTTAATGTATCAGAATTCCAGTCAAGGATATTTCCAGTCATAGCAATGACCGGCATTGTTTTTTCTAATTTTTGTATTGCCTCAAAAAGTTCTATGCCATTCATCTCCGGCATAGCAAGATCAGTAATAACCAAGTCAAAGTCCTTTTCTTTAATTTGCTCTAATGCGATTTTTGCATTATATATGCTTATTGCTTCGTATCCTTCGGCATCTAAGACATCGTGAACAAGGTTTGCAATTTCTTTCTCTTCATCCACTACCAGTATCCTTGACATCTTTCTTCCTCCTTTTTTGTTTTTTTTGAACCACCTTATATAAATCAAACACTATCATACTCGAAAAATCCTGTCAATATTATGTGTACATTATTTAACCAATAATTTTCAACGAGGTCGGACCTCGTTGAAGTTCTAGGCGACGATTTTGCTCTAAATCCCACAACGAGGTCCGACCTCGTTGTGGAACATGGTTGTGGAACCTCGCCGTGGAATTTATTGGTGAATGATGATATAATTTTATAATGTCCTCAAAAAATCCACAATTAATAAACGACGAATTCTATCATATCATAAAAAGAGGAATTGAAAAAAGAGACATTTTTTTAGACGATGAAGATCGTTTCCGTTTTGTAAATAGTTTACTAGTTTTTAATGATAAAAAGCCCGCGCCTTGGCACATGCGTGCTTTTTGGTCTCAACGAGGTCCGACCTCGTTGCAAGACTATGTGCAGGAAGATCCTTTTGTTGAAATTCATGCCTTTTCTTTGATGAGAAATCACTTTCATATTTTAGTTCGTCAATTAAGAGATAATGGAATAAGTAATTTTATTAAAAAACTTGGTGGTTATTCTTATTATTTTAATAAAAAACATAAAAGAATCGGACCATTATTCCAAGGAAAATTTAAGGCGGTTTTGGTGAAAACTGATCAGCAATTAAGACATAATTTTGTATATGTTCATACTAATCCACTTGAGATAATAGAATTTAACTGGAAAGAACAGGGGATTAAAAACCCCCAAAAAGCAGTTAAATTTTTAGAAAATGAATATAAATGGTCGAGCTATCCTGATTATTTGGGAAAAGAAAATTTTCCAAACGTTACAAAGAGAGATTTTTTCCTTAAAGTTTTTGGAGATAAAATTGGTTGCAAAAGAGAAGTAAATTCTTGGATTAAATATAAAGAAGAAATAGCTAAAATAAAAGATATTATGTTAGAATAATCTATCAACGAGGTCGGACCTCGTTGAAGTTCTAGGCGACGATTTTGCTCTAAATCCCACAACGAGGTCCGACCTCGTTGTAGAATCGGGTTGTGGAACATGGTTGTGGAACCTGGTTGTGGAACCTCGTTGATAATGGATTTGTTGATAAAAAAAAAGAGCCTGGGCTGTGAATCCGCAGGCTTTTTGTTTTTGGGCTTTAAAGAAGGCCCAAACCTCTCAACAGAAGAAATATCCCAAAAAGAGTCATAAAACCCCCTAAAAATATTGCCGAAAATAGACTACTAAATCTAATTTCAGGACGCTTGATATATTGAACCCACTTTTTACTGGGTGCGTAGACAGTCTTACCGATAAGATATGCAGGTCCCAAAATTATTAGTAGCACTCCAACCATAAGAGCTTCTTCTCTTTCGGATGCCTTGCCTTCTCCATATGCAGAAGTTGAAAAAAATAATATCATTCCCACAGCAAGCATTAATGTTTTCATTTTGTTCCCCCTTATCTCTTTAGTTTTTCTTCTTTTTTCTACCGTCAGAATTCTGTCAATCTTTACAAAAGTTTTTTTATTTTGTATAGTAAACAAATATGCCAAAGAACACGCTTTTTACTTTGGTCTTCATAATAATCCTGGCGTTTTTCAGTATTAATTTTGCTTACCCAAAGTATTTTAATCATGGGGTGGATTTTTTGAATTCAAAATTTTCCCTGCATCTGCCACAGTTTTGGGAAAAACCATTTAAATTAGGATTAGACCTTAGAGGAGGAAGCCATTTGGTTTATGAAGCTGATTTATTAGAAATAGAAAATAAGAATTACAGCCAGGCAATGCAGGGCTTACGGGATGTTATTGAAAGAAGGGTTAATATTTTCGGCGTAACAGAGCCGGTCGTTCAGGTTCAGGAAAACCCGCCTAACTATCGCTTAATTGTGGAATTAGCCGGCGTCAAAGATATTAATCAGGCAATAAAAATGATAGGCGAGACTCCATTTTTGGAATTCAGAGAAGTAAAAGAAAATTATCAGGAGATTATTGAGAACAATCAGAAAGTTGCCGAAACTGGAGAAGGGGAATATCAGGACCCTTTTGAATATACTGGTTTGACTGGAAAATATTTAAAAAAATCAGAAATGAGTTTTGACCAAACAACCAACAAACCTATAATTCTTCTTCAATTTAATGATCAGGGTTCAGATATTTTTAAAGACTTAACCAGCCGAAATATTGGCAAAGCTTTGCCAATATTCATTGACGGTCTGCCAATTTCCAGTCCTGTTGTTCAGAATGAAATTCCAGGAGGCAGGGCTCAGATTACCGGAGATTTTACTATTGATTCGGCCAGAGAATTAGTTAGAAACCTTAATGCCGGCGCTCTTCCAGTTCCTATTAATTTAATTTCCCAGAAAACTATTGGTCCGATTTTAGGAAAGATTTCTTTAGAAAAATCCCTTAAAGCAGGAATAATTGGTTTTTTAGCAGTAATTATATTTTTAATCTTGTTCTATCGTTTACCAGGATTATGGGCTGCTTTTTCCTTGGGAATCTATGTGAGCATAATTTTATCTTTGTTCAAACTTATTCCAGTGACATTGAGCTTAGCTGGTATTGGCGGTTTTGTTTTGTCTCTTGGTATGGCTGTTGACGCTAATATCCTTATTTTTTCCAGAATGAAAGAAGAATTAAAACAAGGCAAGAGTCTTTCAGCCAGCATTACTGAAGGATTTCAAAGAGCCTGGCCTTCAATTAGAGACGGAAATCTAACAACTTTGATTGTTGCCTTTATTTTGTTCAGTTTTGGAACCAGCTTTGTTAAGGGGTTTGCCATGACCTTGGGATTAGGTATTATTTTCAGCATGTTTTCAGCAATTATAATTACCAAAACCTTTTTACAGTTGTTTGAAAATACGAGATTGGCGCGATTGCGCTGGCTGTGGAGATAAAAAAGAAAAGTCAAAAGTCCAAAGTTAAAAGTCAAAAGTTACAGTATTAAATAGAAAGTATTTTACTTTTAACTTTATACTGGTGCTTTTAATTTTTGACTTTTAATTTTTAACTATGACAAATTTTACTCGCTACAGAAAAACATATTTTATATTCTCAGGTGTTCTAATCATCGCAAGTATTGCTGCTATCATTATTTTCGGTCTGAATCCCGGCATTGATTTTACTGGCGGCAGTCTTTTAGAAATAGGGTATAAAGACGAAAGACCATCGATTGAAACAGTAAAAGAAAAACTGTCTTCTTTTGAATTTAAGGAAATGTATATTCAGCCAGTTGGGGAAAAGGGAATTATTATGCGAATTAAAGAAAAAGACCTTGATATTGATACCCAGGAAAAAGTTCTTGAAAAACTTAAAGAGGGTGGTGAAATAGAAGAAAAATCAGCCGGATTTGAAGCAATTAGTCCTATAATTGGTGGAGAGTTAAAAAAGAAAACCAGAATCGCAATCTTTTTAGCCCTACTGGCAATAGTCTTGTATATTGCCTGGGCATTTCGCAAGGTTTCGCAGCCGGTTCGGTCTTGGCAGTACGGTATAGCGTCTTTAATAGCCTTGGGTCATGATGTTCTAATCCCTTTGGGAGTTTTTTCCGTATTAGGCCATTTTTATGGGGTCCAGCTTACTGTTCCTATTGTTGCGGCGCTTTTAACAATTCTTGGTTATTCAATTAATAACACTGTGGTGGTTTTTGATAGAATTAGGGAGAATCTAATTAGGGGCCGCGGAGCTGATTATGAGGAAACAGTAAACATCAGTATCAGACAAACCCTCTCTCGTTCCATCAACACGTCTTTAACAACCCTTTTGGTATTATTTGCTATTTTCTTTTTCGGCGGTGAAACCTTGAAATATTTTTCTTTAACTTTAATCTTAGGAATATCTTTTGGCACTTATTCATCTCTGTTTTTGGCAAGTCCTATTATAGTGAGCTGGATTAAGAGAAAATAGTATGAACAGGAGAGAGAGACGGGAAGGGGACGGGACGGGGAACAGGTGCGTTCCTGTCCCTAAGGGGTCGTGACAGGACGGACAGCATGGATTAGCACAGAGAGAATAGGGTTTGAGTTTTTTCACAGCTTATCCTTGCCCCAGTTAGAGATTTTGATGAGGTTAGAATAATAATAACAGGAAGAATGTTTAATAAATTAATTAAGAATTTCATCTGTGGGTAAATATCTCTAACAAGGTTGACAAATATTTATCGGTATGATATAAAGACATAATATGCCCTATAACTACAAACAAATTTGTTTGGATTTGGTTAAAGATCTTAGTCCTAGAACTAGAGATATTGTTTCTCGGCGTTTTGGTTTAAAAAAGGAAAACCTGGAGACTCTTCAAACCATTGGAAACAGTTATAATATAACAAGGGAGAGGGTTCGTCAGATTGAGTCTGATGGTTTTAGAAAAATAAAGCCTATTTTAGCAAACTACGAGAATGCGCTAAATCATTTTCAAAATCATATTAAAGACTGGGGAGGGGTGAAAAAAGAGGACAGGCTGCTTTCAGATTTAGGCGGAGAAAAATTAAAGAATCAGGTTTTCTTTTTGTTGTCTGCGAGCGATATGTTTGAAAGGTGTTTAGAATGTAATGATTACCATACTTTATGGTCTATTGAAGAAAGTTCTTTGGCTTCAGCAGAGAAAATTATCAATTCTTTGTTAGATAAATTAAAGAAAATAAAGAGCCCGCTCTCAAAACAAGAACTTTTTGATATTTTACAAAAGGAGGGCGCTGTTTCAGAGACAAATAATTTTACTATTAAGGCCTTGTCTTCTTTTCTTGATGTTTCAAAAAACATCTGGCAGAGCCCTAATGGTTTTTGGGGTTTGCCAGACTGGCCGGAGATTAATCCAAGGGGCATAAGAGATAAAGCTTACATAGTTTTTAAAGACCAGAAAAAACCTCTTCATTTTAGAGATGTAGCGGATTTTATTACTGAATTGAAGCAAAACAATAATAAGGCCCTGCCGCAGACTGTTCATAATGAACTTATTCGCGACACCAGATTTATTTTGGTTGGCCGTGGAATTTACGCCTTGAAAGAGTGGGGGTATGAGCCAGGAGTGGTTAAGGACATAGTTTCAAAAGTTTTAAAACAAAGCAAAAAGCCTTTGACCAGAAAAGAGATAGTAAATCAGGTTCTTATCCAGCGCTTGGTTAGGCCGAGTACGGTTTTGGCTAATTTGCAGGATAGGGATTTGTTTATCAGAGATTTAGATGGAAGATACAAAATAAAAACCAAAAATAAAATATAAAAAATAAAAAACAAAGACGCAAAAATGTAAAAACCTTTGATTAGTTGTGATGTTTTGAATTTGTTCGTTTTTATATATTTGTTTTTTATCTTTTATCTTTAATATTTTATATTGACTCAAGCCCGAGCTAAGTAAAACGAGTGAGGGCGAAAAGAATGTGACTCCTCCAGAAATAGTCATTGAGTTCGTTAAAAAAATAGGCATTCCTTTAGAACAAGGGGCTTTTGTTATAATTCTGGCAGTAATTTGGAGCGTTATTAAGAACTGGTGGTGGCTTTTGCTGCCTTTTTTACTTTACAAGTCCTTTTTGTTTTTCTGGCGCTGGTGGCGAATGGAGATTTGGGACAAAAAGCAGGAAAGAATACTCTTAGAAGTTCAGATGCCAAAAGAAGTTTTAAAACCAATTCAGGCTATGGAAAATGTTTTTTATGGTTTTTGGGCGATTTATGACGCGCCGAACTGGAAAGAGAAATGGTTTTTGGGAAAATTCCTTCTTTCTTTTTCTTGTGAGATTGTTTCTATTGGCGGATATGCTCATTTTTTTATCAGAATTCCGAAAGCTCTCCGCAATCTTTTTGAATCAAGTATTTATTCTCAGTATTCAGAGGCAGAGATTTTTGAGGCAGAAGATTATACCAAGAGAATTCCTTTAAATATTCCAAATAAAGACTGGGAGATTTGGGGAACGGATTACCAGCAATTCAAGGAAGATATTTATCCAATAAGAACCCATAAAGAGTTTGAGGAAAAGAGCGAAGCAAAAGAAGAAAAAAGAGTAGACCCCTTAGCCAGTTTGCTGGAAGGTATGGCAAAAATTAAGGACGGAGAACAGCTTTGGGTTCAGTTTGTTATTAAACCAATCAGCCCGGCAGAGAATGATTGGGTAGAACAGGGGAAGAAAGAGATAGATAAACTGGTTAAGAGAAATAAAAAGCCAGCGCCAAAGTCGATAATTCAGGAGGCAGCCAATATTGTAATCAGCGGAAAGCCGGCCGGCGGAATGCCAGAAGAAGAACCAAAGATGTTTTATCCAGAAATGATGCTTACATCCGGCGAAAGAGAAGTAGTTTCTGGAATTGAAAATAAAATTAAGAAATTTGGATTTGAAACAAACATTAGATTTCTTTATTTAGCCAAAAGGGATATTTTCTTTAAGCCGAATGTAAAAATACCTTTGGGCTTTTTTAATCAATTCAGCACTCTTAATCTTAATGGGTTAAAGCCGTGGTCAAAAACCAAAACCACCGTTCATTACCCGCCATTTATGAAAAGAAGGCTTTACTTAAAGAAAAGGAAGATTTTCAGCAGATATATTCATAGGGTAAGTCCATTATTTCCAAGTTCTGGCGGAACTTTTGTTTTAAACACCGAAGAATTAGCTTCTTTTTTCCATTTCCCAGGCAGGGCAGTGGCTCCGGCTCCGAACGTTCCAAGAGTAGAAGCCAAGAAAGTGGAGGCGCCGCCAGGTTTGCCTACGGAGCAATCCTAAGATAAAAAAACCAAAGATAAAAAACAAAAACATAAAAATCAAGGTTCTTGAGGAGCGAAGCGACGAAAGGTTCTTATTTTTAATATTTTATATTAATATCTATGAACGATATAACATTATTTGCAGAAACTACATATAGAAATATCCGAAAGCGGTTTGGCATAAAAACCGATGACAGACGCCGGCATATGTATGTTGTGGGAAAAACCGGCATGGGAAAAACAGTTCTTCTTGAGAATATGGCTATTCAGGACATTCAAAATGGCCACGGCATTGGTTTTGTTGATCCTCATGGAGAAGCGGCAGAACATCTTCTTGATTTTATCCCGGCAGAACGGATTAATGATGTTATATATATTAACCCGGCCGATTTAGATTATCCTATTTCTTTTAACATAATGGAAAAAGTGGATGTTGAGCATCGGCATTTGGTGGCAGGCGGATTGATGGGCGTGTTTAAGAAAATATGGCCTGATGTTTGGTCTGCCAGAATGGAGTATATTTTAAATAATTGTATTTTGGCTTTGTTGGAATATCCTGGCTCCACTCTTTTAGGCGTTAATAGGATGCTTGCTGATATTGAATATAGGAAAAAAGTTGTTGATAAAATTACCGATCCAGTAATTAAGACTTTTTGGACGCAGGAATTTGCCCGATATACGCAGCGCTATGAAGTTGAAGCTACCGCTGCTATTCAAAACAAAGTGGGTCAGTTTATCTCTGTTCCTTTGGTAAGAAATATTATTGGTCAGGTCAGGTCATCCATTGATATGCGGGAAGTAATGGACGAGAAAAAAATCTTGATTATCAATTTGTCAAAAGGAAAAATGGGAGAAGATAATTCTCGTCTTTTGGGAGCTCTTCTGATAACTAAGATTCAGCTGGCTGCGATGCAAAGAGTTGATATACCGGAAGAAAAAAGGAAAGATTTCTTTCTTTACGTTGACGAATTCCAGAACTTTGCTACCGAATCATTTACTAATATTCTTTCTGAAGCCAGAAAATACCGATTGGCCCTTATTTTGACTCATCAGTATATTGCTCAAATGGAAGAAACAGTCAGGGATTCGGTTTTCGGCAACGTAGGCACATTAGTTTCTTTTAGGGTAGGGGCAGAAGACGCTGAATTTTTGGAAAAAGAATTTTCTCCGGAATTTTATGCAACCGATATTGTTAATCTTGGCAAATACAATATTTATTTAAAGTTGCTAATTGACGGCATAGCCGGCAGGCCATTTTCAGCTAAAACGCTTCTGCCTATGGTTAAGTCTGAATCTTCAAGCCGTGAAAAGATTATTAGTGTTTCTAGGGAAAGATACAGTACTCCCAGGAAAATTGTTGAAGAAAAGATATCCCGTTGGACAGGAGTATTAGAGCAGACAGAATCAGCTCAGAAAATAGAACAAACCCTTCTGCATGATGCCAGATGCTCTAATTGCGGAAAAGATATTAAAGTGGTTTTTGAACCAGATCCCAAAAGGCCAATTTATTGCAAGTCCTGCCTTAAAAAAATTAAAACAGGGGACAGGGAAAAGATTCCATCGCCTACAAATCATAGTGAGGAGGTTCCCTCGTTTGCTTCTTCGTCAGAAATTTCTTTAAAAGAGGCTATCGGAAAAGAACCAGTCCCTTTTTCTAATTCAAAACACCAGCGTGAGAGAAAATCAGTTGATGTTGGAAATCTACGGAAGGTACTTCAGGAGGCGCTCGTCAAAAAGGAATTTGACGAAAAATCAGAAACAGAGTCGAATTAAATGCATGGGCGAGGTTCTCTTGTCCTATAAATCAATCAGTTTATGAAAACCATCCGCGATTTAGATATCAAAAACAAAAGAATTTTAGTTCGCTGTGATTTCAATGTTCCCCTGAACAAAAAAGGGGAAATTTTAAATGATTTTCGGATAAGGGCTGGCTTGCCCACTATTAAATATTTAATTGAAAATAAAGCAACGGTAATTTTAATTAGCCATTTAGGCAATCCACAGACGCAGTCCCCACTTTTCGAGCGAAAAGTGGGGACTGCGTCTTGGCTTAGTTTAAAACCAATTGCGAAAAAATTAGAAAGATTTCTAAAGCAAAAAGTTAAATTTTTGCCAGATTGTATTGGAAAGGAAATAAAAAAAGAAATTAAGAAAATGAAATCCAGTGAAGTAATCCTTTTGGAAAATCTGCGGTTTCATGAAGGAGAAAAAGAAAACAATGAACAATTTGTCAGGCAATTAGCTAGCTTATCTGATATTTATATTAATAATGCTTTTGGAGTTTGCCATCGCAAGCATGCTTCAGTTATTGGTATTCCGAAAATTCTGCCATCAGGGGCAGGATTTTTGTTGGAAAAAGAGATTAATATCCTTTCCCGGAGCTTAGAAGAGCCGGAAAGACCTTTGACAGCAGTTATTGGCGGAGCTAAAATTGAAACAAAGACAAAAGCAATTGATGCTTTTTTAAAAAAAGCTGACTATTTGCTTATTGGCGGAAAAATAGCCTATGACCCAAAACTTCAATGTGCCTCCGCAAAGAGGAGTCACATTGAAAAACTGCTGCTTCCTGAAGACAATATAAAGAATTTTGACATTGGACCAAAAGCTATTAAAGAGTTTGTTAAAATTATTAAAAAATCGAGAACAATTATCTGGAATGGTCCAATTGGTATGTTTGAAGATAAAAGATTTGAAAAAGGAACAAAAAAAATTGCAAAGGCAATAGCTGAAAATAAAATAGCATTTAAGGTTGCTGGCGGGGGAGAAACCATTGAGGCAATTTATAAATATGGATTGGAGAAAAAATTCAACCATATTTCAACCGGCGGCGGAGCAATGTTAGCCTTTTTGTCCGGAGAGAAACTGCCGGGGATAGAAGCTTTAAAATAAAATGCAAATCAAAAACTTAAAAAAAGTTTCTAAAAGAATTAAAAAAGCAGTTGAAAATAAAGAGAAAATAATCCTTTTTGGAGATGTTGACATGGATGGTGTTAGCTCGGTTATTATTTTGAAAGAAACTTTAATGAATTTGGGCGCTGAAGGTATTATTTGCTATTTTCCAGACAGGAACAAAGATGGTTACGGAATAAATAAAAAAGCCCTGGAGCGTATTTCAGAATACGGAAAAGCTTTATTGATTGTCATGGATTGCGGAATAACTAATTTTGACGAAATAAAGCTTGCTAAAAAATTTGGTTTTGAAGTAATAATTATTGACCATCACCAGATATTGGGAGGCAAACTGCCCCAAGCCTCAATTATTATTGACCCATTGCAAAAAGGAGATAAATATCCGTTTAAGAAATTAGCTACAGTTGGTATAGCTTACAAGCTGTCGCAGGAAATATTAGGGGAAAAGCTTTCCAAGGCGCTTAATAATAATTTTCTTGAACTTGTTGCATTGGCAACTATTGCTGATATGATGCCAAGAGAAGAAGATAATCAGGAGTTTATTATCAAGGGCTTGGCTTCTCTCCAAACAACTTTACGACCCGGATTGAAAGTATTTTTTGAAATGGACTGGGCAAAAAACGCCTCTATTAATGAAATAGCGCAGAGAATTATCTCTACTATTAATATATCAGAACCAACTAAAGATAACTTAAATCAAGCCTATTTAATTTTAACTAGTATAGACAAACAAAAAGCTGATGTTTTGATTGAAAAACTTTTAGAACAGGGGCGGCAGAAGGGCTTTAGAATTAAGGAAATAACAGAAGAAGTTGAAGGGCGAATTTTCAAAAACCCAGAAGAGCCCGTTATTTTTGAGGGAGATTCTTCGTGGCAGCCGTTTTTGGTGGGAGCAATTGCTTCAAGGATTTACAATAAACACTCAAAACCAATTTTTATTTATTGCAGAATGGAAAATGAGAGCCAGGGTTCGGTTCGGACACCGAAAAATGTAGACGCAGTAAAACTTATGACTAAATGCAAGAAATATTTAATAACATATGGGGGCCATGCCCCTGCTGCCGGTTTTAGATTAAAGAATGAAAATTTAGAGAAATTTAAACAATGCTTAATTAAAAACTTAAAATGACAACAAAAAATGAAAACAAATTAATAGTTTATACTGATGGCGGTTCTAGAGGAAATCCTGGTCCGGCAGGTATCGGTGTGGTTATTAGTAATCAAAAAGGCGAAGAAATTAAAGGATATAGTGAGACAATAGGTGAGGCAACTAATAATCAGGCTGAATATCAGGCTGTTATTTGGGCGTTGAAAAAGATTAAGGCTTTGTTTGGTAAAAAGAAAGCTCAAGACATGGAAATTGAAATTAGAACAGATTCAGAATTAGTAGTAAAACACCTTAATCACGAGTACCAAATAAAAGAAGAAAATCTCCAACTTTTGTTTTTAAAAATATGGAACTTAATGCTTAATTTCAAAAAAGTAAAGTTTACATCTGTGCCTCGTGAATACAATAAACAGGCTGATAAATTAGTTAATCAGGCATTGGACAACGAGGAAAAAAACCAATCTCTTTTCTAAGTTTTCAAGAGGGTTTCATTCTATTATGGAACCCCTATTTTATTTGACAAAGTCTTTTTGTTTTGCTATACTTATAATAGCTCGGATAGAGAGATGGTCGCCCTACTAAAAATATGAAATTTTTGGCGGGGAGGAAAGTCCGGACACTCATTCCGAAAATATTTTCGGTCTAAAAAAGTAGCGGCTAACGGCCGTCCTCGCCAAAAATTTCATATTTAGGCGGGCGAGGTGCGAACAGAGACGCCGAGGCGCGAAAGCGCAAGGGTCCCGTTGAATGACGGGGCATTCCTACAGTAATGCAGGATTGAAACGGCTAAATCCTTACTGAGTGCAAGATCAAACCTAAAAGGCAGAAAGCTTGTGTCTTTTAGGAAAAAGTGGATCGCTTGAGCTAAGAAGCAATTCTTAGCCTAGATAGATGACCATTACCAATTGCTTCGCAGTTGGCTACAGAATCCGGCTTATTATTTGTTCGAGTTATTAATAACAACGAGGTCCGACCTCGTTGTTATTAATTTGTAAAATGTTTATAAAGATATTAAAATTAAGTAGACCTCTCAAAAAGTCATTTTTCGTATAAATTATTATTTTGAGAGAGGTCTTAAAATGAACTTAGAAAAATTTTTCAATTCGCAAACAAAAAGTATTGGCTGGGCAGCTGTTTTAATTGGAATCTCTGTTTTAATCAGCCGGCTTTTAGGTTTAATAAGAGACCGGCTTTTAGCTGGCCAATTTGGAGCAGGGGAGAGCCTTGATGTTTATTTTGCCGCTTTTAGAATTCCTGATTTTGTTTTTGGCATTTTAATTGTCGGAGGTATTACAGCTTCTTTTTTGCCGGTCTTTGCAGAATATTTTAACAAAGACCGAGAAAAAGCATGGCAATTAACAAGTAATGTTTTAAATTCTTTCTTAATTCTCTTGATTTTGACCTGCGGAGTATTGGCGATTTTTACACCCCAGCTTATTAAAATTATTGCCCCTGGTTTTAATCAAGCTAATAAAGCTTTAACAGTTGGTCTAACCCGAATAATGTTTTTAAGCCCGGTCTTGTTTGGTCTTTCCAGCATCTTTTCCAGCATATTGCATTATTTCAACAGATTCTTGGCTTACAGCTTGGCACCGATTTTATACAATCTCGGCATTATTATCGGGATTTTGTTTTTTGTTCCTATTTTTGGAATCTTTGGCTTGGCTTACGGAGTAATTTTAGGCGCTTTAATGCATTTGTTAATTCAGGTGCCGGCCGCGATTAATTCCGGCTTTATATACAAAACCATTTTTAATTTAAAAATGCCTGGTTTAAAAAAGATATTTGTTCTAATGGTTCCCAGAACAATCAGCCAAGCATCTTACCATGTTAATCTCGTGGTAATTACTGCCATTGCTTCAACTTTAAGCATTGGCAGTATTTCTATTTTTAATTTTTCTAATAATCTTCAGTGGTTTCCAATTGGCCTGATTGGCGTTTCTTTTGCAATTGCTTCATTTCCTATTCTTTCTAAAACTTGGGCTAACGGACAAAAAAAAGAATTTTTAAATAATTTTTCAGCAACTTTTAGAAAAATCCTTTTCTTTATAATCCCAGCTAGTGTTTTAATTTTTTTATTACGGGCCCAGCTAGTTCGTTTAGTTTTGGGGACTGGTAAATTCGGTTGGCGGGAGACAAGGTTGACCGCTGCCTCTCTCGGGTTTTTTTCTTTGGGTATTTTTGCTGCTGCCTTAATACCTCTTTTAGCCAGAGCCTTTTTCTCTTTTCAGGATACCAAAACGCCAACTATTATTAGTATAAGTTCAATGGTTTTAAATATTGTTTTAGCTTTTTTCTTTGTTTGGCTCTTTAGTTTTAGTAATATTTTTCAAAAATTTGCCGTAGAATTACTAAAACTTAAATCTATTTTTGACATTCGAGTTGTTGGTCTTGCCTTGGCTTTATCTTTGTCCGCTATATTCCAATTCATTCTGCTTTATTTAATTTTGAAAAAGAAAATACAAGAGTTTTGGCCCGGCAAAGAAATATGCCAGTCTTTGAAGAAAATAATTATTGCTTCTATTTTAATGGGAATTTTTGCTTATTTAATCCGTCAGTTCATTGCTCCATTTGTGAATATGCAGACTTTTAGCGGGGTTTTTATCCAAACAGCAATCGCTGGTATCGTTGGCGTTGCTGTTTATCTTGTTTTAGCTCATTTTTTGGGTTTATCAGAAGTTAAATCTATTAAGCGTATCCTTCTGGGCAACTTTTATGGAACAAGAAAAAATCCGTAATTTCTCAATTATAAGCCATATTGATGCAGGGAAGTCAACCTTGGCTGACCGTTTTTTGGAATTAACTGGTACAGTTGAAAAGAAAAAAATGCATGCTCAATATCTGGATATGATGGACTTGGAGCAGGAAAAGGGGATTACTATCAAACTCCAACCCGTTAGAATGGAATACAATGATTATGTTTTAAATCTAATTGACACGCCAGGCCATGTGGATTTTTCTTATGAAGTTTCGCGGAGTTTGGCTGCTGTTGAGGGGGCGGTTCTTTTGGTTGACGCCAGTCAGGGAGTTCAAGCCCAAACTTTGGCTAATTTGCATTTGGCTTTGGAGCAGAATTTAAAAATTATCCCGGTTATTAATAAAATTGACTTAGCAACTGCCCAAGTTGATGAAACCGAAAAAGAAATAAGGGATATTCTCCACGATAACGGAGTTCTACTCAAAGTTTCAGCCAAAACAGGAGAAAATGTTGAAAAAGTTTTGGGGCAAATAATTAAGAAAATTCCTTCACCTTCTGGCATGTTAGATTCTCCTTTTCGAGCTCTAATTTTTGATTCAATTTATGATCTTTATAAAGGAGTTATTCTTTTTGTAAGAGTAGTTGATGGAAAGATTAAAAAGGGAGATGAAATTTTGGCAATAGCTTCAAAAGCCAAATCAGAAGTTTTACAAGTAGGCGTTTTCAACCCCCAATTATTTAAAAAAGAGGCTTTACAGGCAGGCGAAATTGGTTATGTTGCTACTGGCTTGAAAGATGTGAGTTTGTGCCGCGTTGGGGACACTATTACAACTTCAAATGTCCACGCTTTGCCTGGGTACAAAGAACCACAACCAATGGTATGGGCTAGTTTATACACATCCAAGGATGCTGATTTTAACAAATTAAAAGATTCACTAAATAAATTAAAACTAAACGATGCTTCTTTAATTTTTGAAGTTGAGAGCTCTTCTGCCTTAGGCATGGGATTTAAAACAGGTTTTTTAGGAATGCTTCACATGGAAATTGTGGTTGAAAGATTAAAAAGAGAATATAATATAGAATTGATAATAACCAGTCCAAATGTTGTCTATAAACTAAAGGGAAGGGGAAAAAAAGAAAAAGAAATTTATAAAGCTGAGGATCTATTGGACAAAAACCTATTTGAATGGATTAAAGAACCATGGACAAAGATAGAAGTCGTTACTCCGAACAAATATCTTGGTTCAATAATGAAACTTTTAGAACAAATAGGAGGTGTTTACAAAAACACACGGGTTTTAGGCGTTGACAGAACGGTAATAGAATACCAGGCCCCATTAAGAGAAATTATAATAAAAAAACCAAATCAGACAGGTCCTTTTTACGATTTATTAAAAAATGTTAGTTCTGGATTTGCCTCAATGAATTACGAAGTTTCAGGTTGGCAGAAAGCTGATTTAATAAAGCTTGATATTCTTGTGGCTGGAGAAAAAGTTGAAGCTTTTTCCAAAATTATTCCAAAAGATAGAGCACAAGAAGAAGGAAGAGCGTTAGTTAAAAAATTAAAGTATATTATTCCGCCACAGCTTTTTACTGTTGCCTTACAAGCAGTAATTGGCGGAAAAATAATTGCCAGGGAGAATATTTGCGCCAAAAGAAAAGATGTTACTGGTCATTTATACGGCGGAGATTATACTCGCAAAAGAAAACTTTTGGAAAAACAGAAAAAAGGCAAAAAGAAATTAAAAAGCCTCGGCAAAGTCAATATCCCTGCTGAGGCATTTCTCAGGGTGTTTAGGAAATAATTAAAACATTGCAAAAAGGAAGGGATTTTCTTATTATCTGAAGAGAGGAGCCAAAGAGAGAACAAGCATACTAACAACAACCATAGAGATTAAAACAATCCAGATAATTTTTGCGATTTTCTTTGGGTTGAATTTTGACATATTTTTAGATACCAATATCTATTATACAATATCCAATTTAATGATAGCAAAACTTAAGAAAATTAAAAAGAGGAAAAAATCAGGAAGATTATTTTTTTATATTTTTTTATTAGTTTTAACAATTTTTTCAATAACTACTTTTTCTGTTTCTAATTGGAAAATCCGGAAAAAGCGTTCAGATATTAAAAAACAAATGGAGCAATTAAAAGAAGAGGTTGAGAGAATTGAAAAAAGAAATCAGGAGCTTCGCGCAGGAGTTTCCCAAGCCTTAACAGAGGTTTCTTTAGAAAGAGAAGCCAGGGAGAAATTTAATTTAAAGAAGCCAGAGGAGCAAGTTGTTACAGTTTTACCGCCAGAAGAGGAATTGGGAGAAGTAGAAGAAAAAAAAGGTTTTTGGAAGAAGATCTGGGAGAAAATACGATTTTGGTAATTTTCTACGATGGCAGTTCAGTGGTAGAACGTCTGCTTCCAAATCCACGCAGCAAATTCTGCGAGAGTAGTTTAGTGGTAAAACAGTTCCTTCCCAAGGAACAAACGGGGGTTCGATTCCCCTCTCTCGCTTTTAATAATTTTGCTACGGGGCAAGAAGAAGATCACGGATTCGAGTCCGGTCCGCCGCTTATAAAAAAAACACCCTGTTTTGGTTTGTCCAAAACAGGGCTTTTGTTTTTATTTTCTCCACATAGGTATTAAATGACTCCATGGGTTTTCGAGATTTGGGTTTGGTCCGACAGAGAGACTTCCTTTTTCTAATTTCGTAGGTTCTGGATCGGTGCGAGGAGTGATTTTTTTATTTTCTTCACCCTTCTCCATTTTTTCTCCTTTTTATTCCGTTAATATTCTGTCTATTGCTATAACACCAGCAATGATTCCAGAAATCATTAGTCCGATAAAAGAGAAACAAAAAACAAATAAAGAAAAAATTTTAAAGTCCCATTCTCCTAAATCAAACAAACTTTCATGAATCCGCTTACATATCAGTCGCCAAACTTTCACACTTGCCTCCGGAAATTAGTTTGATGATTATTTTTTTAATTCTTTGTTACGGGGTGGTTATTTAGGATTCTTCTTTTAGCTCCTTTTCTTGCTTGCGTATTTTTCTTATTTGGTTTTTTTGTCCTAATTGCCCTTTTGTCCATTTTACCTCCTTTTTTTATTTAATAACGAAAGAAAGATCTATTGTAAATATAATCTATTTTTGAAATTTGATCAAGGATATTAACAAATCGGTTGGTGTTAGACCGTTCTTCCCTGTTAGAACTTATTCTCCAGCCTTCTTTCAGGTCTTTGACAGGTATTAAGTCCAAAACACAGAGAGCGATATATCAAACCAAGATTAGCTTGGTTATTTTTCTTTATTCAATTCTATTTGTTCAGGTTTTTTCTCTTTCACTCTCTTTATCCTTATAGTTTGTTGTTAAGGGGCAGTTTTTTCTTATTTCCTCAAAACATTATTTCTCTAAGGGAAACTAATTAAATTGTAGCTAATGTTCTTAAGCTTGTAAGGCAAGAATGGTTATGGTAAGATTTAAACATAGGCCGAAATAGTTCAGTGGCAGAACACTACTTTCGTAAAGTAGGAACGTGGGTTCGATTCCCACCTTCGGCTCAAGCAAGTGGCGGGCTGGCAAAGGGTAGGTCTTCTGAGTTCAACTCTCACCATCGGATCAGTGGCTTTTAGTAAAAAAATAAGTTAAACTAAGAATATTATGAAGGAAATGACAGAAAAAATCAAATATTTACAAAATAGACTCCTCAAAATTGAGGACTGTCTTTGAATTAGACGACAAACAGAAAAAATTAAAGGAATTGGAAAAGGAGGTCCAGAAGCCGAATTTTTGGGATGATAAAGAAAAAGCTTCTGGAATAACACAGAAATTGAGTGATATAAAAGAAAATTTAGAAAAATTTGACAAGCTCAAACAGGAATTAAAAGATTTAAAAGAGATCAGCATCTTATCAGAAAAAGATGAAAAATTAGAAGAGGAATTAGAGAAAAAAGAGAAGGACTTAGAAAAGAAAATAGAAAAAGAAGAATTTCGGATTTTTCTTTCAGGAAAATATGATAAAGCATCAGCATTGATTACTATTTATTCTGGAGCAGGCGGAGTTGATGCTCAGGACTGGACAACAATGCTTCTGCGCATGTATGAAAGGTACTGTCAGGAGCAGGGTTTTAAAACAAAGATTCTTCATCAGTCTTTTGGCGAGCCGGGCGGTCCGGATGGAAGAATTGGAATAAAGCAGGCAACTTTTGAGGCTAATGGTATGTATGCATATGGCTTTTTAAAAAAAGAATCAGGTATTCATAGGTTGGTCAGGATTTCTCCTTTTTCCAGCCAGAAACTGCGGCATACATCGTTTGCTTTAGTAGAAGTTCTTCCTATTTTACCAAGGGAAATTGAAAAAGAAATTAAAATTGATTCCAAAGATTTAAAAATAGACACTTTTCGGGCTTCTGGTCCTGGCGGTCAATATGTAAATAAGAGAGAGTCTGCAATAAGAATCACCCACTTGCCAACAGGCATTGTAGTAGCTTGTCAGGCGGAAAGGCTTCAGGGATTGAACAAGGAAAAAGCAATGAAAATGCTTTATGCCAAGATTTATCAAAAAAAATTAGAGGAACAGAAAAAAACCGTTTCAAAGATAAAAGGAGAAACAGTTTCAGTTGGCTGGGGAAATCAAATCAGGTCGTATGTGCTTCATCCTTACAAGATGGTTAAAGATCTCCGCACCAAGGTTGAGACTTCGGATGTGGAGGCGGTCTTGGATGGTGAATTAGACGAATTTATAGAAGCAGAGATTAAGCTTAAATAATCGCAATTCGTAGGATGATAAAATTTCAGAATATTACTAAAACATATCCTGAACACTCGGATAGCGGAGATATAATTGCTTTAGACAATGTTTCTTTTGATATCCAGGAAAAAGAATTTGTTTCTGTTGTCGGCCGGTCAGGAGCTGGAAAGACAACTCTGCTTAAGCTTCTTTTGGTTCAGGAGCATCCTACCAAAGGCAGGATTTTTTTTGAAGAAACTGATATTCATAGAATAAAATCAAGATATTTGCCTGATTTCCGTAAGGAAATTGGAGCAATTTTTCAGGACTATAAACTTCTTTCATCTAAGACTGTTTATGAAAATATCGCATATATAATGGAAGTAATGTGCGCCAGACCAGAGGATATTTGTCGTGATGTTAAACAGGTTTTAGAGATTGTACGTATGAATGATCGTTCTGATAATTTCCCGGAAGAGCTTTCCGGCGGAGAAAAGCAGAGGGTGGCAATTGCGAGAGCCTTGATTCACAGACCTAAACTAATTATAGCTGACGAGCCGACGGGCAATTTAGATCCTTATCACACTCAGGACATTATTAAACTTTTATTAAAGATTCATGGGTTGGGAACAACAATTATTCTTGCTACCCATGATAAAAATATAATTAATAATTTAGGAAAAAGAGTAGTAACCCTGGATGAAGGGAAAGTGATAAGAGATGAGGAAGAAGGGAAGTTTATACTGTAATTATTCTAATTATTCTAATTAACCTAATTGACCTAATCAATAGCCAAATCCCAATACCCAATGGCTAAAAACTATTTAGACATTAGACATTTAATCATTGGGATTCTTACCCCGTTAGAAAATCAAAGATTTCTAACGGGGTGAAATTAGACTAATTAGAATAATTAGGTTAATTGGTCATTTTCTTTCATGTCTATTTCGTTTAATCGCATTCTCAAATCCGGATGGAGAAATTTCTCCCGCAATAATGGTTTCACTTGGGCAACAGTTTTTATTCTTATAATAACCATTTCTTTAGTTACCGGGCTTTTTCTTTTCAGAAAATCAAGCAATTCTCTGGTTGAATCTTTAAAGGAAAGAGTTGATATCAGCGTTTATTTTAAAAAAGACACTGAGGAGGAGGATATTTACTTTGTAAAGGATAATCTTGAAGATTTAGCCGAGGTTAAAAAGGTTGAATATATTTCCAGAAATGACGCTTTGGATAATTTTACGGAGAGATACAAAGACGATCTTTTGATAATGGAATCCCTAGCTGAGGTAGGGGATAATCCCTTGACGGCTCATTTGAATGTAAAAGCTTGGCAGGCTTCCCAATATGAAGCAGTAGCTAATTTTTTGGAAAATAGCCCTTTCAAAAAATCAATCAGCAAGGTCGCCTATCATCAGAGAAAGGACGCGATTGACAGATTATTTTCTCTGACATCAAACATAAATACAGGAGCAATTCTTCTTATTTTGATTTTTGCGCTCCTGGCGGTTCTGTTGGTTTTTAATACTGTGCGTTTAGCTATTTCCAACTCTAAAGAAGAAATCTCTATAATGCGCTTGGTCGGCGCTTCCAACTGGTTTATCAAGGGACCCTTTCTCGTTCAGGCAGTAGTTGCCGGCTTGATTGCCAGCCTGGTGAGCCTTTTGATTTTTATTCCTCTTTGCGCTATAATTGGCCCGAGATTAGGAGTTTTATCTCCAAGCCTGAATATTTTTATCTATTTGAAGAGCAGTTTCTTTATTATTATTTTGATTCAATTATTGACCGGAATTGGTCTTAGTATTTTTTCCAGCTTGATTGCAATGAGAAAGTATTTGAAGGTTTAATTGCCGGGTCGTCTAATGGTAGAAAAGATATTCGAAAAACAACCTTATTCAAAAATAAGAAATGATTCGAACTGTGTTAAAATAAGTATTTATCAAAAGAACATAAGCAAAAGGTTGGGTATTCCAACAGGAGATAGGAAAGATATCGTTGTAAAAATACCTAAGTGGATTCGGAGCAACAAAAATTATCTTAAAAGATATCTTAGAGGATTGTATGAGGCGGAGGGTTGTTTTTGTGTTCATAAGCCAACCTATACCCATAAATTTTTATTTAGTAATAGAAATAAATCACTCCTTGATAATGTTTATAATGGATTAAAGACCTTAGGGTTTCATCCTCATAGAAGCAAGCATCAAATTCAAATTTCGAAGAAAGAAGAGGTTTATAAAGCAAAATCTGTACTACAGTTTAGAGAATATTAGTCATTTTGCCGGGTGGTGCAATGGTAGTTCACACCACGCTCTGGACGTGGAAATCTAGGTTCGAATCCTAGCCCGGCAGCAGTCTAGTGCTCGGTATCGAGAGACCGAGCCACCTAGAAAATCGCCAAAAATGGCGATTTCTGATAAAATAAAAGAAGATTATTAATCTAAAATAATTATGCAAAATAAAGCTTTTTCTACAATCGGGATTGTAATTATTCTTATCATCATTATCGGTGGAGGATACTTTGGTTGGCATTATTTTGGGTCATCAAAAGAGGCAATAAAAAATTTAACACCAGAACAAGAAGAAGCGCTACAAAAAAATATAGAACAGGCCGGAATAAGAGAACGTGACGCTAAACGAGCTGGCGACATAGCAATGATTCAAACTGCCCTGCAATTATATTCAGATGATCATCAGGATTACTACCCCGTAGTCATTTATGGTGAGATGGCAAATTTATTCTTGGGATATTTAGGAAATAAAGATCTTCTCGATCCTTCCACAAATGAACCCTATTTTTACTACAGTTGTCCTCCTCAGGGGAGAGATTATCACTTAGGCGCTAAATTGGAGGATAAAAATAGTTCCTATCTTGTACAAGATGCTGATGCCTCTAAATGCGGGCCTGCAGATTTTTCTGGCGAAGATCCAGTTTATGATGTATCAACATTACAAGCCACGCCCACAGCGGAAGGGCCGGGAGAGGTGATTGGAGATGAAACTGCTGGCTGGAAAACCTATAGGAATGAGGAGTATGGATACGAGGTAAAATATCCAGAAGATTGGATAAATTTTGGAGAGCTATTAGGTGGATTTAATATAACCTCTCCAATCATAGACGGAAGAGCAGATAATAGAATTCAAGTTATACCCAACAAAAGAGAAGGCCCTGAATCAAATCGGGAATATATAGATAACATGATTGAGGGGAATACTATACCTGGTTACAATGAATTAAATAGGAAAAAAGAGATTACCATCAATGGGATAAAAGGCTATGAAATTATTTGGAATATGTTGGATTCTGAAACAAAACAGCTAGAGGAAGGATCATTATATATTTGGCTCGAAGCACCAGATACTAATGAAGCTCGATTTATCGTATTACGGTTTGATGGGAAAGGTTCGCAATATCCAGTAAGATTTCAAACTTTCAACCAAATGCTTTCTACTTTTAAGTTTTTGGAGTAAAACACCCCGACCGAGACTCTCCTTCATTAAGATTTCGGAAGGGCGCAGCGCGTCGGTGAGACATCCCGAAAAGCCCTGAATTATCCCTTAAAATCTCGGTTCAAGACCGAGGATGCCAGCACGAGTCAGCGCAGTATCGAGGCCGACCGAGAGGCCTATTTTGAAGCTATTTTTATGACGGGTCCAGGACGCTCTAAACCCACACCCCTCTAGGACATCGAACTTTTAAGAATAAAACGATTTCATTAGAATCCAGAGAATATACAAAAAATACGAGATGATTATACCTCGCGTTTTTTTCTAATAGAATTTTAAATTTTCAAGCTTGACTTTTTTTGACAGTTTACTATAATAATGGTGTTGTAAATAGTTCTTTTTAAATGTGGCAATATGACTCATGATAATACTATGAGATGAGCATTTTGGACGTCAGTTAAGCTGGTTTCTGAAATGCTCATCTCATGAAGATGTAAGCCGTTAGCCCGAGCGATTCGGGTAAAAAAACTATATGGAGGTGATAGACGATGACGACACAATCGATCACGTCAGGACAGACAAAGCAGTTTAAGAGGTTTGTCGAGGACGCCGCTGACAAGGCACTCGCCGAAGTCGGTCTCGACAAGAATGGGCTTCAGAAGCTCATCGAGAATGGTGACGAGTTCCAAGCTCGCATCATCGCTGGCATCAGGGAGCTCTCCGTGAGTAACCAGTTCGCCGACGAGGAAGTGGAATCCAGCTACGGATACCTGTCGGGCTACAAGCCCAAAGGCATCACCGAGCAGACCAACATCCTGCGTCAGCTTTTCCCTGGCATCAGCTATGCCGATGAGAAGCTCGTCGAGCAACCGCTTCCCGCCAATGCCGAAGGATGGTTCGCCATCCCGAAGTGGCAGTCGGTCGCCAAGACCTACGAGGAAGCAGTGAAGAAGGTGCTGGAGCTGATTAAGCAACAGCGCAAGGGCAAATTCTACAACTACCGTGAAGGTAAGATCGGAGCGAGATATCTCCGACAGCACGAGCGTACGGTGAAGAGGCTCGAAGCGCTGGCTGAACAGCAGAAGGGTCACGACATTCTGGTCGTGGCAGCTCAGTTCGGTCTCCGTCATCGGGGTCGCAGCGATCGTCGATCTCGTGAAGTCTTCACGGTCAACGAGTTCGGACTCGGCACATTCGAAATCGGGTGCATGATACTGACGCATCCCGAGCGACTCCAGCATTATGACGATCTCTGGATCGACTGTGCTGGCGACGAGTACGCACCTGGTGCTGGTGGTGGTTTCTCGGGCGTTCCCTGCTTCGGGTTCTTCGACGGTAGGGTCGGGTTCGGCGCGGGCTGGGTTGGCGGCCCGCGCGCCCGCTATGGTTCGGTGTCTGGTTTCCTTCCGCAGTAAGTAGAGCCTTGAAAACTTGGATGCTTGAGCCTTTTGAGACTTTGAATTCTTGCATCCGCCACATCAGGGGTTATTCACATCAGTGAGTAACCCCTTCTTTTTTTCTGAAAACGTATTTTAAATAAAATCTTCATTGCGGATTATTTACGCCTATTATCAGACAAAGCAAAGAATTGAGTTTATAGAGTTATATTTTAAGAGTGACAAAGAAAGAGAGGATATTGGAAGAATTAAAAATTATTTAAAAACTATAGATGCATAATGCAGACTCTTTAATAAAAAATCTTTTAATCCTGTTAAATAATTTTGCATTCAGCAAAATTGCCGCAAATCGGCATTTAGCGAGGTAGGGTAGGCAATGAATTAGAAAGTACTTTTAGGGAAGGACACTTTGCTGCGATAGACATTTTACTGGACTTGACAAGCCATTTTGTGCTATAAAGAAAATAGAGCAGTTCTTTAGGGGGATCTTTTACAACAAAAAAGAGGAGGCGAGACCAATGAAAAGAGAAGTGAAAAAGCTTTTGGAACCGTTTATCAAGTGGAAGCCAAAACTTCAACCAGCTTTGCCCGACTTGACCGAACGGGTCATTGAAGCCATTTTTTGGCAGGAGGTGTCAGATGTAATTGCAGTTTCGGATAACCTGATTCTTTTTTGGCCATCCATGCGAGTTCCTTTTTGGCAAAGTTTAACATCAAACCTTGCCAATAGTCTTAACGGGAAACTGGACCAGGGAGAATTAGAAAGTTTGCAGGATGACTTGGAGAAAAAATTAGGCTTTGGCCTGAAAGGAGGACTGCGTATTGAGAATAGTCTTTGGCGCGCTCTAAAGAAGCATTGGTACGGTTTGGACACCATAGAACGTCAGACAAAGCTGAGGGGAGAGATGCAGCAAAATTTGAAACAGACAGTGTTCCTGGCAGCTGGGTTCTGCTTGGCAGGGGACAAGGATAAGAACTTTCAACCATTGTTTGACCTGTGGCTGAAAGGTAATCTTCCTCTTTGGTTTGACAGCCAAGGAAAGTTGGTTATTCTCTGTGGCAGACCCTTCTGATACCCGTCGTTTTCCAAAGGGAAAGGGCGGGTTTTTATTTGGATAGATATGGACTTGCCATGTAGAGAAAATTTGAGAAGCGCTTTTAGCGTAAAGAGTGCGGGATTCGAACCAAAGTCAGCTTTAGAAGCCAAAAAATGAGATGATTTCAAGGCGCGACGACGAAATTGTAGTATAATATACTACATTGAGGAGGAGCAACACAGAAATCAGCCATTTTTTGGCTTCCCTTCGGGCGGGCGAATTCGGGTAATCTTCTTCGTTGCTCGCCCCGTTAGAGATTTAAGAACTAAATCCCTAACGGGGCTCGTCGCTTATGTATCCTATGGATACACTACGCTCCTCGCGCCTCGAATCTTGCCCGAATTCGCTCCGCTAAATTGACTCTGGTTCGAATCCCGCACTCTAAGTGAAAACTTTAAAAAGTTTTCAACTCAAATTTCTTCTATAGGGCTTGATTTATTATTCTAATTTATTGTAGAATAAGATAATGATAAAAAAGGGAATTAAAAGTAAAAAACCCATAAAGAAAAAAAGGAATAAGACTTCCCGGAAAATAAAAAAGCTAGAGATTTTCCAGACAATTCATAAGCCAAAGATTAGGGTAATCGGAATCGGCGGAGGCGGAGGTTCAATTATTAATGAAATCGCTTTGACAATGAAAAAGATAGATTTTATTGCCGCTAATACTGATATTCAGGCCTTGAAGAAGTTAAACAAGAAAACCAAAAAGTTTTCTTTTGGTAAAAGCCTAACCTATGGACTGGGAACAGGAATGAATCCAAAACTTGGTGAGCTTGCTGCTCAAAACGAGAAAGATAAAATAAAAAGGCTAATGGAGGATCAGGACCTTTGTATTTTAGTTTCATGCTTAGGAGGTGGAACAGGGTCCGGAGCTGCCCCTCTTTTTGCTGAGGTTGCCAAAGAAGTAGATATTTTAACTTTTGGAATTTTCACAATGCCGTTTAAATTTGAAGGAAGCAAAAAAATGAAGATTGCCAAAAGAACTTTAAAGGCTTTGACAAGCAGTCTAAATGCTGTATGTGTTATTCCCAACCAAAGAATTTTCCAGATTATTAACCAAAAAACTCCTTTAAGAAAAGCTCTTTCCGCTTTAAACAAAATTTTGGCTGAAGACTTGAAAGGTTTAATAGAATTTATTTACTGGCCAGGTTTGATTAATATTGATTTTGCCGACCTTAAAGCGATTTTAGAGGGAAGGGGAAAGAGGGCTTATCTTAACAGCGCCAAGTCTCAAGGGAAAAATATGGTAGAGGATGTGGTGGAAAAGGTTTTGAATAGCTCTCTTTATCAATATGGCATTTCCGGGACTGACAGAATTTTATTCAATATTGAAGGCGGCAAAGATCTTAAAATGAGCGAGGTTGAACAGATTTCAAAAAATATTTACAGCTTTAATCCCAGGGCAAAAATTATCTTTGGTGTTGCGCAATATCCAAAGTATAAAAACAAAATAAAGATTACTCTTTTAGCTGTTACTCCCGGGAAAAAGAAAGAAAAAAGAAAAAAGAAAAAACCTATTTCGGCTATAGAGCCCAAAAAAGAGTTAATTGAAGAAAAATTGGATATGCCTCTGGAAAAAATTGAGTCGTCTTCGTCTGGTTTAATTCATGAAGTTAAGCTTCGGAAAGCAAAGAAAATTAAAATAACAACAAAGAAAAAAATCAAGAAAAAAATCAAGAAAAAAAGAAAGCCAAAGGTTAAAAAACAATCAGGGGAAAAAGTAGAAGGAAGAAAAGAAGCAAAAAGAACAAAAAAACAGAAAGGGAAAAAGAAAGCGAAATCAAAAGAAAGAAAAATTACCATTTCAAAGTCGGCCAAAACTATTCACAAAAAGAAAATTAACTCTCCTTTGTCTCCGCCTTCGTCAAGGCTTAGACGGCCAAGAAACATGCAGAAGTCAAGAAAAGCCAAGAAGACAAAGAAGTCCATAAAAAAAACAACTGTTCCAAAGAAAAAATCAGTAATCAAGGCAGTTAAGGAAGAAGAAGCAAAACCGGAGCAAATATCTCCTTATAATGAGATTTTGAACACGCAAACACAGACTGAGAAAATCAGAAAAAATGCTCTAGATTTGCAAAGAGAAGCTCAAGAAGTAAAGAAAGAAATGGAAAAAAGAGAAAAAAGATGGGATATTCCAGCCTTTCTCCGCCGCAAAAAACCAGAGTTGTAAAATATGTTTGAAAAGTAAGATTAAACAGTTAAATATTTTTAAATCGTATTGACTTTCGAATTTAAATTTATTAAAATGAAATTGATTAATATAATTTATGAGTGGTCAAATTACAAAAGTTAAAAATGGAAGTATAACTTTACCAAAAAAACTCTGGAAAACATGGAAAGGTGCAGAGGTTTTTGTTTTTCCTAACGAAGACAGTTTGGTAGTGAAAAAAGTTGAGAAGCCTCTTTCTCGGCTTTCTGATTTAGCTTCAAGAATTTCCTCTCCCAAAATGAGCCAAAAAGAAATTAGCAAGGAAGTTCAATCTTATCGCAAAAATATGAAAAATAAATGATAGTTGTTTTAGACAACAATGTTTTTATTTCTGGAATTTTTTGGAAAGGAGCTACTCATAGAATTATTGAACTTGCCGAAAAAGGTAAAATTGAAATTTTCACGACTTTAGAAATTTTAGAAGAATTATCTAATGTTCTCAGAAGAGAAAAATTTAATTTTTTATTTAAAGAAGGAAAAACAAATATAGAAGAAGTTTTCAAAAAAGTATTAGAATTAGTTAAAGTTTGCGTCGTTAGAAAAAAAGTGAAAGTTATAAAAGAAGATCCTTCCGATGATAAATTTTTAGCTTGTGCCTTGGCGTCACAAGCCTCTTTTATTATTTCCGGAGACAAACATTTACTTTCACTCAAGAAGTTTCAAGATATTTTTATCGTCTCTCCTAATGAATTTCTAAGAAATTTTCAGATGTGATTTTTTCTTTTAAATAAAGAAATAAACTGTTATAATAACTTAATGAAGCAAAAATTCAAGAATTAAAAGCTAAAATTCTTGAACTCCAGCAAAAAATCGCTCAGCTTTTGACTTTACTTATTCAACTTTTACAACAAAAATTGTAAGGAATTGTAAGTGCTGACTTTTCTCGCATATGCAAGGAAAGTCAGCCCCGTGCCCGCGCGCCTATCTACCGACAGGCAGGAAGCGCGGGCAGGGAGAGACAAACTGTTTGAAGTTTCTTTTCAAATAGTTCTAAACCCGGTTAGAAACTTTGTTTCTAACCGGGCAAAAAAGGTCGGAGTAATTGATAAAATTAAACTTATGAATCCCGTTAGAAATTAAAGTTTCTAATAACTTTCTACGGGGTTCGTAATAAGATTTCTAACGGGATGAATAATCAAAATCAAACTAATCTTAAAAAAGGAATATCTACTCCCGTAGGGATTCTGATTATTGTTATCTGCCTTCTTTTAGCTGGCGGAATTTTAGCTTGGCAGTATTTGAAGGTCCAAAAAGAAGAAATAAAACCGCCAGAAGAAAAATACATCATTTCACCAGGAGAGTCAACCACAGAGAAACCAGTCAACTGGGAAAGTTTGATTCCGGATATTCGGCTAGTTCTAAAACAAGAATTTTCAGACATTAGTGCTGAAGGGTCGCACCCTATAAGAATTTCCGAAAAAACAGATATTACTGGCGATGGTGTTTCAGAAGTGCTGGTATATTTGGGTGTCGGCGGAGCAACCACAGACTTCTTTACCCTGTTGAGAATAGAAAATGATAAACCCGTTGTGGCATATTTTAAGCAAAAAGATGGAAAAATTTCTTCCCTTATGTTTACCGCGGGAGCAGGAGGCGCAGGGCGCTACGGGAGTACTGTGAAGATGTTAGCGGATAAAAATGCAATTTATTCGGCTAGTTATTCCGCATATGGTGATAAAAGTGACTATTGTCGCGCTGAAGTATATCAGTGGAATGCTCAAACTAAAATCTTTGAGTTTAATACAGGATTGAGTAACGAAATTCAACAAGATTTTTGTCGTAAAACGGGACCCGAATCTGAACCCCCTCTCTCTCCCTGAAAAAGATGAGATACATAGGTAACAGGATCTGGTTTCTGATTTTTTTACTCGGGGTAATGTCCTGAATAATCGAGTGATTTGATTCTCCTGCCATCGTGGAACGCGGACAGGGTTGTTTTATTTTTCAAACTTTTGTGATAATATTAAAAAAGAGGCCAAAATTATTTGTATTAATTTAAAGAATTATATGGAACAAGAATTAATTAAACCAACAGAGAGCTCTAATTTTCTCGCAAAAGAGAGCAAAAAAGTTACTAAAGCTATTATTCCAATTGCTGGTTTGGGCACAAGGTTTTTACCAATTACTAAGATTGTTCCAAAAGAATTTCTGCCTTTGGTTGACAAGCCAATGATTCAATATATTGTTGAAGAAGCGGAGAGGGCGGGAATAGAAAAAGTTATTTTTATTACTAAGCCTGGTGAAAAAAATATTTTAAAATATTTTAAAAAATCACAGAAATTAGAAAAAAACTTAAAAGAGCAGAAAAAAGAAAGTCTTTTACCCTCTCTTAAAAAATTAAATAATCTTTCCAAAAAAATATCTTTTTCTGCGGTTGTTCAGGATAAACCATTGGGAGACGGACATGCTGTTTTACAGGCTAAAAAATTTATGGGCAAAGAATCAGTCGCTGTTTTGTTTGTTGATGATATTTTTGATTCAAAAATTCCCTGCATTTCCCAGCTTTTACAGGTTTTTAAAACCTGCCAAAAGCCTGTGATTGGTTTAAAAAGAGTGGCTGAAGACAAACTCTATCATTATGGAATAGTGGGAGTAGAAAAGATTTCGCATAGGCTTTATAAAATTAAAAAAATTATTGAGAAGCCTTCCCAGGAGCAGGCTCCTTTTTACCCCGTTAGAGGCTTTGGCTCTAACGGGGCAGGTTTAGCAATTGTCGGAAGATATATTTTAACTCCGGAAGTTTTTGAATATTTGAGAAAAGCCAAACCTGTTTTTAGGGGAGAGATAATTTTAGCTGATATTTTTTCAAAAATGATAGACGACGGCAAAGTGATTTACGGATATGAAATAGAGGGCAAGTGGTTGGAGTGCGGAGACAAGGCTCGCTGGTTGAAGTCCAGCTTGCAACTTTCTTTAAATCATCCTGAGTATGGTCCGGAATTGAAAAATATATTTTAAAAATTTGTAGAAGGCCTAAGCCGCCACTACTGCGCTTTTATACGATAGACGATTAAGGGCGTTGTAAAGGCGTTTAATGGCTTCTATTTAATCATGTACGATTTAATAATTATTGGCGCTGGGCCAGCCGGACTTTCTGCCTGTGTCTATTCTTCTAGGCAAAAAGTTAAAACACTTTTAATTACCAAAGATTACGGGGGCCAGATTGGCAGAAAAGCCGTATCTATTGAAAATTATCTTGGTTTTTCTAATATTTCCAGCACTGAATTAATAAAGAAGTTTAGGGATCACCTGGCGCCAATGGAAAGCATTGAAACGGTTATTGATGAAGTGATTCAGCTTGATAAAAAGGGAGGAGTTTTTTTAATTTCCACTAAGAATAAAAAGAATTTTGAAGCGGAGGCTGTAATTATTGCTTCCGGCGCTGACCCGCGGCTATTGGAAGTTCCGGGAGAAAAAAAGTTTTTGGGTCGCGGCGTGAGCTACTGCGCTGTTTGCGACGGAGCAATGTTCGCTGATAAAACTGTGGTTGTTGTTGGCGGAGGCAATTCTGGTTTTGAAACAGCAATTTTCCTCAATAACTATGTAAAGAAGATTTATCTTTTGGAATATGGTTTAAAAGTTAAAGCCGATGAAGAGAATCAAACCTTAGTTAAAAAATTAGGAAAAACAGAAATAATTACTCAGGCAGTAGTTAAAAAAATTGAAGGAGATAAGTTCGTGAAATCACTCACATATCAGGATTTGAACCCGGTTAGAGATTCTAAGGGCGAGAAGAAAATGCAAAACAAACAAATCTCTAACGGGGCAAAAACCAAGAAAATGAAAAAATTAGCAGTTGAAGGTGTTTTTGTTGAAGTTGGTAATCAGCCGGCAACATCTTTTGTCAAGGATTTAGTTGATTTTAATGAAAGAGATGAAATAATGGTTGAATTTGAAACCTGCCAAACAAAGACTCCAGGACTTTTTGCCGCCGGAGATGTTAATATTGGCAAATACAAGCAAATAATTTCAGCGGCTGGCGAAGGAGCTAAATCGGCTTTAGCTGCCTACGATTATATACAACGTAAGAGGCTTAAGAAATAAAATTGGTCGGAGAATCGTTCTTGACCAATTTGCTTTGATTTGTGTTATGAAATCCAAGATTAAATCAATAAAAGCTCATGAGATTTTGGATTCGCGAAGGAATCCTACAATTGAAGTAGAATTAGCCACTAATGATAGTGTTTTTTTTGCTTCAGTTCCGTCTGGCTCTTCGCGCGGAAAATATGAGGCAAAGGAAATGAGAGATAAAAATGGTGGAGTGTCAAAAGCAATAAAAAATATTGAAGAGATAATTGGTCCAAAAATTATTGGCAAAGACCCGACTGAACAAAAGAAAATAGACCGATTAATGATTAAGCTGGATGGAACCAAAAATAAATCAAAACTTGGAGCCAATGCCATTTTAGCAGTTTCAATGGCTGTTTGCCGAGCCGGCACTGATAGCAAAAACGTTCCTTTATGGAAATACATATCACAGTGGAATGAGAACCGCTCTCGTTCTATTGGGATGCCAATGCCCTGTTTTAATTTAATTGAAGGCGGGGTTCATGCAAAGAACAAGCTGGCTTTTCAGGAATTTATGGTTTGTCCAAAAACAAAAAGTTTCAAGCAAAACTTAGAAATAGGCATTAAAATATATAATCAATTAAGAAAAGATATTAAAAAAAAATATGGAAAAATTGTTTATGGAGACGAAGGTGGTTTTGCTCCATTGTTAAATGATGCTCCAGAAGCATTAGATTTTCTTTTGTCTTGCGCAAAAAAAGCGAATTGTGAAAAGAAAATTAATATTATATTAGATATAGCAGCCACTCAACTTTACAAAAAAGGAAAATACAAAGTAAATAACGGATTTTTTAACAGAAAAGAGTTATTGGGTTATTATTCGGAATTACTAAAGAATTATCCTATTGTAGGGTTTGAAGATCCTTTTGCCGAATCTGATTATCAGGCGTTTCAAGAGATTGCTAAGAAACTTGGCAGAAAAATATCTATAATAGGAGATGATTTATTGGCGACAAATCCAAGAATAATAAGACAGGCTCAGAAGAAAAAAGCTTGTAATGCTTGTATTATTAAATTAAATCAAATCGGCACGGTGAGCGAAGCCGCGGAAGCTGTTAAATTAGCTAAATCTTTTGGTTGGAAAACAATGGTTTCTCACCGCTCAGGAGAGACAATGGACGATTTCATTGCTGATTTTGCCGTTGGAATTAGGGCAGATTTTATTAAGTCTGGCGCTCCATTTCCAAAAGAGAGGATGGCGAAGTATAAAAGATTGGCGGAGATTCAGAAGGAAATAAGTTAAAAATCCAAAATACAAAGCTCAAATGACAAATCAAATCCAAAATCCAAATGACTAAAAATATTTAATAAATAGTTTTGGATTTTGAGCTTTGAGCTTGATTTGACATTTGGATTTTGACATTTGGATTTAATTAATGAACATTCTTTTTATTGTCATAGACGGTTTAAGTGAAAAGCCAATAAGAGCATTAGGCAACCGTACGCCGTTGGAGGCGGCTAAGACCCCTAATTTAGATTGGCTGGCGGAAAACGGAGTTTGTGGTTTGCTTGAACCTGTTTTTACTCAAGCCATGCCCACTTCAGAGGAGGGGCACTTTGCTTTGTTTGGTTATAATCCTAAGAAATACCATATTAGGAGGGGAATTTTTACTGCCTTAGGCGCTGGTTTAAAAATAAGAAAGGGAGACGTTGCGTTGCGCGGAAATTTTGCTACTGTTGATAATAAAAAAAGAATTATAGACAGAAGAGCGGGAAGGATAAAAAAAACCAAATTTCTAATTAAAGCTTTGCAAGGCATAAAAATTAAAGGAGTAAAGTTTTTAATAGCGTCTGCCGGGCAACATAGACTGGGCATTATTATGCGGGGCAGGGGATTGAGTTCACAGATAACTGACGGCGACCCCCATTATTCAAAAATGGGCAAAAGAGCAAGAAAAATTAATTCTTTTAGAAAAACAAAACACGCAGATTTCACTGCACAAGTTCTTAATAAGTTTTTAGAAAAGGCTCATCAGATTCTAAAAGAGCATCCTTTAAATAAAAAAAGAGAGAAAAAAGGGCTTTTTCCAGCCAATTATGTTTTAATAAGAGGCGCCAGCTCATTGGAAAGCTTTACTCCTTTTGAGAAAAAATACAGATTGAAAGCCTGCTGTATTGCCGGAAAGCTTCTTTATAAACAAATTGGAAAATTCTTGGGAATGGATTTAATAAAAGTTAGAGGGGCTAATGGGCTCCCGACGACCAATCTTCGGGGAAAATTTTTAGCTGCTAAAAAGGTGCTTTGTCCGCGAAAAGTTTCTTCGAAATTTGGACGGGTGAAAAAATATAATTTTGTTTTTCTTCATATAAAAGCCACTGATAGCTTGGCTGAAGACGGTAAGTTTGAGGAAAAGAAAAAGTTTATTGAAAAAATTGACAAAAGATTAAAGATTTGCAGAAAACTTAAAAATATTTTGGTTGTGGTAACGGCTGACCATTCTACTTGTTGTTCTTTGAAAAGACATTGTTCAGAGCTGATACCGGTTTTGATTTATCTTTCTTCTTTCCAAGCCGCAAAGATGCGGAAAGGCGGGGGATTTAGCGAAAAATCCTGCGCCAAAGGAGAACTCGGAAAAATAGAACAGACTCAGTTAATGTCAAAAATTTTAAAATACGCGAAATAACTAATTGCGCGAAAAAGGAAAGAATGTTATTATTTTGAATACAGAAAAGTTTGTTCGTTCAAAACTCAATACTTAAAACAAAGGAGACAGAAATGGGGATTCTGCAAAATGTTGGCAGACATAAGATTTTAGCAATTATGCATGGGCAGGCTATGGAAAACTCTCTGAAATTAATTGAATTGGCTGGCAGGACCGCTTATCAAAGCCGGGGAAGAATCAGCGATAGTTCAGCAGAAAGATTTGTGGAAATGTTAAGAGAAAGAGGGCACGAGAGTGTTTTAGAACATTCAGCCATGACGGTTGAATTTAATAATGTTTCCAGGGGGTTTACCCATGAACTTGTTCGTCATCGATTAGCCTCTTATACTCAGGAGTCAACGAGGTATGTTGACGAGAGCGATTTTCTTGTGGTAGTTCCTCCGGACAAAGACCCTGATGAGAAAGTGATAAAAATAGAAATAAGTAAAAGAATAGAAAAAGATTTTCCGGGCGCCGCTTGTCAGGTCCAGCGGTTCAGATTATCTTTCAAAGAGTGGATGGAAATAAACGAACAGGCGTATAGAAGCTTAAGAAAAGCTGGTTGGCCTCCTCAAGATGCAAGACAGGTTTTGCCTATAGGTACAAAAGCTCAAATTGTTGTCACTGCTAATTTCAGAGAGTGGCGGCATATATTAAAATTAAGAACAGCTCTATCTGCCCATTGGGAGATTAGGCGAGTGATGACAAACCTTTTAAAGGATGTTCAACGGAGAGTGCCAGTTATGTTTGATGATTTTGTAATTTCTCCAGATGGTAAAAGCGCCAAGCTTACTTAAAGCCCTTAATCCAAGCCCCGCAGGATTGCGTCTAGGTCTATGCTGCGGGGCAAGGGCTTTTTTCTTTTCCTTGCCGCGCTCAGTGCGGCGTGGGGACTTCTTTTTTTAAAAAGATTATGATAAAATAAAATAATATGAAAAACCCAGCTAAAATTATTGACCACACAAACATAAATAAAGGAGCAAAAGCTAATGATATTATTAAAACTTGTGATGAGGCAAAGGAACATAGATTCCGAGGCATTTGTGTTAATCCTGAGTGGGTGAAATTAGTCAGGAAAGAACTTAAAGGAACGAAAATCAAAGTCGTTGTTTTAATTGACCCGCCAATGGGACAGAGTTCTCATCAGGAAAGAATAAAGATGTGCCAGAAAGCAAAAAAAGACGGGGCTGATAATTTGGATATTGTAATGAATATTATTGATTTAAAATATGATAGATATGACAAAGTATTCAAAGACTTGAAAGAAATTTGTAAAATTGGATCAAGCAAAGTAATTATCGGTTCGGGTTATTTAACCGACGAAGAGATAAAAAAAGCATCAGAGATTGTTAAAAGGGCTGGAGCGATTTGCGTTAAAACTTCAACCTTTAAAGATCCGCTGGACCATTTTGAGTTAAAGGAGAAAGCCAGGCATTTAAAGATTATGAGAAAATCTGCGCCCGGTTTGGAAATTAAGGCAGCCGGTAAAATTAGAACTTTGGCTGATTTGAAAATGATGGTTCGGGCTGGAGCGGATATTATTGGCACGAGCTCCGGGGTAGAGATTATGAAAGAGCTGCGTTCTTAATTTTCAATTTTCAATTTCTAATTTTCACTGAATAGATCAATTTTCAATTTTCAAAGCCTTGCTTATAAGAAAAGTTTGAAAATTGATTCATTGAAAATTAATTGTAAATTGAAAATTGTAAATTAAAAATTATGTATAAATCAACAATCGGCCTTGAAATTCACGCGGAATTGAATACCCGGTCAAAAATGTTTTGCAGGTGTTTAAACGACCCCGAAGAACAAAAAGCTAATGTTAATGTTTGTCCAATATGTATGGGTCATCCAGGAACTCTGCCCGTAATAAACAAAGAAGCGGTCCGAAAAGTTGTTAAAACCGGACTGGCTTTAAATTGCCAGATTCCCGAATATTCTAAGTTTGATAGGAAAAATTATTTCTATCCCGATTTGCCGAAAGGTTATCAAATTTCTCAATACGATTTACCTCTTTGTAAAAAGGGTTTTTTAGATATTAACGGAAGAAAAATTAATATTACCAGAGTCCATTTGGAAGAGGATACCGGAAAGCTTTTACATCCAAAAGGAAAAAGATATTCTTTAATTGATTTTAATCGGGCAGGCGTTCCTTTGATGGAATTGGTAACAGAGCCGGATATAACTTCAGGGAGAGAAGCAAGAAAGTTCGCCGAGGAGCTGCAAATAATTTTGAGATATCTTGGAGTTTCCAACGCTAATATGGAAAAAGGACAGCTCCGGGTTGAAGTGAACATATCTCTTTCAAAAAACAGCAAGCTGGGAACAAAGGTTGAAATAAAGAATTTAAATTCTTTTCGCATAGTTGAAAAAGCCATTGATTATGAGATTAAAAGGCAGTATAAAGTTTTAGAATCGGGTGAAAAGGTTATTCAGGAAACTCGGGGCTGGGATGAAAAGAAATCAGCAACCGTGAGCCAGAGAAAAAAGGAAGAAGCTCATGATTACAGATATTTTCCCGAACCAGACTTGCCGCCGATGAAAGTTGGAATTTCGGAATATTTAAAAGAAATAAAATCTGAAATTCCAGAACTGCCGCAACAGAGAAGGGAGCGTTTTAAAAAAGAGTATAATCTTTCAGAAAAAGAAATTGAGGTTTTTGTTTTTAATAAAAACTTGGGAGAATATTATGAGAAGATGGCTTCAGAATTGAAAAACTGGCTTAATTCCTTGAAGAAGAAGCCAGATAAAGAAGAAAAGGATAAAATAGTAAAAATAGCAGCTAATTATTTATTGACTGATGCTCTCGGACTGCTCAAAGGAGTTTCAGTTTCCAATGAAAACTTTTTAATAACCCCGGAGAACTTTGCTGAATTTATTACTTTAATTTATAAAGGGGATATTTCTAGCAAGATTGCTAAAGCTGTTCTTTCTGAAATGTTTAAAAGTGGGGCTGATCCCTCCCAAATTATTGAGAAAAAAGGATTATCCCAGATTACTGATGAGTTGGAGATAGTAAAAGTTGTACAAGGGGTAATTTTAAAAAATGAAAAAGCAGTTGAAGATTATAAAAAAGGAAAACAAACTGTACTTCAGTTTTTAGTGGGCCGAGTTATGGCAAAAACCAAAGGCAAGGCAAAACCTGACATAATTATCAAAATTTTGAAAAAAGAATTATCCTAACAACGAGAACAGGGCTTGTTGGTTTTAATTTAGAAATTTTTTCACTAATTTTTCTGCTTCGCGGTACTTTCTGATCCATTTAGTTCTTTTATCTTTTTTGAACCAAGTCATCTGCCGCTTAGCGAATTGCTCACTTTGTTTTTGTATTTTTTCTAACATTTGATGATAGGAAATTTTGTTCTGTAAATATCGGGCAAGCCAACGGTATTCCAACCCAAATTCTTCAAGCCGTTTCCAGGAAACTCCATCTTTGTGGAGTTTTTTAACTTCTGCGATCATTCCTTGCTTGCCCCGTAGCCCCCGCCGCGCTCCGTGCGGCGGGGTGGTTCGGGGTTTAATTCTTTTAAATAATCTTTTAGTAATTAATTTTTCTAATTCATCTTTTGTTTTTTTAATTCCGATTATTAAAAGAGCAAAATCAGATTTTTCTTTTTTCAATGTCGGTACTGGTTTGTTGGTTTTAATCACAATTTCCAATGCCCTAATTAATCTTCTTTTATTTTTTGGTTCAATTGTTTTGGCTCTTCTCGGGTCCATTTTTTTTAGTTCTTCAAAAAGTTCTTTTATGGTTTTCTTTTCTAATTTTTTTCTCAATTTCCAATCTGGTTCTACTTTTGGAATTATTAATTTATCAACCACAGCTTGAATATAGAAGCCGGTCCCTCCGCAGATAATAGGGACTTTACCCATTTTATGGATTTTTTTAATTGCTTTTAGAGCCTCTTTCTTAAACCGGGCAACAGTATATTTTCTTTTTGGACTAGCAACATCAATGCAATAATGAGGAATTCCTTTGTGTGTAAAAATATATTTCTTTTTTACTTGCCCCGTACTAAAATTCGAAGAATTTTTAGTATCGGGGGTGATTTTACCTGTTCCAATATCCATACCTTTATAAACCTGTCTTGAATCAGCCGAAACCACCTCACAATTGAATTTTCGAGCGAGTTTCACTGCTAACTCTGATTTTCCGCTTGCCGTCGGCCCCAAAATAACAATTAATTTATCCATGATATTTTTATTTTAACATTTTCCCTTTTAATCCAAAAGAATCAGCTTTGAAGATTTTGACAGTATCTATATTACCAATATCTATTTTTTGTTCTTTGTTCTTTATTCTTTGTTTAATTTTCACCGTCTTAAAACTCCTTGTTTTGCCCAAAACAAAGCCATCTTTGATTTTCTCAATCAAGACTTTCACAGTTTTACCAATATATTTTTTATTTTTTTCAAGGGCGGTTTTTTTGAGAATGTCAGTGAGAATTTTCTCCCCGCGCTTTTTCTCTTGGGAAGAAATATTGTCTTTCATTTTGAAAGCGACAGTGTCGGGCCGGGGTGAATAGCGGGCGATATATGCCATATCAAATTTTATTTCTCTCATCAATTTAACGGTATTTTCAAACTGCTTTTTTGTTTCTCCGGGAAACCCGACAATAATATCAGTTGAAATAGCTACCGGTAAACTTTTTGGCCGATATTTTTTGAAAGCAGTTCTGATTTTTTTAATTAAGTTTTTGTAATGAGCAACCGTATAATGCCGGTTCATTTTTTTAAGGATTATATTATCGCCGCTTTGAATGGGCAAATGGACATATTCGCAAACTTTTTTACATTTTGCCATTGTCTCAATCAATTCATCAGACATATCTTTGGGATGGGACGAAGTAAACCTGATCCAAAAATCTCCGGGAATATCATTTACCATCCTTAAAAGTTTAGCAAAATTAATTTTTCGCGTCTGTTTCGCGCTTGCCCCGTTAGATACGAAGTTATCTAACGTGGTGAATTTTGCGTCTGTTTTGCGGTGAACTCCGTAGGAGTTAACATTTTGACCGAGCAGCCAGATTTCTTTATATCCTTTTTTGATTAAATTTTTGACTTCGGCTAAAACTTCATCAACTGACCGGCAAACTTCCGGTCCCCTAGTATAAGGAACAACACAATAAGCGCAGGAATTATTACATCCGTTAGAAATGGGAATAAAAGCGCTAAAAGAATTTTTATATTTCGGTTCAATTTTGAAGCAATTATTAAGTCCGTCTTTATTATAACGCTTATTTAGCAAGCGGCCGCATGTTAAATGAGTGTTTCTCAATTTTTCCGTCCAGTTTGGCAGATCGCGGATGTCTAAAATTAAATCAAAATCTTGGGCGAATTTTTTTATATCTTTTTTTAATATACAACCCGTAAGTATAGTTTTCAGTTTTGAGTTTTGAGTTTTGAGTTTGGCAAAATCTTTGATTTTGCCGTAAACCCTATCAACGGCTGATTGGCGTACCGAACACATATTAACTACGATTAAATCAGCTTCATTCATTCTTGAGGTTTTTTTGTATCCAATTTTTTCCAAAAGCCCTGCAATCCGTTCGCTATCACTCTTATTCATCTGACATCCGTATGTGATTATTGTGTATTGTTTAGCCATTTATTCATCCTTACCCCGCATCAATTTTGCCACCGCAAACAGAACAGAGCAAGATAATAATTAATTAACCGTAAAACTCTCGCAGTCCGCGTGTGCCGAATAGGTAGATCCTTATCCGCCGAAGGCGGATTGGGCGAAGCGGGCTGCCATAGAATATCACGCAAAATTTGGTGCGGGGTGACACCCATATGTAATGATATAGTATTTCATAAGCAAGTAGAGGCCCGTCCTCTACCTAAAATGTACAGACACCGGGTCTCTGTGAATTTATTTTACAACAAAAAAACAGGCTTCGCAATGAGCCTGTTTTTTTGTTATAACTTCAAAATTTTTATTCAGTTTTTTTTCTTTCTTCTAATCTTTTTTCTATTCTTTCTTTTGCCTTTATAATCTTTTCTTTAAGTTCAAGCGCTTTAGGAGTTTCAGGAACTTTTTCTATCTCAAGCTTAAAGTCTCTTAAAATCTCAATATGTTTTTCTTTAACTCCGCCGATTTTGTCCAGATAATCTTTAAATTTTTCTTGGTCTTCTGAAGACATTTTTTCCAAATCTCCCTTTAACCTTTTTAAACTATTTTCCTGAGCTTTTTGGATTGCTTCTTTGGCTTGCTCTGGAACTTTTTCCGCTAATTCCAGTAAAATCTCCAAGTTCTTAAAATTTTTATATTTACTTCCTTCAACTTTTTCCAAATTAGTTTCTAATCTTTCTGGCAATTTATCCGTATCCTCAAGTTTCAGCATAACATCTTTAAATTTCTCCAAATGTTCTTCCCTGGCTTGTTTAATTTTCTCAAAAGCTTCTATTGGAACTTGGTTTTCCAGTTTTTCCAAGATCCGGTTATGCAGAACTTGATGCTGGATAAATTTATTCAGGAATTTTTCCACCTCTGGATTCTCTTCTGCTTTTTTCTTTATTTTATCAACAGCCTCTTTCATCTCGTCTAGTTCTTGTTGGTAATTTTCAATTGCCTCTTCAATAATTTCAGCCCTTATTGTTTTTCGGCTCAATTTTTGGAGTTCCATTAATTTTTCGTTAGTAAATCTTTCTCTGAGTTCAGCTTTGGCAATTGGACTAAAAGCAAAGAAAAGCCGAATTTTCCTGCCCCAATTTTTCAAAAAGTAAAGAGGATTGTCTGGCAAAAGCTTCGGTTCTTTTGTATCTAAATCCTCTGACTCAACTTCTTCGTCAAGAGCCACATCTTCATTAACGTCTGTGGCTGATTCTTCTTGAGATAGAACTGTAAATCCAGTGCTTAATAGTAACCCCCCCACAATTAGAATGAGAGATAATTTTATTGATTTTTTCATTTTTTGGCTACGAAATACGAAAATTTTACGAATATACGAAATTAGACAATCACACATATATTGCTATCGCCATATATGTATGATCGGGCGGTATTACTGTTAATAGTCTTTGTGTATTCGTAATTATTCGTAGTTCGTAGAGATATTATTTTTTTTAAATTCTATTTCTCTTTTAACTTTCTCTAAAAATTTCTCCAGTTTCATCATCCCCAAGTCCTTGTTTTTGGAGCGGAGCCGGACGGAATTGGATTTCATTTCTTTGTCGCCGACTACTAAGATATAGGGGATTTTTTGGAGTTCGGCTTCGCGCACTCTTTTAGAAACCGTTTCGTTTTCGTCTTTCACTTCTACTCTAAAGGAGCTAAGCTCCTTTTTAACTTGTTGGGCGAATTTTTTATGGCTGGAGCCGAGCGGAATAATCCAGACCTGAACCGGAGCCAGCCACAAAGGCAGGGCA
>CAZUZH010000003.1:0-18670 GCA_964624815.1 uncultured Candidatus Saccharibacteria bacterium
TTTTAGATTTTTACAATACTTAATAAAAAAAAGTCATCCCGCCATTGCTGACGGGAATCAGTGGGAAAATCCCAAATTCTATTTTCATTATAGCGAATTGACACCCATTGTCAATGGCAAATTGTGGATAATTCAAAAAACAAAAAAACCCGCCACAGCTCTATTTTTAACAAGTTAAAAGAGAGGGTTTCAACCTGTTGTTCTTTAACAAAATGTTTTTAGAGGAGTAAATAAAAAAGGAGGTGTCAAAATGAGGATAGCAATCGGTGCGGCGATAATTAAAAACGGCTGTATTCTGCTTGTTAGAAAGCAAAGAACATGGATTTTGCCAGGAGGCAAGCCAGAAATTAAAGAATCAGATATCCAATGTCTTCTCAGAGAATTTAAACAAGAATTACCATTACTACGACTGCAGGTAAAAGGACTGATTTACTTTGATGATTTCACTGGTACAACGCCGCATAAGGGCGATTTGTTATGCGTTAAGGTTTATCTTGCGGATGCAGACGGCGAAATATTGCCAGACGCGGAAATAAACAAAGCAGAGTGGGTAAAAAATCCGGAAGAATACAACCTAAGCGACATCACACGAAAAATAGTTCTTTCTCTTTGTCAAAAAGGCTATCTGTGAATTAACAGACACAGATAGCCTTCTCTAAAAGCATTTTGTTTAAAAACCCGCACCAGCTCTATTGTTGACAACTTGTTGACAACTTTATTTTTTTAAATTATACTAAAGTTGTCAACAGATACTATGAATGATATAGAAAAACTAATTTTAAAAGAATTAAATAAAAAGGGAGAAATTAAGGTTGCTGATATCGTTAAGGCAACCAGTTTTTCTCGCGCTTATATAAACAGATTTTTCAGAAAATTAAAAAGAGAAGGTATAATTGTTTTAATTGGCAAAGCCAACCAGGCTCGTTATGTTTCTATCGGGAATAAAAAAATGGCAAAAAAGAACATTTTAAGTATTCGTCGAATTTTAAAGAACATTAATCTTTCCGAAAGTTTGATTTTAAGCGAAATAAAAAGAGATACTGGAATTTTTGAAAACTTGCCAAAGAACATTGTAAATATTCTTGACTACGGTTTTACAGAAATGTTAAACAATGCCATAGAACATTCTAAGTCAAAAGAAATCATTGTTACTCTGAAACGAAGTAAAATCGGGGTTAATTTTGAGGTTATAGATACTGGAATTGGTATTTTCAATAATATTATAAAGAAAAAAAGGTTAAAGAGTGAAATGGAGGCAATTCAGGACCTTTTGAAAGGCAAGCAAACTACAGCGCCAAAAGAGCATACGGGCGAAGGAATATTTTTTACTTCAAAGATTGGAGATAAATTAATTATCCAGGGTTCAAAAAAGAAGCTGATTTTTGATAACGAGTTGAATGATATTTTTATAAAAGACACAAGGATAATAAAAGGAACCAAGGCGGCCTTTATAATTGACAAAGATTCAAAAAAGAATTTAGCCGCGGTGTTTAGAAAATACTCTGGACAAGCTTTTGAGTTTGGCAAAACAAAAGTTAAGGTTGCCCTTTACGAAATGGACGATTCTTTTATTTCTCGCTCCCAGGCGCGAAGAGTTTTAACTGGCTTGGAGAAATTCAAAGAAATAACCCTTGACTTTAGTGACGTTGAGACAATTGGTCAGGGTTTTGCGGATGAGGTTTTTAGAGTCTGGAAAAATAATCATCCAGATATTAAAATTAATTATCAAAATACGAATGAGAATATTTTATTTATGATTAAAAGGGCAAAATCTGCATAAGCTCTATCCCAACCTAAAAAATCATGAAACAATATCAACAAAGAAAAAGTAATCTTTATGAAAAGGCTTCTGATGAGCCCTTTAAAATCAGTCGGAGCAAAATTGACTTATTTTTAAAATGCCCCCGTTGTTTTTATTTAGACAGAAAGCTGGGTCTGGCAAGGCCTAGTATGCCTGGCTGGTCGCTTAATTCCGCGGTAGACAAGCTTTTGAAAAATGAATTTGATTTGTTGCGAGAAAAGAACCAGGCTCACACCCTAATGAAGCAATATAATATTGACGCTGTGCCTTTTAGCCACCCTGACCTGCCTGAATGGCGTGATGATTGTTATAGATATGTAGGCGCGTCTGTCTTGCACAAACCAACAAATTTAAACATCTGCGGCATTATTGATGATGTCTGGATTAATAAAAATAAAGAGCTTTTGATTGTTGACTACAAGGCAACCAGCACTAGCAAGGAAATTTCCTTGGAAGATGAATACAAACAGGGGTATAAAAAGCAAATGGAGATTTATCAGTGGATTTTCCGCCAGAAAGGCTTTAGGGTCAGCCGCACCGGTTATTTCGTTTTTGCCAACGCAGGCAAAAACAGGCCTAAATTTGATGGCCGTTTGGAATTTGATGTGTCAATTTTATCTTATGATGGTGATGACTCCTGGATTGAACCAACTCTTTTTAAAATAAAGGATTGTTTAAACTCGGACAAACTGCCGCCGGCCTACGAAAAATGCGAGTATTGCGCTTATAGAAGATTAATTAGCAAAGAAGAATAAACTAAGCTTAAAAAGATTTGACCGGTGATAAAAAGGGCATTTTGTTTGTTTCGTTTTTTGACAATTTTTAAATTTTAGAGTAAAGTGAAATATAGCAAATTTAGACACAAATCAGTTCTTTACATCAAACAAGCACATTGAAAATATAAAAGCTTAAAAATACAAAAGGAGGTGAGAAAGATGGAGAGGGAATATCTCAATAGAAAGTTTCATTATTCAGCACAACCATTGCCTGAGAGTTTGCTTAGAGAACTGCCGGCGATGATAGTGGGTGAAAGAATCGCCGCCATAAGACAAAGACGGAGACTGACAAAGGTTCAACTGCGAAGAATGGCCGGTATCGCCAGTTCTACCTATGCTTATGTGGAAAAAAGAGATGGTCTGCCAGACCCAAAACATCTATTTAACATCTCAAAAGTATTGCAGGTTGACCCGATTCTCATAATCAAAGGGAAAAACTGGAACCTGGCATCACGCTTGTTGCCAAATAACGAAAAAATGTCTTTACTAAGACTAAGAAAAGGCTGGAGCCAGAAAGAAATGGCAATAGCCCTTGAGAAGGCCGGGTTGAATTTCCGGACGACTATTCTATATTCAAAGAGAGCTAGAATAGCACAATGGGAAATTGGAGCAGCCGAACCGCCACATAGCGTTCAAGAGATTATTAAAAAGGTTTTGGAAGATAATGCTCTTTTTAGCGTCAACAAAAGAACAGAAATAGCCCTTGAACACATTAAAGACCTTAGCAGCCCCAAGAACAAGGGTAATTCTGGATTTTTGCGCCTGAGGGTAAGGGTTATCCGCTTAATAATCAGTGATCTGAAGGCAACAGGAGTAATCCGAGACGCTAAAACCCTGGAAGCCAGCCTAAACCGCAAATTAGCGGAAATAGCAAAAGGAGGAGAGTGTCTATCGCAGGGCGCCTAAATAAAAGGGCGCCTTTTTTTGCAGTGAATTAAATTAATTTGTTTTTTTAGCTTAAAAATGTTATTTTAAAACAATGTACAGAAAAGATAGGAAAAACGAACATTATACAACATTGGCAAAAAAACAGGGATATCCTGCCAGGTCAATATATAAACTAAAAGAGATAGACGAAAAATACAAAATTATCAAGAAGGGCAGCCATGTTTTAGACCTTGGCTGCGTACCGGGTTCCTGGCTTTTGTACATTTCTCAAAAAGTGGGAAAGAGGGGAAAGGTGATTGGTGTTGATATCGGAGAAATCAAAATACCTGAAAAAGCCAATATTCTTTTCATTAAAAAAAGTGTTTTTGACTTAAAAAAATCCGATTTTAAAAACAAATTTGAAGCGGTGGTTTCTGATTTGTCGCCAAAAACTTCAGGCATTAAATTATTAGACGCCTGGAAATCTCAAGAATTGACGGAAAGAGCTTTTGAAATCGCCAAATCAGTTCTCTTGCCCAAGGGAAATTTTGTCTGCAAGGTTTTTGAAAACGAATTAAGCGACAAATTTTTTAAAAAAGTGAAGAATTGTTTTGAGTTTGCGAAAAGATTCAGGCCAAAAGCAGTAATTAAAAAAAGCAAAGAATTCTATATTATTGGCAGGGGGTTTTTAGTGAATAGTGAATAGTTGAAAAACCTTAGAAAATTATGGTTAAAGAAATTTGTAAATGGTATAATGTTTGTCCAATGAAAAGATTTTTTGAAAGTGGCAAGTTGGATGAAAAATGGATTAATAATTATTGTTTTAACAACGGAATGGGATGTAAGCGATATGAAATGGAGGAAAAAGGAATATTTCACCCAGACAATATGCTTCCAAGTGGAAATATTGATAAAAGTTTAAAAATATATGTTAATTAAAGTTAAAGTTTTTCCAAATTTTAAAAAAGAAGAAATAATCAAAAAGTCAGAAGATAGTTTTGAAATTAAAGTAAAAGAAAAACCTATTAGTGGAAAAGCAAATAAAAGAGTGATTGAGATTTTATCTTTATATTTTAAAACTCCCCAATCAAAAATGCGTTTAATTAAGGGCTTTAAGGAAAGAAACAAAATTTTTGAAATTTTATAGTAAAAATGGGTCAGCTCTATTTTTCTAACTAATCTTATCAAAAACTACAAAGGAATAAGAGATCTAATGATAAGTGCGAAACATCTCTCATTTATTCTTATATGGAAAATTTTAATGAGAAAAATAAAAATACTGAAAATAAAAATAGTGAAGACAATAAAGATGTTTTCTCTGTTTCAGAGTATTTAAATTTTCTTAATGCGGGTTTTAAAAATTATAAGGCAAAAATTATTGGAGAAATTAGCGATGTTAGTTTCAGTCAAAAATGTGTATATTTTTATTTAAAAGATAAAAAAGACGGAAGTATAATAAAATGCCTGATTTGGAAATCTAAATATGATATTTATGGCATTGAATTAAAAGAAGGGGATAAAATTCTTGCTCTTGGATGCCCTAATATGCATTCAACATATGGATTTTCTTTTATAACCGAGACAATTGAACCGGCCGGACAAGGAGAGTTGAAAAAGGCATACGAAAGGCTAAAGAAAAAACTAAAAGAACAAGGTCTTTTTGAAGAATCCAAAAAACGCCCGATTCCGAAATACGCTCAAAAAATCGGAGTAATTACTTCGTTAAAGGGAGCCGTAATGGCTGATTTCTCTAATAATTTAGGAAAATTCGGCTTTAAGGTTAAAATAATAGATTCCCGGGTTGAAGGACAAGCTGCAGTTTCTGATCTTTTGCTTTCCATTAAAACTTTTAAAAACAAAGATATTGAAGTTTTGGTTATTATGAGAGGGGGCGGGTCTTTAGATTCAATGCTGGCATTTAACAACGAACTATTAATCAGAGAGGTGGCTAATTTTCCGGTGCCAATAATTGCGGCGATAGGCCACGACAAAGATGTTCCGCTTGTTGCCTTGGCAGCCGACCTTGCGGTTTCTACTCCGAGCATGGCGGCAACTGCTCTTACTGATCCCTGGAGCCAGGCTATTTTGTTTCTGCAAAATTATGAAAGAAATATAGTTGACAATTATGAAAATTTTTTAGAAAATATAAAAATAAAACTAATTGCTTTCTGGGATAAGTTTTTATCAGGCTTTAAAGCGAGCTTATCATTGGTCAATCAACGGATGGAGCATGCTGAGAAAATCATTAAACTTAATAATCCGGAGCGGCAATTGAGTCTTGGATACAGTATTGCCTTTTGCCAGGGAAAAGTAATCAAACAGACAAGTGATGCTAAAATAGGAGAAAATATGGACTTAAGGGTTACAGATGGTACAATTAATTCAGAGGTTAAAAATATTCACCCTGTTAAATAGCTGTTTTACGGCTAATTTAGTTAAGGGCGAAATTATTTAACAGGCAAATAAAAATGATTAAAGAAAAACAAGATATTGAAAATTTAAATAAGAACCTTAAACTGCTTGATGAAATTGCTAATTGGTTTGATGGACAAGAAGAAATCAACATAGAGCAGGGTTTAAAAAGGGTAAAAGAAGCGGTTGAACTTATTAAAGCAAGTAAAAAACGGCTTGGAGAAATTACAAATGAGTTTGAGGAAATTAAAAAGGAGGTTGAAAATGAAGAGAATAAAAATTAACAAATTAGGTTTCTTAAAAAGTAATTTTTCGTAATAGAAATTATTATTTTGAGAGAGATCTTATAATATGAAAAAAGTATTAATCATTTCTTTAATAATTGTTGCTTGTGTTGTTGTTTTTATTGTTTTGAATAAAAACCCAAAAATAGAAGAACCAAAAGATCAAGCTCCTGTTAATAACGAAGAACAGGAAGCAAAAAGCAAAAGTAAAAGCGATGACAATGGATTAAAAATAGAAATATTAGAGCAGGGGACAGGGGAGGAATCTAAAAATGGAAATACTGTATCTGTTCACTACACCGGAACTTTTGAAGACGGAACAAAATTTGATTCAAGCCTGGACAGAGGGACTCCTTTTAGCTTTAGGCTCGGAGACGGTCAGGTTATTAAAGGATGGGATCTAGGAGTTCTGGGAATGAAGCCTGGAGAAAAACGCAAATTGACAATTCCTCCAGAGCTTGGCTATGGGGAAAATGGAATACCCGGAGCAATTCCTCCAAATGCAGTTCTTCTGTTTGAAGTTGAGCTTTTAAATATTGTGGAATAAAATAATGACTAATTTATACATTATAAACTTTAACGGGGAAAAAGAGCCTTTTTCTCTGGTAAAAGTGTATAGATCTGCGCGCAGGGTAGGCGCCTGCAAGGAATTGGCTGAAAAAATTACTGGAGTTATTCAAAAAGAAGCATATCCCGGGATTAAAACATCAAGTATTTTTCAGAGAATCAAAGAATTACTTTATAAAGAATCTCCAAACAGCGCCTTAAAGTTTAATTTAAAACAGGGCATAAAAAAATTAGGACCCACCGGTTTTCCATTTGAAAAATATATTGGTGAAATCTTTTCAAAAAACGGCTTTAAGGTTAAACTTAATCAGTTTCTACCAGGAGTTTGCTGTAATGAATACGAGATAGATTTTTTAGCTCAAAAAGATAATTTAATATATATTGCGGAATGCAAATTTCGGAATATGCCAAAAGCAGAGGTTCATTCAAAAACAGCTTTGGCAAATTATGCTCGTTTTTTAGATATTAAAAAAAATGGGGTTTTTAATAAAAATAACTTTAAAAAGTTTGAAGTAAAAAGCCTGTTGGTTACAAATAACAGATTTACCGGCAGAGCTATTAAATACTCTAATTGCGTTGGAGTAGAACTATTAGGCTGGAAATACCCGAAAAACAAAGGACTAGAAAGATTAATAGATGACAATAAATTATATCCAATTACAATTCTTCCTTCTTTAAAAGGCAGACTGATTAAATCTTTTGTTTCTCATAAGATTATGCTGGCGCAGGATGTTTTAAAATTTGATTCTGAAAAATTGGCAAAAAAAATAGGGGTGCGCAAAAAAGAGCTTGCTCCATTAATTAAAGAGGCAGAAACATTACTAGGCTAAAATTATTAATTGTTTTAAATGGGGAGGAATGAAACCGAGCGCCGAAACACCGAGCAAATAAAGCGTTATGCGCTTCGGTGCTTGGAAAGGTCGCTGAAAAAAAATAATCATAAAAAAAATCATGCTCAATATATTTTGGATAATTATAGGAGTAATCCTCTTTATTGTTTTAATCTCTATCAGACAAATTAACCAGTATCAGAAAGGAGTTAAGTTTACTTTTGGTAAATACCGCGGTTTAATACAGCCTGGCTGGAGATTGGTTTTTCCTATTATTCAGTTTTACCGAAAAGTAGATTTGCGCGTCAGGGCAGTAGATGTGGCAAACCAGGAAGCAATCACCAAAGACAATATTTCAGTAAGCGTTAACGCTGTTATTTACTACAAAATCAGAGAGGCTGATAAGGTTATTTTAGCAGTGGAAAACTTCTCTTATGCAATTTCCCAGCTTGCCCAGACCACAATGAGAGACGCAGTTGGAAAAGTAGATTTGGACGGGCTTCTTTCCGAAAGAGACCAGGTCTCTGAAAACATAAGGTCTGTTATAGACAAAGCAACCGACCCTTGGGGAATTGAAGTTATTAATGTGGAATTAAAAGACATAACCCTGCCCGAAGAAATGAAAAGAGTTATTGGCAAGCAGGCTGAGGCTGAAAGAGAAAAAAGAGCAATAATTATCAAGGCTGAAGGAGAAGTGGCTGCAGCCAACAATATGGCAAGGGCTGCCCAAATTTTGGCAGGATCTACCGGCGCCCTGCACCTAAGAACACTTCAGTCAATTAACGATATTAGCTCTGACCAGTCAAACACTATTGTTTTTGCTATGCCCTTGGAAGTTTTAAGAGCCTTTGAAAAACTTGGGAATAAAAAGTCTGGCAACCCAGGTACGGATAATCCCGAAAATCCCGGGATAGAAATGCCGAAACAATCCAAATCAACCGTAGAAAAAGAGGAAAAACAAAACCCGGAACTAAATATCAGAAATTCGTAATGAGTAAAAAACCAAAACAGGGTTGGGAATATCCCAACCCTGTTTTGGTTTAGAATAAAAAAGTCCCAGCGTTGGATGCTGAGACTTGGTCCGGATTAGAGGAACCGGACCCTTTTGGTGCGCGGATTTCGGCTCCGCGCGACCGCGGCGCTGACGTCTATTCCGAGAAATGCTGGGAAAACCTACGCACAAGCATAGAGATATTCTCCTTTCTTTCTTGATGTTCCGGATTATTTAGAATTGGCGTTGCTGCCGTCGACGCGAGGTCAAAAACTAAAAGAATCGGAGAATCTTCGGACAATCATAGACATTCCCTCCCTTTCTTGTTGTGGGTTAAAAAAAATAAAACCACACTCTACATCTATAATGTTATCATACTTTAAAAATCTTGTCAAGTGTTTTATAATAAAAATAGTGGAAAATGGTAAACAAAACAAAAAACATGGTAAACAAAACAAAAAACGCGGCAGTTTCAAAAAACGATTATTTCTAATCAAATCAGAAAAAAACAAATAAAAACAATATTAATATAAAACTAATATAAAACTAATGTAATAGATATATTGTTATAGCAACATATCTATTACATTAATAAATAGTAGTAGAGAAATAATAAAATGATAAAATAAAATAGGGCAATTTAACAAAAGTTTAATAAAAAACAAAAATGAGAAAAAATATTCTAAAAAATAAAAAAATTACAGTGATGGGATTAGGACTGCACGGCGGGGGAGTAGAAACGGCGAAATGGCTCGTGAAACAAGGGGCTAAAGTTTTAGTTACTGATTTAAAGTCGCGCCAGCAATTAAGAGAGTCTCTAAAAAAAATAAAAGGCCTGCCAATAAAATATACTTTGGGAAAACACAGAGCAGGGGACTTTAAAAATATTGATATGGTTGTTAAAAACCCGGCTGTGCCCGAGAATTCCCAATATTTAAAAATAGGTAAGAAAAACAAAGTACTGATTGAGACAGACATCAGTCTTTTTTTACAACAAATTGGTTTGAATAAAAAAATTATTGGAATAACAGGCACCAAGGGCAAGTCAACGGTAACAGCCTTAATCGGAGCGATTCTAAAAAAGAAAAATCCTAAAACTATCATTGCTGGCAATATCCGAGTTTCAGTATTAAAAGAATTGCCTAAAGAATTGCCTAAAAATACTCCGATTGTTTTAGAGCTTTCTTCGTGGCAGTTATCTGGAATAAAGCACTTGAAATACAGTCCGCATATTGCTGTTTTGACTAATATTTCCCATGACCATTTGAACAAATATAAATCAATGAAAGAGTATATAAAGGACAAAGAGATTATTTTTAAATATCAGAAACCGAAAAATATTCTAGTAGTTAATAAAGATAATAAAGAATTGAAAAAGCTGATAAAAAAGACAAAACCAAAATCAAAAATAATTTGGTTTTCTAAAAAAGACCTTAAAAAATACAAATTAAAGGACATAAAGCTTAAAGGCGAACATAATTTGGAAAATGCGGCAGCTGCCGCGGCAGCTGCTTCTGCAATGGGAATAAATTCGCAGATAATTAAAAAAGCAATTGAAAATTTTTCCGGTCTTGATTCCCGTCTTCAATTGATTAAAGAAAGCACGGGAATAAAATATTACAATGATACTACTGCCACTACTCCAGAAGCAGGAATTGCTGCTTTAAAATCATTTCCTCCTCAAAAAATAATTCTAATTGCCGGCGGTTCAGATAAAAATTTAGATTTCAGCCAATGGGCTAAACAAGCAACAAAAAGAACAAAAAAATTAATTCTGCTCAAAGGCAGTGCTAACTTAAAGATAAAAAAAGCCCTGAAAAAAGCCGGTTACAAACAAGAAATAAAAGAAGTAAAAAGTATGAAGACCGCTGTCAAAATAGCCCAGAAATCATCCCAAAAGAATGATATAATCCTGCTCTCACCAGCCTGCGCCAGCTTTGGTTTATTCAAACATGAATTTAATCGCGGAAACGAGTTCATAAAAGCTCTTAGAAATGATACGCCACGCCCCTTTTTTTCTTGAAATAAAAAGCTGGTCGGGGTAAAATAAAGTAATGAAAGCGGAAGCTGATTATATTTTGGCCGGATTGATTCTCTTCTTAGTGGTTTTCGGCATTTTAATGCAATCCAGTGTTTCAGCATTATATTCCTGGGCAAGATTTAATAAAACAAGCTATTTTCTCTTTCATCAAATGATTTTGGCTATAATTCCGGGTCTGATTCTTGGATTTATTGCTTTCAAAGTTCCTTTAGAAAAATTTAAAAAATATGCTCCAGTTTTTCTGCTCATAAACCTTGCCCTTCTTGCTATTGTTCTGCTGATGAAGTTTACGTCAGGCTCAACCAGTGCAATCCGCTGGATAAAAATAGGTTCTGTTTCATTTCAACCCTCAGAGTTCCTAAAATTCACTTTTATTCTTTATCTTGCCAGCTGGATAGGCGCTAAAATAACTAATCCATCAAAGAGAAAAAAAGAAACAAGATTTCAAAAATCACTTAAAAAAGACTTTGCCCGGCGTCTTATCCCTTTTTGCATAATTATTGCTGCAATAGGCCTGTTTTTAATCCTTCAGCCTGATATCAGCACTTTGGGAGTAATTGTTTGTACTGGATTTTTAATGTATTGGGCATCTGACACACCTATTTGGCATACACTTGTGGTTATCCTTGTTGGAATTGCGATTTTAGGCATTTTAATTAAGATTGCGCCATATAGATTTGACCGCTTCCTGGTTTTTATTCAACCGCAGACTGATCCTTTAGGAAAAGGCTTTCAAATAAATCAATCTTTAATTGCTGTTGGCTCAGGAGGCTTCTGGGGTAGGGGACTTGGAATGTCCAATCAGAAATTAGGCTTTCTGCCAGAGTCAATGAGCGACTCAATCTTTGCTGTTTTTGCTGAAGAAACCGGCCTTGTCGGCGGTTTAATTCTAATAACTATTTTCTTAATAATTTTCTGGAGGGGAATCCAAATTTCAAAAAATGCTTCTGATAATTTTTCAAAACTCACTGCTTTAGGAATCAGCTGCTGGCTCATAATCCAGGCTTTTGTCAACATCGGGGCAATGATTGGAATCATTCCCTTAACCGGAATTCCTCTGCCTTTTTTCAGCTACGGAGGCTCGCATTTAATAGCCGAGCTAATTGGAGTGGGAATTTTATTAAATATATCACGGAATAAATGAATCTCTTTAAAAGAAAAATCTTTATACCTTTAGTCCTGCTAATATTTTTAGTCTTGTTTTTTGGTTGGGCTAAGCAAATATCTCACTTTCTTGCCTCTGTGTTTTTAACCTCTACGGGAGAAACCATTGAAGTAGACATTCTTTACGCAGGCAATTATCAAAAATCAGCCAATTTAGGGGATTTAATTTCTACCACTGTTTTTATTCAAAACAAGTCTTCAGAAACAGTAAAATTAACTCAAATAGTATTAGGCAATAAGCAAAACAATAACTTTCTCTCATATATTGACGAAAATTCATATAAGCTCCAATATACTAATTCCAAAGGAGTTCAGATATTCTCTTTAACCGATTCTGGTCAAAACGGTTCCAACGGATACCGAATCTTCAACATTACGCCATTAGAAACCCAACTCACATCTCTTGCTCTGCCAGCCGGCTCTATTAGACAATATCAAGTATCAGTTAAACTCAAAGATAATATTCCATTAGATTACTTAATGATAGAGTTTACTGATATTTACGGCTCTGGAGTTACAACCGGCAGCTCTCTAAAAAGCCAAGGTTCTTTATCAGCTAAAATCAATATCTTACAACCAACACCAACTTGTCAAAACCCTGTTTATCAATGTTCTGCTGATTTAAAAAAGGTTTTAAAAGTCTGCGAAAATGGAACGAGCTCTGTTTTTCAAGATTGTTCTCAAGAAAACAATGTTTGCTCTGATGGACAATGTATTGAAAAGATTATTCCTCTTCCTCAAATTTGTTTTGATGGAACTGATTACGGACAATGTTCCCAAACTAAACCAAAATACTGCCAAAGCGGAGTTCTAATTGACCATTGTAAACAATGCAGTTGTCTTTCTGGCCAGGTTTGCCAGACCGATAATAGTTGTAAGCAACCTTTACCAGAACCGAAAACAGACGCCTATCTTCACCTTGAGGGAGTAAAGTCTCAATACAATATTGGCGAACAAGTAATATTAAAATGACCAAGAAAACAATCCAAAAACTCATAATATTTAGCGTAATTTCATTGATTTTAGGAGGAGTGGTTTTGATAAGCCGCAATGTTAGGGCTAACAATGTATGTAGTTACAATGCTTCTGAGGAGATAGGTATAACAGATTTTTATTACAATAATATTCCTGTTAATCCAGAAAAATGTTCTCTTTGTGTCGGTAATATGTCTGGAGGCTGTGAGGATTTAAATAAAGAAGAATGTGAAAATTCTTATCATACAAATCCTTATTATCTTCCCGGAATGATGGATTTTTTTCTGAATCAAGCCAAAGAAGAAGATATTTATAATGACAGATATGCTTTTCAATGTGTTTGGAATGACTTTGACTATCCTGTGAGTCCTTACGGTTACATTTGGAGTGGAAGTAGAAAAGTTTATTTTCCCGAGCCAGGATGTTTATCTTATCAGTTTGAATACGTTGAGACCTTGGACCGGCCGAGAGATAAGCTGTATTACAACTATCAACCTTGTAATCCGCCGCCAAGCTGTCAAGATAAATGCCAACAGGACTATCAGAGAGATGGAGCTTGCTTGGAAAAGGCAGGAGGGGATTATCCAGAAGCATTAAAACAAGATGGACAATACAGAGAGTGCGGGTCAGGAGAATCTTGTTATTGCAACAATCACAAACCGGAGGTAAAAGAATTGTCGCTTGAACTAAACGAGAGACATCGCCAGCACCTTGATAAAATTTTTAGTATGCCAGAGCAAGATATAATTTCAGAATATGATGTTGAACATTTAATCTGCCGAGCTAATATTTATGATGAAGATATAGAAGACCAGGAATGGATAGAAAAACACCGACCAAACTTTGAAATACTTTACGGCTGGACTCTTAATGATACATTTAAACGTTTAACCATAATCGGAAAGCCAATGATTAAATGCAAAAAAAATGAACAAGACACAGTCACTTGTGAGACATCTGCCTATTATGCTAAAACGAACGTAAAACGAGGAATGCTTTTGAAATGCCGGGTCACTCCTCAAGACCCTTACCAGAAAGGAGAGCCAAAAGAATCCAATATCAAGGCTGTTGCTGACCATTTGTATTATTTTTTTAGGACCCAGCTTAGCTGGGGCATCGCCTATGGTCAATATTTAGTTTTTTTAGACAAAAGCGCTGTGACAAATAACTTCTGGGATATAAAAGACAGAACTCAAAGAATTGGCAAATCTTATTTTTACAGAAATCCAGCATCACTTAAGATTAGGCATATAAAATTTCTCTTTATAAAAGGTTCTTTCTTTAATTTCCGCGAAGTTGCTAAAAAAGCGGGAGCTAATTGGGATAAGGGTGAAGATGATAAACTTACTTTTCTTTCAGACGCTTCTATTGAAAAATATAATGAATGCTTTCAAGATCAACTACAAGGAGCAAAAGCCGTAGGTTTTGCAAAATTTAAAAGTGATTTAATTGTTCTATCTCCATTATCTTCTAGAACTCATGATTTCACTCATGAAATGGGACACGCAAGTATATGGTCTGGACTTTGTGATGAATACGGTAGGCGCTTTTGGGATATGCAGAACAAGAGATATAGTTGTCTTAATCCATTCCCTAATTGTTGTAATAAGAATAATGATTGTGATATACCGGAATGGTGCGAGGGAATGCCCTATCATCCCAACCAAGATAGTCCCCAGCCAAATTATAATCGCCATGAGAGTATATATGAGCCGAATTTCCGTTCTGTAATGGGCCATGGCACAATCTATCCCATAGAAGCTCGATGTCCTTTGAGAAACTGTCAATAAGTTCAAACTTCTATCACTTCTGAGTTTTTTACGCGGATTAACGCGGATCCGCCCCCTCCTTTTCGCGTTTGCGCAAAAGGAGGGGGCGGGGCGGCTTCGGAGGTTCGTGATATTCTATGATTAGATAAGCCGCCTCCGCTGATAAACGCTGAAAATAAATATGAAAAAATATATTGTTTCAATAATCACTATCATAACTTTTACTTCTTTATTAGTGCCTTTAACTTCTTTAGCCGAGGATGCGCTTTGGCTGTATTTTGCTGTTGATAGAGAAGATAATGTTAGTTTGGACTCATTTAATGTTTTACCAGAAGAATATGGTGGTATTTTTAGTGAACCCATTTCTTCGGATAATCCCAATGCTTTTGAGGCAAGAATTTTAGACAGTGGAGGAAATATTCTTAACCGTGCCTATTTTATTCCCGACTTCCTTATTTTGTCTGACCCGCCAATAGAAGTTGATGAAACAGTTGATGAAGTAGTTTTTCCTTATAGCCAGAATACTAGTACAGTTCAGGTATTAAAAGGGGGTGAAATAATTTTATCAGAATCAATTGGAATCCAGCTTTGTAATAGAGATGGAATTTGTAACAATAAGGAGAATTATATTTCCTGTTCCCAAGATTGTGATAGATTTTCAGAAGATGATTATTGTAATAGTATTTCAAACGACCACATCTGTGATCCAGATTGTCTTTGGGACTCAGAAGCAGGCGGAGAATGTTCTCAGCCAAATTGTAATGACGGAATTAGAAATCAGGATGAAACAAGTATTGATAGCGGTGGAATTTGTTTGAAGTTAAAATGTGAAAATGGAATCCAGGACCCGGGCGAAGAAGGAATAGACTGCGGCGGGATTTGTAGTCAATGGTGGCAATGCGCTGAGGATACTTGCGGAGATGGCATTTGTGCCGAGTATGAAAACAGGACAAGCTGTCCAATTGACTGCGGAGCACCTCTGTCAATACTAAAAAACACGGGCGCCAAACCTCTTGTTGGTTATCTTTTAATAAAGGTTCAGAAATTAGTTGGCGTAAGATGGTCTGATGAACAGGCGGTTATTCAAGACGCCAGTGTCCGCACAATTCAACCGAGCGAAGTCATTGATCTCCGCAATATCTGGAACAGCCAAAACTACATTGCTAAAGAAGAGGGCAAATTCAGAGTTTATGTTGGTTTTCTTGACCAAAACCAAAAAACCTTAGCATCTGACACTTATGAGTTTGCAGTTCTATCATCGCAAAAATCAGCATTAGAGCCGACATCAACATCGGGATTAACTCCAGCGCCAAGTAAAGACAAAACAATTATTGAAATGCTTAAACAGCAAATTATTACAATTCAGCAAAAAATCGCTCAGCTTTTAAATAAGCTGGCTCAACTTTTCAAATAATATGAAAATTCTATTTACCGGCGGCGGCAGCGGCGGACACATTTTCCCAATTATTGCAGTTGCCAGAGAAATCAAAAAAGCTTGCACAAAAAAAGGAATAAAAAAACTCCAGCTTGTTTATATTGGGCCAAGAGATAAATTGGCAAAAGTTCTACTTTCTCAAGAAGGGATTAAAGTAAAAACAATTTTAGCTGGAAAAATGAGAAGATACTTCACGCCAAAAGCAATTTTCCTGAATATTATTGATATGTTAATAAAAGTTCCTGTGGGCGCTGTTCAGTCATTTTTCCGCTTATTTTTTGAAAGCCCGGATTTGATTTTCAGTAAAGGAGGATATGGCTCTGTTTTTATTGTTCTCTGGGGCAAACTATTCCGAACCCCAATCTTTATACATGAATCAGATAAGTCTCCCGGATTAGCAAACAGAATATTAAGTAAAATAGCGCTTGAACTTTTTGTCTCTTTTCCAGAGACAGAGTACTTTTCTCCAAAGAAAATGATTCTAATCGGCAATCCTATTAGAAAAGAAATTCTTGAAGGATCAAAAGAAACGGCTAAAAACAACTTTAAACTGATTTTAGATAAACCAGTCATATTAATCACGGGCGGAAGCCAAGGCGCGCAACGCATAAATGATGTGGTTTTGGCTGTTATGCCGGAAATCCTGGAGAAGTTTGAATTAATCCATTTAACAGGCAGAAAAAACTTTAAACAAACTAAAGCAGAGGCTGAAGTAATGATACCATCAAATCTTAGAAAATATTATCATGCTTTTCCTTTTTTAAGAGAACCTGATTTAAAACACATCTATCAGGCAGCTGATTTAATTGTTGGAAGGGCGGGCTCAGGAAGCATTTTTGAAATCGCTGCCCTTGGAAAACCAAGCATTCTAATTCCTTTAGCTGAATCCGCTCAGAATCACCAGGTTAAAAACGCCTATGCTTATGCCAAATCCGGAACAACAATAGTTATTGAAGAAGAAAATCTTACTCCCCACTTCTTTTTAGCAAAATTAACATATCTTTTCTCAAGGTCTAAACAGCTGCAGAAAATGTCTCTTTCGGCCCAGGAATGGATAAAACTCCATGCCGCCCGAGTCCTCGCAGGCTACATTGTTGAATATTTAAGCATATAAAGTTAATCTTTATATGGACTTTATATGGAAGACATTACTCTAAAATTATTCAAACAAAACGGGGTAAGAGTTCGTTTTGCTCCATCTCCAACCGGGCCATTACATATCGGTGTGGCCCGAACCGCGCTTTTTAATTATTTGTTTGCTAAAAAAAATAAAGGAACTTTTATTCTAAGAATTGATGATACCGACAAAGAACGCTCCAAGCCGGAATATGAAAAAGATATTAAAGAGGGTTTGGAATGGCTTGGCCTGCGCTGGGATGAGGAATATAAAGAAAGCGAGCGATTGGAAATTTATAAAAAATATCTGAAAAAACTTTTAGACCAGGGAAAAGCTTATTACTGCTTCTGTCCTGAGGAAGAATTAGAGGCCCAGCGACAATACCAGATGTCAATTGGCCGGGCTCCTTGTTATGACGGAAAATGCTCAAAACTATCTGCCAAACAAATAGAGGATAATTTAAAAGAGAAAAAAGATTTTGTTATCAGATTTAAAGTATCTGGAAAGAAAATAAAGTTTAAGGATCTAATTCGCGGAGATATTGAGTTTGATACCAGTCTAATAGGCGATTTTGTTATTGCCAAAGACTTTTCAACCCCTTTATATAATTTTACTGGCACAATAGATGATTATGAAATGAAAATAACTCATGTAATTAGAGGAGAAGATCATATTTCCAATACACCAAAGCAAATTCTTATTCAAAAATCCCTTAAATTTCCTAAACCCGAATATGCTCATATATCTTTAATACTAAGTCTGGACAGAGCAAAATTAAGCAAAAGGCATGGAGCTCTTTCTCTTTCTGAATATAAAGAACAGGGCTATCTTCCGGAAACCCTAATTAATTTTCTGGCTTTTTTAGGCTGGAATCCGGGTGACGAGAGGGAAATTTTCTCGCTCCGCACTCTGATAAAAGAATTTTCCTTGGAACGCTGCCAAAAAAGCGGAGCGGTTTTCAATGCCCAAAGATTAGATTGGATAAACGGATTTTATATCAGACATAAAAGTTTGGACAAATTGACTGAACTCTGTATTCCTTATTTAATAAAAGAGAAATTAATAAAATTAGAAAAAGAGGATATTCAAGAGTATAAAGTGATGGATGCAAAAGAGAAAATAAATTTTGATTATTTGAAAAAAATAATCCAGATTTACCAAGAAAGATTAAAAAGGCTTTCAGAAGTTGCAGAATTAACTGATTTTTTCTTTAAAAAGAAGTTAAAATACAATAAAGAGTTATTGAAATGGAAAGATATGACCGAAAAACAAATCTCCACCTCTCTTGACATATCTCTAAATATATTGGATAAAATAAAAGAGGGAAATTGGAACAAGGAGTTTTTAGAAAAGATTTTATTTGTTGAAGCAGAAAAATTCGGCTCGCCCGCCGTAGCCGCGCAGGGCGGGGCGAAGGAAGAAGCAGGCTTGCCCGCCGAAGCACAAAGGGCGAAGGCGGGGGATAGAGGAAAGCTTTTGTGGCCATTGCGAGTTGCCCTAACCAACAAAAAAGCCTCAGCCAGCCCATTTGAAATCGCAGAGATTTTAGGAAAAGAAAAAACCCTTGACCGAATAAAACAGGCTATGGAGGTTATTTAGTTTTTAGTTTATAGTTTGTAGTTTGTAACGGTAGTTTGTAAC
>CAZUZH010000003.1:18770-54223 GCA_964624815.1 uncultured Candidatus Saccharibacteria bacterium
TCTATATTATATCATACCAACAGAATTTGTCAATCCCAAATGGTGAAAATAACGATTTCCAGGCAACCAACACCGTAACTCAACCAAAATCATAACAACCACAACACCACAACCCAATAGCATAATTAATAAAACTAATACGTATACGGCGATCGCTGTATACGTATTAGTATGGTATAATAAAGATAAAATGAGAATGAATAATGAATAATGAAATTGCCTGTAACTGATCAATTTTTATGGATGGTATACAATTTCTTTGAGAAAAGAGGGGAAGCTTTAGAAATACCACACATTTTTAAGGTTAGGGGATGGAGAGATGCTCTTTCTGATAAATATTCAAGAGAATTCTGGAAACATATAGAAAAGAAAAAGAGAAGGAAACAGTTTGACCAATTTATATATTATTTGAAAAAGAAAGGATATATTAAAATTGACAGCTTAAAGGGAAAGAAGGGGATTTTACTTACTCCAAAGGGGCGGCAAAAATCTTTAAGGGTAAAATATAAATTAAATTCTGAGCTTGAGAAAGAATTCAAAAAAAGAAAAGACAAAAAATGGATTATGGTAATTTTCGATATTCCAGAAAAAATGAAAAGGTACCGCGATGAGTTGAGGGATTATTTAATAAGTTTTGGATTCGAACAACTCCAAAAAAGCGTTTGGGTTTGTCCATATGATGTTATGAAAAGATTAGAAGAAATAATAGCAGTTTATTCCTTAGATAAATTTGTCCGAATTTTCCTCATTGAAGAAATTGAGATTTAAAAAATTTCTAATTTTTAAACTTTAACAACGTCCAACAACCTGATACATATACAGCGATCGCTGTATATGTATCAGATTTAGGTCTATGGTTCTTGGGTATGCGGTTTATTATTTATAGTTCAATAAATGGTTCAATAATTAGTATATCAATAATTAGTATATCAATAATTAGTATATTAATTTGTATATTAATTTTTGGTACACCAATTCAAATTTTAGCAGAGGAGGGGACGAGTCCTCTTCAGGAGTCTCGGGAGGAGGTTTCGGGTGTTTGGGAAAAAATAAATGATTTTTCAGAAAAAGCTATTGATACTGTTTTTAAATTTTTAAAGAATATATGGCAGGGAATAGGGGATGGCTGGAAAAAACATATCCAGCCGTGGACCAAAGATTTTTGGAATAATTTTAAAAACGAATTTGAAAAAGAAATGGATGAAACGAAAGAAGATACTTATGATTTTTTCAAAGATCTTTGGAATAAAATCCTGGAGAAACTAAAACTCAAAAAGTACTAACTATTCAATACGCACTATAAACTACTCTTTAATCAAATAGGGGATGACTACTTTTCCCCTTGACCCTGTTAGATGTTATACACATCTAACAGGGTTGACAGGCCATCTTAGCCTGTATTAATATAGAATAAAGAAGTGAGTATAATACCTCTAATGCTCGATTATATGGTAGTACTTTTAGTATTACCTTCTAAGGTAAAACTAATGGGTTCTCCCCTATCATAAATTATGAAAAATATAAGCCTTCCACATTTAGATGATTTTCTCTTAAATCTTCAGACAGACAACCGATCGGAAGAAACTCTTTATAATTACGAAGGAGATTTACAGATCTTTGAAAATTTCTTAAAAGAAATAAATGTTGAATTTAGTAAAATTGATAAAAAGACTATTCTCAATTATAAGGCCTACCTCACCTCTCAAGACCGAAAAACAGCAAAAAAACAAAAAGCAAAAAAAAGACTAAGTAGTTATTCTATAAATAGAATCCTATCAACTCTTCGTTCTTATTTAAAGTTTTTAATAGATATGGATTATAAAACCCCTATTTCTCCAGAAATGGTTAAATTAATACATACTGAAAAGAAACTTGCTCGAGTCTCTGAATTTGAAGAAATAGTAAAATTAATTGAATGTCCTGTCCAATTTGAAAAAAATAAAAGAGTGGCATTTAGAAATCAGGCAATTTTAGAAACCCTATTCTCCACCGGAATGCGGATATCTGAATTAGTTAATCTTAAAAATAGCGATATTGACAAAACTGGTAAAATTTTTGTTAAGGGTAAGGGTAAAAAAGAAAGATTTGTTTATCTTACTTCAAGAGCTCAAAAATATATTAAAAAATATTTAGAAATTCGCGGAAAATCAATATCTCCCTATTTATTTGTACCATATCGTGGAAAAAATATGCACCAAAAAAATAAGAAAATTTCTCCAAATTATCTCCAAGAAAAAATTAAAAAATACCGTGAATTACTTGGCTTAAGTATTCCTGTTTCTGCTCACGGTCTCCGACGTGCTTACGCAACCTATTTGGCTGAAAACGGAGCAAGTCCAACTGCCATCCAAATTCTTTTAGGGCACGAATCTTTAGATACTACTACCAGATATGTTCGTGCTTCAAATAAATATGCTGAAAAAATTCATTATAAATATCACCCACTTAAAGAATAGATATTAAAAAATATGTCATCCCCTTTACCAAAAACCCTTTGGAAACATTGGGATAAAGATTAGCAAAGAAATAGAATGGTTGCGAATCTCTATAGAAACTTTTAATAAAGAAGAAAAACTTGCTCCAAGGGGTTGTTGTGAATGTTTTTTTACGATGTATTGCTGTTTTAATCGTCTCGGGTCAAGTTAAAGCTACAGAGATTAAAAGAGAGCCACAATTAAAAAGTTTCTGGAATACTAAAAAACGAGTAAAAATAAAGAAAAATAAAGTAAGAAAACGCCATGGCATTGAGAATCATTTCCTCTCTCGGGGCTTTGAAGTATCCTGTGAACCAACCCTACATCAAGGTCGTGCTGATTTAGGCGTATATGAAAAGGGAAAAGCAAATTTATTAATAGAGGTCGGTACAACTTCATTATTTAAACTTTGGCTTAATTTAAAACAAAAGAAACATTTTACTTATTTAATCTTCCCAAATGATGATAAATTAATAGAATTCATAAAAGAATAAAAAATTAGGGCTTGTTCCCTAATTTTTTATACTCCCCAAAACTACCCACTAAAAACTAATTCAGTGTCCGAAACGGCGCTGACGGCGGTTGTATTCTCCAAAGGCCTGTTCAAAGTCTTTTTTGCTAAAATCAGGCCAGAGTTTTTTTGAAAAATAAAGTTCAGAATAAGCTGCCTGCCAAAGTAAAAAGTTTGAGAGCCGCTTTTCCCCACCTGCCCGAATAATCAAATCAGGGGCAGGCAAACCGTTTGTTGAAAGATACTCCCCTACCATATCTTCATTAATCTTGGAAAGCGGAATCTTTCTCTTGACAATTTCCTTAATTGCCTGCATAATATCCCATCGCCCCCCATAGCTTACTGCAAGATTTAATTGAAGCCCTTTATTGTTTTTAGTTTTTTCCTCAATGTTTATAATGGCTTTTTGAAGGGATTTAGGCAATCTTTCTTTTTGACCGATTACAGTAACCTTTACACCTTCTTTCTCAAGCTTATTTATTTCTTTCCTACCCAAAGATAAGCCTTTTTCCAATAATTGCATAAAATATTTAACCTCTTGTTTCGGCCTATTCCAGTTTTCCGTTGAAAATCCAAAAGTGGTCAAAACTTTGACCCTTTTTTGATTGCACCATTTACAGAGTTTAATTAAATTAGTATGGCCCTGTTTATGGCCTTCAATACTTGGCAATCCTCTTTTCTCGGCCCAGCGCCGGTTGCCGTCAGGAAACAAAACTATGTGTTTTAGTGTTTTTTTCATACTCTATTTGAATCGGCTCCCTACTCCCCTGGTGAGACATAATATAGCCAACAGCAAAAGATAACAGAGAAATTAAAACTACCCCTATTACTAATATTATATCAGCCTGGTGTTGCCGGGTCCTGTTAGATATTTTAGACAATAAACCTTTCATAATTTATGCTTTCTATTTTACAATTATAACATAATTACAAACTTTGAAAAGAGTTAATTATCTAACGGGTTTGACAAGATGGATAAATTTTGATAACATAAAAATCAGCGAACAACGAATCCTTTACGAATTTGCGAATAACGAATCATTAAATATTCGTAAATTCGCAAGAGATTAGGTATTCGTTAATAATATGGCAAAGACTAAATCCTCAGGAATAACTAAATTAGGAAGGGATTCTAAATCAAAACGGTTAGGAGTGAAAATTTTTAGCGGACAGAAAGTCAAACCGGGACAGGTTTTAATTCGCCAGCGAGGCACTAAATTTCTCCCCGGCAAAAATGTTAAGCGAGGTGCTGACGATACTCTTTATTCTTTAAAGTCCGGTGTTTTGAAATTTCGAACTATTAGAAAAAGAAAATTTGATAATTCTCAAAGGATAGCTAAGGTTGTGGAGGTTGGAAATTAAGTTGTTAAGAAAATAGAAATTAGAAATTAAGTAAAGACTAAATTTCTTTTTTCAGATTTGAATACTTGATTTCTGATTTCCATTAACTTTCTAATTTCTATTTCCAATACAAGTTCTAATAAGTTCTCTAAACAATGGATGAGGCCGTAAAAGCCTTGATTTAAATTCAGGATGAAACTGACACCCAACAAAAAACGGATGATTCGCAATTTCAATAATTTCAACCAAGTTTTTCTCCGGATTTCTACCTGCCATTATCATGCCTTTAGCCTCTAAAGTCTGTTTAAACGCATTATTCAGCTCGTAGCGGTGTCTATGCCGTTCAGTAGTATAAAGACTTCCATAAGCTCTAAAAACAGCTGTATTTGGCTTTATTTCGCAAAAGTAATCTCCAAGTCTCATTGTTCCTCCATAATTATTTTTTAAAAGCAAATCCTTTTGCTCAGTCATAACATCAATCACTGGATATCGGCATTTGCCAAACTCTGTTGAACAAGCTCCAGAAAGCGCGCATTTATTTCTAGCAAACTCTATTACTGCCAGCTGCATTCCCAAACAAAGCCCTAAAAATGGGATTTTTTGTTTACGGCAAAAACCAATAGCCTTTATTTTTCCCTCCACTCCCCTGCTCCCGAATCCTCCGGGAACAATAATTCCGTCATAATCTTTCAACTCTTTAAGAGCTGTTTTTTTCTTCTCGTATTTTTGCGACGAGAGCCAAAAGATTTTCGGACTTCTCTTGTAAAACCAGCAAGCATGCTTTATTGACTCAATAACAGATATATATGAATCCATCAAAGTAAAATCTCCTGTTTCAAAATACTTACCAACTATGCCGATTTTTACTTCTTTCTTAGTGTTTTTTATTATTCTTATTAATTTTTTCCAATCCTCCAAATCTATTTTTTTTCTTGGCTTTTTATCAAACTTTTTTAATATTCTTCTTCCTAAATTATCTTTTTCAAAATTAAGAGGTATTTGATATATTAAATCAACATCAGGGGCAGAAATTACGTCTTGTTCGGCAACATTGCAAAAAATTGAAATTTTCTTTTTACGAGGTTCATCCAAAGGGACTTTTGAACGAGCTAAAATTATATCCGGCTGAATACCGGCGCTATTCAAAGACCGCACGGCATGCTGGGTAGGCTTTGTTTTCATTTCTCCGATTGTCTTTGGGATTGGCAAATAGCTGACTAAAATAAAAAGCACATCTTTTGGATGGTTTAGTTTCAACATTCTTGCGGCTTCCAAGAACAACATATTCTGATACTCACCTACTGTTCCGCCAATTTCCACCAAAATAAAATCACTCTTGCTTTTTTTTGCCGCCCGCTTTATTCTTTTAATTACTTCATTGGGAATTCCCGGAACCACTGAAACACAACGGCCTCCATATTCTAAGTTTCTTTCTTTCTCTATTACCGTTTGATAAACACTGCCGGTAGTCATGTAGTTAATAGAGTCTAAATCCTGATCAAGAAATCTCTCGTAGTTCCCTATGTCTTGATCGCACTCCATTCCATCAGCAGTAACAAAAACTTCTCCATGTTCTATTGGATTCATTGTACCGGCGTCAACATTAATATATGGATCTATTTTAATAGCTGTAACTTCAAAGCCTTTACTTTTAAGAATTTTCCCAATTGAAGCTACGGCCACACCTTTGCCGACTCCAGACATTACTCCGCCGGCTACAAAAATATATTTTGGCATTAAATCGATGCTAATATACGAATTAATACTAATGATACTAATGAAATACAGATAACATTAGTATTATTCGTATGTATTAATATATTGGCATCGCATTATTTCTCCTCCGCTACAATTATATTTATTTCTATTTCTAAATTATGAGTAAATTTAATTTTTACCGGGAATTCTCCGAGTTCTCTAATGGGTTCTTCTAAAATAATTTGGGCTCTCTTTATGTCAAAACCATTTACTTTTAATTGCTCTGCAATTTTTTGAACAGTCACTGACTCAAACAACTGACCTTCTTCGCCAACTTTAACAAGAATAGTCACTTCGTGGCCACTAACTTCTGAAGCTAACTCCTGAACTTTTTTCAAAGACTCTTCGGCCCTTTTTTCTATTTTTTCTTTTTCTTTTTCCAACCAAAGCAAAGATTGTTTATCGGCTAATTTAGCCAAACACTTAGGAATTAAAAAATTTCGAGCATAACCGTTGGATACTCTTTTGATGTCATATTTCTTGCCTAATTTTTCAATGTCTTGAAGGAGAATTACTTTCAAGAATTTCTAATTACTAATTTCTAATTCCTAACTAATGTCCTAATGACCAAAATCCCAATGAACAAAAAGTTATTTGGTCATTAGACATTTGGGTTTGGGATTTAGTTAGAAATTAGGTCAATTAGAAATTAGTCATTTTAATTTATTTTACTCCATCGCCGCAATCAATTCAAGTGCCTTATCTAATTGAGAATCCAGTTCCTGCTCATAATCTTCTTCTGTTAATTCAACTTCAATATCTGGCTCCAGACCAATACCAGTAATATGATCCCCATTCGGAGTAAGCCATTTAGCTACAGTAACTTTTAATGAAGAACCTCCGCTTAAATGCGAAAGTTCTTGAACCGAACCTTTGCCAAAAGATTTTTCACCAATAAGCTTTGCATCTCGGTTGTCCCGGAGAGCTCCTGCTAAAATTTCTGAACCAGAGGCCGAACCCTGATTAATTAAAACAACAATTGGGTAATATAATAATCTTTCATTGCCCTCAGCTTTGTATTCTTTTCTGTCTTTCTTATCTCCGAAATCCTCATAGGTAACAATCTGTCCTTTTTTCAAAAACCAGCCTGCAATATCCTGAGCAACCTCCAAATACCCTCCCGGATTATTTCGCAAATCCAATATTATTTTCTTGGCTGAGCTGTCTAAAATTTCTCTAGCAGCTTTGTTAAAATCAGAACTGGCCTTTTCGGAAAAATGGTAGAGCTGAAGATAAGCAATATCATTACCTGGTTCGCCACCTTGGTCAAGCATTTCCAATTTCAAAGATGGTATTTCAATAACCCCTCTGGTAATGCTGAAATCTTTAGTTGTGTTCCAGTCATCTCTAAAAACAGTTAAAGTAACTTGTGTCCCTTTTTGTCCCCGAATTAAATCCACTGCCTTGTCAATAGTAATATCTTGGGCAAAAACATCATCTATCTGAATTATTTTATCTCCGGCGCGAAGACCGGCTTTTTTAGCCGGCGTTCCCTCCAAGGGAGCAATAATTGTTAGCTGACCTTTTCTAATTCCTATTTCCATGCCAACTCCTTCAAAACTGCCGGAAACATCTTCAAGAAATCTTTTCGTTTCATCAGGGTCTAAAAAAATGGTGTAAGGATCTTCCAGACTTTTAACCATTCCGGAAATTGCTCCATAAATCATTTCCTCGCTAACCATTTCTGAGGGCTCAACAAATTTATCTTTTAAAACATCCCATGTTTCCCAAAAAAGAGAGAAATCCAATTCCTCAGGCTTTTCAGGCCTGATGCTCTCGCCCACAGAGACTCCTAAATAGAATGCGATGGCTATTAGTATGAGGACTACGAAAACCTTACTGAGTTTTTTTAGAAAAGCCATGTTCCCTAAAGATCAAATGTCAAAGCTCAAATGACTAAAACTTTTGGATTTTGACATTGATTTGTCATTTTGATTTTGGCATTTAGATTTATTTATATTATCATACCAAAAATTTAAATGCAACACAAATACCTCAAAAGATATGAAAAGCTTGACAAATATAATATACTATGCTACAATATAGATATAGCGAAGAATTGGGTAATAATACATAAGGAAGGAGGGCCTCATGAACCAGTCTTCATCTGTTCAGCGAGATGAAATGTTCCCTGATGACAAGGTTAAAGTAACTTTTCGCCTCGGCCCAGGACATCAGTCTCCACGTTCCACGGAAATGACAGCAGCCAAATTCCAGGCTGCCGTCAAAGTCGCCAGCAAGGGATCTGGTGTCGTGCACGGAGACTAACTGCTCGCGACAGATCCAAGTAGCTCGCGAAAAGCGTATATAAAACTATTTTGCTTCGCGAGCTATCAAGAAAGGAGGGTATCCCCATTATGAACTGTATTTGATGAGGCTTGGGGCCAGCCTGCAACTGAACGGTCCTGCGGTCAGCCGCCGCGTGTTGGATGAAATAAACGTTAACATCTGACGCAAGCTGTGAGGATTAAAATCACAGCAGGTATCATAATATAATCGGCATGGGCGAACTCGGTCCAATCCCGCGCTCGCCCCTCATCCAGACCCCGCAAAGTTCTTATCTCTTAATATAATTTCGGAACTCTTGCGGGGCATGGATGGGAGAATAGAAATAGATAAAACAAAACACTGAGAGAATCATTCTATCAGTGTTTTGTTTTTGGTATTGAAAAAATTCCTAAATCTGCTATTATTAAAAGAATTAAAATAGCACATTAAAGAACCTTGAAAACAAGAAAGGGAGATTATGATGAAAAGAGCTCGACGATTTTGTCTTGATGGAGATAACGCGATTTTTTTCGGTTCCTATAACAAAAAAGAGAATAGCCATCCTTTTGATGTCTTGGTAAAAATTAAGGGGGTGTCTTTTCTGCTTTTTTACGGGCAGGAAGGAAAATCAGTAGCTGAGCTTCTTGAAATGTGGGGTGATTTTATAAAAGCCTTGAAACATTTTGGTATCACTCTTAAATATTGTATTCAAGATAATATCAAAACCACAATCCAAGCAGTGAACAGATGTTCTCAAAATATAATGGAATGTAAAAAAGAAAGAGGCTATACCACTTCAGGGGTTATTAATGACTGGAAATCTCTGTTGAGGGGCGCTGGTAAAAATCCGCCAGAGGAACTTCGAAATCTATTGGAAGAAACTATCAGAGAACTTGAACGGGTGGAAACAAAAGACAAGCAATCTCCAAGAAAAAGAAAATCAAAAAGGAGGTGATATTATTTTCTTTATTAAAAAAGAGCAGTTCCCTGCTCTTTTTTATATATAATAAATAATAAATTATTCTAATTTTCCTGCCTATGTAAGAAAATTAGAACCCCAAGCTTGAAACAAAACTAGCCAAGAAATTCTGAGCAACATCAAAGAAAGTTTGCGGCTCCTCAACCGGTTTAATTTCTGGGATTATTTCAATTAGAAAAGGTTCTGACATCGGCATCGTCTCTTCCGGACCTGGAAGCATTTCCCCCATTTCCATCATAGATTCTGAAATATATTCTGACGATCTTTTTGGCATATCCTCAACAGTCTCTTCAATCATACCTTTCATCATCTCAGGCATTATGTTTTTCATTGCCTCATTCATCCGAACTTCTCTTTCTCTTCCTGCTTCCTCCTGTATCACCTTATCCATATCCTCTACTTTCTCCATGGGCTTAGTTTCTATCCATTCTTCTTGTGGCACCATACCCGGTTCCGTCATATATTCTCCAGGCATCATTTGTTCTTGTTTTATCATTTCCTCAGGAGGCTTTTCCTCAAAAGGCATACCTTCTGGCGGCGGGCCTTTCCATTGCCGACATTCCTCAAAATGTTCGGGTTGAGAACAATATTGAACGCATTCTTCTGGAGTTCCGCAGCCAGGAAGACCAATAAATTTTTCTTCGGGAGCAGGCATAGTTTTTACTTCTCCTTCTCGAACCTCTACTTGTTCCGGCGGTTTTATCATAATCCGCATTTTTTCAGCTTCTTCAAGAGGAAGAAAACCTTGTTCAACGGCAAAATTAGTGCATTCTTCCATATGCTCTGGCTTGGAGCAGTATTCTTCACATTCTGCCTCACCCCGACATCCACCCGGACCGCCAGGCCCGCCCGGACCCATCATCACAACAGTTTCTACATCTTTTTCCGACATTAAACCTTTGTCCTTGCTATAGTTCATACATTCTTCCATATACTGCGGCTGAGAACATATATACTCACATTGAGCCTGAGTTTCACACCCTCCGGGACCGCGATTATTAGGACCCACTTCTTCCATTTTCCTCATCCTATCTGTCTCTTTCTGCCCTATAAATCCCATTTTTACCCCAAATTCAAAACATTCCTGCTGATGTTCCTCATCAGAACAATAAGCATCACATTCCTGCTGATTTTTACAACCGCCAGGACCTTTAGTTTCTCCCAATTCTTGAATTTTTTTGAATTTTTCTATTTCTTCATCGGGCATTAAACCATATTTCTCAGCAAACTTCATACACTCCTGCATATGGTCTGGGTTATCGCAAAAAGCTTCACATTCCTCTTTGTCTTTACACCCGCCAGGACCACCCATCATACCACCCTCCGTCATTTTTTTGCCTTCTTTAGCTTCTTCTGCTGTCATAAAGCCAGCTGCAACAGCAAAATTAGTACACTCTTCCATGTGCTCTGGCTGGGAACAATAAGCATCGCATTCCTCACTGCTTCCGCAAGCTGGAGGCTTAACTCCTTTTTTGATTGCTTCCAACATCATTTTAGCGTCTTCTATTTCATCCTGCGGCATCATACCATACTTAATCCCAAAATTTATACACTCTTCCATATTTTCTGGTATATTACAATAAATATCACATTCCTTTTTTCCGCGGCATCCGCCCGGGCCCTTGCCCCCGGTTTTTCTAACCATCTCTGCTTCCTCTGCCTCAATAAATCCAGCAGCTATGCCAAAAGTCAAACATTCATCCAAATGCTCAGATTCTGAACAATAAATATCACATTCCTCTTTTCCTGCGCAAGGCGGAGGTTTTATACCCAGCTGAATTGCCTGAAGCACTGCTTCTGCGTCTTTTAGTTCGCTTGCTGGAATTAAACCATGCTCTTTGCCAAAAATAATACATTCTTCCATGTGTTCTGGCTTATCACAATAAATATCGCACTCTTTTTGAGTTTGACAATTGCCGGGTCCGCCTTGTTCAATTATTTCCAACATATGCCGAGTTTCACCAGCTTGTTCTGGCTTTACCATTCCATGTATTTCAGCAAAATCAGTACAAACTTTAAAATTTTCTGCCTTATCGCAGAAATCAGCACATTCCTGAAAATTTCCGCACCCGCCCAGCTCCACAACCGGAAAAACTACTCCCTCTTGCGCGGAAATAAAACCAGCTATAGCGAGAAAAATAAATATTGTAATAAAGTAGCGAATTTTCATAATTGAAAATTTCATTAGAAATTAGAAATTAGAAATTTACTTGAATGGATTCTGGTATCCTCCTTCAAACGGATTAACATTCACGTCTTCAAACGGATTAGCGCTCGGCAAATTCTCCATTGGATTAACAACGGGCGCAGCTCCGGCTTTTTCCATCAGCGCTTTATAGTCCTGCTCCACCTTCTTTTCTCCATGCTTCATGCCAATAAAATAAGTACCTACCGCCACGATAAGGATAATGATTATGAAAATAATTATTTCTTGCGTTTTCATATACCTATATTATACCATGGCAGTGCAAAAATAAAACAAACTTTTCCACACCTTCTCAAAAAAGTCAAATATAAAAACAGAAACTTTGCAAAATCTCTGTTTTTAATACAGGGTTTATTTATAAATATCATGAAGGCCAATATCCAAAAACAAAACCTCCCGATTTGGGAGGAAGATAAATTTTATCCGATAAGAACGTGTTATACAGAAAGCCCAACATTCTTTATCTCTGCCAGAAAGTTTATGGGTTCTAAGCTGGGAATCAAAAGGACTCTTGCGAAAAATAGATTCTTTTTCTTTTGCTTTTTCTTTAATTCTTTGAGGTAGTCGTTGATAATTCTTCTCAAATTTAGACGAAAGATGAATAATCATAAAAATTAGTCTAAATCAGCCAAAGATTTTATAGTTTTGCATTTTCCTTTTTGATAATCCTTAACACCGCTCTCTACTAATTTATCTAATTCTTCCGCCTCCTTCCCCTCTAAGTAATAAGTTGGTATTGCCTTTTCGCGCAGTTTTTCATATTCTCTCAAAGGTAAAATAACCATTCCGCCCTGCCTGCGAATGGTTTTTTCTGAAATATTTACTGAGTTTTTAGTGATTGAATTAGCCATCGATTTTATTATATTATATCCAAAAATGATGTCAAGCTTTGTACCCCCAGAAGGAATCGAACCCTCGTCAATTGCTTAAAAGGCAACTGCTTTACCACTAAGCTATGGGGGCATACACTAATATATTATCACATTTTTAAAAAAAATCAACCATTAAAACAGCTGATTAATTAACAAAACAAAACTCACATACTTAGCACGATCGTACTAAATCTATCATATTTTACAATCCTTCAGATTGAAGTTTTTTCAATAATTCTTTTTGCTTTTTGGTTAATTTCTTTGGAGTTTTGACAATTAGTTGAGTATATAGATCTCCTGTTCCGCGACTGGAAAAATGAGGAATCCCTCTGCCTGAAATCCGCAAAACTCTGCCAGACTCTGACCCGGCCGGAACTTTTAATAGAAGCCTTTTAGCGTCAATTGTAAAAATTTCAATCTCGTCTCCTAAAACAGCTTGGGAAAAATTAATTTCTGCCCGAGTAAACAAATCATCTCCCCTTCTCTCAAATACAGAGTGTTTTTTAACATAAACCCTAACAAATAAATTACCTGCCAGACCGTTTTTCCTGCCAGCATCACCCTTGCCTTCAATTTTCATTATTTGATTTGTGTCAACTCCAGCTGGAATATAAACTTTAATCTTTTCTTCAGCCTTAACTCTGCCCTCGCCCTTACAAACATTACAAGGCTTTTCCGGCCTAATTCCTTCACCCTGACATTCCGGACAAAGCGTTACACGAGTAAAAGAACCAAAAGGGGTTTTTTTAACCTGATAAACCTCGCCTTTGCCACGACATGAAAAACATTCGCTAACTTTAGTGCCGGGTTCAGCGCCAACTCCTTGACACCGCGAACATTTAACATATTTATATAAAGAAATTTCTTTTTCAATTGGGTTCAAAATATCTTCCAAGGCTATCTCAACATCTATTTCAATATCAGCCCCTCTTTTAACATCTTTTCTTTTACCTCCGCCGCCAAAACCGAAAAAGTCTTCAAAAATCTCACCTAAATCACCGCTCCCAAAATCAAAATCAAAAGAACCCCCGAATTTATCTTTAAAGTTCCCAAAATCAAATCCTGAAAAATTAGGACCATTGCCAGCTCCCTCAAAAATTCTTCCGAATTTATCATACTGGGCTCGTTTTTCTTTGTCAGAAAGTATTTGATAAGCTTCGTTTATCTCTTTAAATTTTTCTTCATCGCCGCCTTTATTAGGATGATGCTTGTGCGCCAGTATATGAAAAGCCTTTTTAATTTCTTCTTGGGAGGCTTTTTTCTCAACACCTAAAATTTTATAATAATCTGCCATAATCGCTTCGCTAAAATTAAATATAAAATATAAAAAAGAAAAAACAAATATGCAAAAACGCAAAAATTTTTGAGTTTTAATATTTTTGTTTTTTATCTTTTATCTTTGGTTTTTTACTTCTCCTTGTATTCTCCTTCCTCTGTTTTGCCTTTCTCATCTTTTTTTTCTTCTGATTCTGGTTTCTTTTCCTCGCCCGCCGAAGCCTTGTCCTTGTCCGCCGAAACGTCATCGGGTGCGGGGGCAGCGGAGGCGGATTCTGGTTTTTGTTCAGAGGCGGCTTTGTATAACTCGCTTCCAACCCTCTGGATTGTCTGAGATAATTCCTGAGTCTTTGCTTTTATATCTTCAAGATTATCACTATCTTTTATTTTCTTCAAAGCTTCAACTTTTTCTTCAATTTCTTTTTTAATTTCAGGCTTCACCTTATCCTTTGCGTCTCGTAAAGTCTTTTCAGTAGTATAAATCAAATTATCAGCCAGATTTCGAGTTCCAATAATTTCTTTTTTCTTTTTGTCTTCTTCAGCATGCTCTTCAGCATCTTTTTTAAGTTTCTCAATTTCCTCTTTTGACATTCCGGTAGAACCCTCAATCCTAATTGATTGGCTTTTGCCAGTTGCTTTATCTTTGGCTGAAACATTTAAAATACCGTTAGCGTCAATATCAAAACTAACTTCAACCTGAGGAACGCCGCGCGGCGCCGGAGGAATACCGTCTAAAATAAATCTGCCCAGAGTTTTATTATCGCCCGACATTGACCTTTCGCCTTGCAAAACATGAATTTCTACTGAGGGCTGGTTATCGGCTGCGGTGGAAAAGGTCTGAGTTTTTGCAGTAGGATAAGTAGTGTTTTTGGAAATTAAAACCGTATTAACGCTGCCCAAGGTTTCAATTCCTAAGGAAAGCGGAGTAGCGTCCAAAAGAAGAACTTCCTTTGCCTCTCCTCCCATAATTCCCCCCTGTAAAGCAGCGCCAATTGCCACTACTTCATCAGGATTAATTGATTTATTAGCTTCTTTGCCAAGTAAATTTTTAACTGCTTCTTGAATAGCCGGCATCCTGGTCTGACCTCCAACCAAAACTATTTCTTCAATATCTTTTGGTTCAAGCTTCGCGTCTTTTAAGGCCTGCTTGACCAAATCAATAGATCTATCTATATAGTCCCTCACCATTTCCTCAAAAAAGGAACGGCTTAATTTATATAAAAGGTGTTTTGGCCCGGCAGAATCAGAAGTAATAAAAGGGATATTAATCTCTGTTTCCATTGTAGTAGACAATTCAATCTTGGCTTTTTCTGCTACTTCTTTTAATCTCTGCAAAGCCAAAGTATCTTTTGATAAATCAATACCCTGATCTTTTTTAAACTGACTAACCAACCAATCCATTATTTTCTGGTCAAAATCATCTCCGCCCAAGTGCGTGTCTCCGCCAACACCAATAACCTCTACCGTGTCAGGGTCTTTGCGCACATCCAAAATTGAAACATCAAAAGTTCCGCCCCCAAAGTCATAAACCAAAATCTGCTGATTATCTCTTTTAGTAAAACCATAAGCTAATGCTGCGGCAGTAGGTTCACTAAGAACCATTTTTACATCAAAACCAGCAATCTCACCGGCAAGTTTTGTTGCTTTTCTTTGAGAATCATCAAAATATGCTGGACAAGTAATAATTGCCTCTTTAATCTCTTGTCCTAATTTTTCTTCTGCGTCTTTCTTTAATTTCTGCAACAGCATGGATGAAATTTCCAATGGTTTATGCCATTTCTCGCCCATTTTTATTTCTACTCCGCCATCCGAAGCCTCCTGAATTTTATATGGCATTAGCTTTTTATCCTTTTGAACCTCAGGGTCGGAAAATCGCCTGCCAATTAATCTCTTAGTAGAAAAAACTGTATTTTGAGGATTAGTAATCTGCTGTCTTCGCGCCAAAACACCAATCAATCTTTCATTGGTTTTTGTTAAAGCTGCGACTGAAGGAGTTGTTCTGGCTCCTTCCGAATTCTCAATAATTTTTGGTTCCCCTGATTCAACAACAGCCATGGCTGAAAAAGTTGTTCCAAGGTCTATTCCTAAAATTTTAGACATAATTGCTAATTATTCTAATTATTCTAATTGCTCTAATTAGTCTAATCAAATCCCAACGGCTAAACGTCTAATGCCTAAATAGTTTTTGGTTCACCCCGTTAAATTGCCTTCGGTATTATTTAACGGGGTCAATTGGTTATGGGGACTTGGATATTGATTAGGTTAATTAGGTTAATTAGGTTAATTAGAAATTAGGTTAATTTTATTTACTAATTTTTACTCTCGCAGCCCTTATAACCCTGTCATTCATCATATACCCTTTACGAACTACATCAACTATTATACCAGATTCTTTATTTGTTTCAACTTGTTCCGCTGCTTGGTGAAATTTTGGATTAAATTCCTCTCCCAAAGATTTTATTTCTTCTATCCCCTGCTCTTTCAAAAAATTCTCAAATTGTTTTTTGATTTTTAAAAATCCCTGCATCCAGTGGCTTTCTTTTAATTCTTTTGGAATTTTTTTCTCCGCAATATATATATTATCTAAAATTGAAAGAACTTGCAAACCAAAATCCTCTTTGGCATATTTTACAAATTCTTTTTTTCTCTCTGTATCCTGCTTTTTGTAATTCAAAAAATCAGCCCGGGCTCTCTGCCATCCAGCCAAATACTCCTGCTTTTGCTTTTCCAATTCCTTTAATTTTTTGTTTAAATCTGGCTCTTTTTTTTCCATAATTCTATAATTTATTATATCAGAATCAAAAACAAAAGTCAACAAAAAAAGCCGCTTCTCATTTCTTCTCATAAGCGGCTCATTTTTTTACTCCTTTTTTTCTAAGAATATTAAATACCCATAATTACTTTATCCATTTCGGCTAAAAAATCAGGCCCACCGCGCCAGCGGCGACTGGGCGGTGTTATCCCCAATTTTATAATTCTTTTTTTTAAGTTTTTTTGGTAAAATAAGCTAATGAAAAAGTATTATCTCATAGGCCTATTTATTATTCTAATTATTGCTTGTTTTTTCAGACTCTGGCAAATCAGCGAGCTTCCTGCCGGGCTTTTTCCGGACGAGGCCGCAAACGGACAAGACGCGCTTTTAATATTAAAGGGTTATCATACTCCTTTTTTCGAAAGAGGATTAGGAAGAGAGGCTCTTTATTTTTATCTACTTGCTGGAAGCATCGGTGTTTTTGGTATTGGTGTATGGCAAATTCATATAATTTCAGCGGCAATCGGAATTTTAACCGTACTATCAACTTGGTTTCTAGCAAAAGAGCTATTTAATAAAAGGGTCGCTTTTTTAACAAGCTTTTTTCTTGCAGCCTCTACTTGGCATACCACTCTTTCAAGAACAGGCTTTAGGGGAATCCTAGTTCCTCTTTTTTCCACTTTGTTTTTTTATTTCTCTTTTTTGGTAGTAAGGGCGAAAACAAAGAAAAAAAGAATTTTATTTGCAATCCTGTCGGGGGCCAGTCTAGGCTTGGGCTTCTACACATATATCTCTTTCAGGGTGATAATAGGAATAATAGGAATAATTGGGATTATATTGCTTTTCGCAAAAAAAGGCATTATAAAAAAATTTTGGAGGGAAATTGTATTTGGGTCTATTGCGGCTTTGATAATTCTTTGCCCCTTAATAATCTATTTTATTAACCATCCACTTGATTTTGTGGGAAGAACCGGCTGTGTTTCCATATTCAACCCGGATTTAAACAAGGGAAATATCTTAAAAACTTTTTTAGGAGTTTGCAAGCAAACGTTTTTTATGTTTTTTACCAACGGAGACCTGAACTGGCGCCATAATGTTTCAGGATACAGTATGATTAATCCTTTGACCGCCTCTTTTTTTGCATTAGGCTTTCTTTATTCGCTTTTAATTGTTTTGAAAAGCCTGTTCAAAAAAAATCCCTCATCAAAAAACTTTTTCAACAGGCTTTTCTCCGGACAGGGATTGGGTTTTAAACATTTATTTCTAATTATCTGCTTTTTGGCAATGCTGCTCCCGCAAGTTTTAACCGCCGAGTCAATCCCCCACGGACTCAGATCAATCGGAGTAATACCAGTAGTATTTTTCTTCCCTGCGCTAATCATTGATTTGTTCTGGAAAAAAACCAATATATCAAAAACAGTACGGTTCTCTTTTACTTTTCTTTTGGGATTGATTACGATAATAAGCCTCTCATATAATTACTTCCTGTATTTTAATATCAGCGCCAATTCGCCTGGATTTTATTACGCCTACCGCTCTGACCTAACCATGACAAGTAAATATCTAAACGAACGGCATTCCAAAGAAAACACCTACCTTGTTCTAGACGAATATTCAGTCCAAACCGTTGATTTTCTAACCGCAAAAAATAATCAGCCTTATGTTCTTGTTGACCCCGCTTTAAGTTATCAAACAGAATTGAATCCTAATGACCAAATTATTTTTACCCAATCAACTATTTTTGACACCAGGAAATTTGAACAATATCACTCCGATGTTAAGCTCGTTAAACAGGGATTTAATCAATTTGGGGAAGAAATCTTAAAAATATATGAGCAATAAAAAAAATATCTTATTTCTACTTTTGCTTTTAATCCCTCTTTTGTTTTTCGTTGCTCCCAAGCTTAATAAAATATCACTCTGGCATGATGAGGCATTCTCAGCACTTTTGATAAAATATAGTTTTAATGAAATGATTTACCGAATCGGACTGGACGTACATCCTCCTCTTTACTACATTGTTTTAAGAGGATGGACATTTCTCTTTAAAGATTCTCTTTTTTCCCTGCGTTTCTTAAATGTTCTCATAGGAATTATAACGACGCTCTTTCTTTATCTTCTCGTTGAAAAATGTTCTAAAAATAAAAAGCTTGCCTTTTTCTCCTCTCTTTTATTTACGTATAGTTCTTTTCAAATTCAATATTTTTTCCAGGCAAGAATGTATACTCTCGGAGTTTTTTTTATTGTTGCCTCCTCATACTTTCTTATAAGGGCTTTGGAAACAAAAAAATGGAGTTTCTGGATTCTTTATGGGTTTTTTGCCTCCTGTGGAATTTATACTCACTATTACCTTATTTTTTCGATTCTCTCCCAAGCTGTTTTTCTATTTCTACATTTCCTCCAAAAATTCAAGTTCAAAGCCAAGAAATGGCTCAAAGAAAAAAATGTTCGAATGACCCTATTAATATATTTCTTTATTTTTCTCTCTTATCTGCCCTGGCTAAAGATTTTCTTAAGGCAAACCAGCCAGGTTCAGAAAAATTACTGGATTCCAAAAATGAATATTTGGACAATCCTGGCTACTTTTTTAAAGCTTTCTACCGGAGCAGGAATTGACGCGCCAAAATACTGGCACTTAGTAATTGGCTTAGCTTTGATTGCTGTCTTAACTATTATTTTCTTTCTAATAAAAAACAAAAAACCTTTTAAGTGGTTTGTCTTTTTACTGCTATTTGTTCCATTTCTGTCCTCAATAATTATTTCCCTAAAAAGGTCTATTTATCTTGACCGTTATTTTATTTTTGTTCTTCCTTTTTACTTTGTTTTAATAACCGGAGCATTGATAGAAATAAAAAACAAAAAAATTAGAAACATTATACTCTCCCTTGTAATTTTGGGAAACCTAATATTTTTTCCATTATACTGGCAAAGTCTTAAAGTTTCTGAAAAGCCTGGAATGGATGCGGCGGCAAACTATCTAAACCAAGAGGTAAAACAAAACGAAAAGATTGTTTTTGGCTCTTCTTTTGTTTATTTTAATTTTAAATACTATAACCAAACTGGCGTTTATCCAGTTCTATATAGTCCGGGAACCTTATCACATTTCTCTGGAACAGCTCTTCTTTCTGAAAAAGATATTATCAAAGATTTTAATAAACTGGGAAGCGGAAAAACTGTTTGGTTAATAAATACTACCGGCTTTGGCAATTATCAGCCGGAAATTCCAAACAACTGGTTAAAGATTGAAGAAAAAGGTTTTGAAGATATTCAAGGCCGAGGATGGATTACGGCGGGAAAATACAAAATTCAATAATTTTCAGGATATTCAATTCTATTCAATAGCTTTATACTCCATCATTGCCGAAATAGAACCAATTTGGTCAGGGTGTTGCCCAGACTAACTAAAAATTACTGATTTTCAAAAAATCGCAAAAAAATTGCCAAAAATTCTTGACAAAGTTTTCGTAGTATGATAAGATAAGGACAGTAAAGAAGGATGGTTTTTGACAGGCGTGGAGCCGCTCCTGTTGGTAGTTCCCTTTTCGATGATGAGTCGTTAATCGAGGGGGATTCAACTGATAGGTCGAGTTATAATTTCAAATCAAAGGGCCGACAGAAAGAGGTGTGCCTTTTTTTTGGGGCAGACTCCGCCTTAATCTGTGTGGGGTGAACAATAGAATGTGAGCCTGGGCCCTTGTAGAAAGGTAACCCAGGCTTGCGCACGTGATCTGTTGTAACACCGCTGTCAATCATCCGAGGGGGCTGCACCTGCACGCCCCTTTTTTATTTAATACAAAAGGAACTAAGCTCCTTTTTTATGTTAGCGGTGATATTAACGGTATTTGTAATAAACTCTGCTAAATCGCAAGTCAATATATTCCAAATCCTCTCGGTTTTCCGGTGGGATTTCTTTTTCCAAAACAGCTTTTAGTTCTGTAATTTGCCAGTTTATATCCTCACCCGTATTGAAATATATTTCCCAACTATCAATTGTTTTTATTGTCAACTTACTATTAGTAATTTCTGCCTCTTTCAACGGAATTTTTAAATTATTTTGAACCTCTTCTTTGATTTTTAAAATTGCGCCTAATTCTGTCTGCTCAATAGCTTTCTCCCCAAGCCCTGCCGCGCCAAGCGCGTCAACAGAGCAAATTATCAAATAATTCTCATACTCATAAGCCTTTTTAAATATTATGCCTGTTTTATCAATAAAAAAGCAATCCTCTGCTTGGGCAACCCCGTTAGAAGTCCGTTCCGCCCTTGGCGGAACGGCAGTCGCCTCAGGCGACTTACTTCTAACGGGGCAATAGATTGCAACAGGCTTTCTCTCTTTAACTTTCACTAAAAGAATACTCGGCAATTTTCTCTTTAAACTAATTCTCTCAATTTTTGGAAATTCAGCCAAAATATTTTCTGTTATTTTCTCAATAGAGACTAAAAAAATGCTCCTACTTTCCCAAAGGAGTATTTTTTTATCTATTTGCCTATTAATCATATTTAAAACATCGTCTTCTGAAACTTCTTGATTGCCAGAAACTTTAATTTCCTTAACCTGAAAAACCGGACCAAAAATGACCCAAACGCATAAACCAATCAGAATAATAAAAATCAAAATCCCCAGCCAAAAAAACTGATTCTCTAAAACCATTTTCCGCATCCTATCTTTAGCCAACTTCTTATATCTATGTTTAGCAATATTTCTTCTGCTAATATTCTGTTTTCTTTTTATCTTAATCACAAGTTTATCACCACTAACGCTTTTAGCGCGATCGTACTATATGTGTTAGCGTCAGTTAGAGATTTCTTTTTCTTTTTCTAATTTTCTCAAAAATATTTGTTAGCAAGTATTTTTTAGATAAAGCTAAGTCTTGTGTCTTTATATATTCTTTTCTATAACCGCCAAAACCTTTTTTAAACAAACTCAATCCATACCATGGATGCCTGCCCCGTAGGATCCCAAAAGGATTCCTTCGGGGATTTTTATCGTCTGTTGGAGCAATACCCCAAAAATTATATGCCTTACATCCTCTTGTCTTCGCCTCTTTAATTGCTTCCCATTGTATTAAATAAGAAACTGGTATTTTGGCATATTTACGAGAAGAAGCTCCCTGGTGATAATATCCTATATTAGAATAATAAATAACCATTGCTGAAGAAATAATTTCTCCTTTATACTTTCCTAAAAAAATTAAAATCTGGCCATCTCTATCAAAAGCGGAAAACTCATTTTTCAAATATTCCAGAGAAAAAGGAACAAAATTATGTCTTTTCACTGTTTCCTGATAGAGTTGGTTAAACGATTTAACATCCTTTATGCTCTGACTCTTGATTATTTCAATATTGGGATTTTTCTCTGCCTGCCTTATTAAATATCGGGTTGTTTTCCGCATATTCATCAAAAGCTCATCCTCGCTTGGACTAATATCCAACTCCCAAGTCAATTCCGGATGCATATGAATCGGTGCGTTTCTAAAACCTAAATCTTTAAAAATTTTATTATTTTCTTCTGTTTTTTTCCATGCCGGCGCAATCCTAATAAAACTTGCTTTTTCGCTTTTGACTAATTGTTTTAACTTATTAATTAGTATATTTAAAATTTTAAATTTTGATTGCCCGTCAAAGCCTTGGCGAAGACTGGAATTTTCATATTGTTTGGAGTTTCCTCTGATAGGAATCAGCAGCGGACCATGCGGAATAAACAAAAAAGTTCCTCTTTTAGCTTTAATTTTCAAAACCAAGATAATTGAAATTATTTGTCCCTCTCCAAAAACTCCAAACCTCCAAACTTTCTTTCCAAGCATTTTCTGAAATTCTCCCCAATTCCAAGAATGAAGAAAAGTTTTCTCCTCACATCCAGCAATAAAACTCTCCCAAACTCCTTTATTGTTTATTTCTTTTATTTCCATGGTTGTAAAAAATTCACTATTTTCTCTGCTTGTTTTTGAGAAGTGTTTATATGAGTAGGCAGGTTTAAAGTAATTTTAGCAAGTTTTTCAGCGTTAGGACAACTTCCCGTCTTATATCCCACTTTATTCAACTGAGTATCATCCGGCGCAATCGGACTTGTGTACCAATCGCCTATCAAAATATTCTTTCTCCAGGCTTTTTTAATTATTTGATGGGCTTTTGGATGTTTTATCGCAAACCTCAAAAATATATTCCCATTTTCCCAAAGGTAACCTTTGGATTCCCGAAGGTTACCTTCGGGAATTTCTGGGAGCTCAAAAGAAGAATCTTTCAATTTTTGAAAGTAGAAATCAGCGATTTGTTTGCGATGCTTATTAAATCTTTCTAATTTTTGGAATTGATTAAGGGCCAAAATCGCTAAAGCATTGGACATTCTTTTTGGAAAATATCCCGGCTTTTTGCCTATTTTTTCTTTCCAGTGAACCGCCTTTGACAAAACACGAAACCATTGGAATAAAACAAGCAGGTACTTGCCGAAAACCCGGTAGGTGGGCAGAATTAAATAATTCATTAAAATGGGGTGCAGTAATTGCTGAAAAATCCAAAAATTTGGCGCATAACCGCAATTTTCTTGAAATTTTTTAATCTCTTCGGCCATAACATCATCATTGGTTACTACCATCCCTCCGTAAACCGAGGAAATAACTTTATCGCGAGAAAAACTAAAAAAAGCGGCTTTTCCAAAAGTGCCAACTTTCTTGCCCTTGTATGTCGCTCCCAATGAATGGGCGCAGTCCTCAATTAAAATTAAATTATTTTCATCACAGATTTTTAAAACTTCGTCCATATTAGCTGGAAGACCAAAAGTGTGCTGGACGACTACTACTTTGCTACGAGGCGAAATTTTTCTTTTCAAATCCTCAATGTCAATATTAAAAGTTTGCTCATTACAATCAACAAAAATAGGCTTTAAACTAGCTTGTCCAGCTCCAGTTTCGCGGTCACGAAACTGGGGCTGGGTCCAAATTATCGGATTCACTGCTGCGTTGCAGGTAAAGGCCTGGAGCAAAACTTGGTCTCCCCTATTCAATCCCAGCGATTGCAAAATCGCCATAAATCCTGACCTTCCGCTGTTGAAAGCAAAAGCATATTTTACACCAAAATATTGAGTAAATTCCTTTTCTAATTTTTCAGCGTAGTTCTGCGTATGGTTCTGCGTCTGTTCTGCGTTTATCTCAGAACTATCACCAAAATTCCGCTTAACCAAACTACCTCGTTTCCACCACCAAGGCCGAAACAACAACTTCAAAGCCAGCCGAATGTCATCTTTTTCGGTATTTGGCGAAAGCGATATTGAAATTGGCTTGAAAATGCTTGACATTTTTTTAATAATATGCTACAATATAGACAGAGATAAGGAACTGAATAATTATAAGGAGGCTCAAAAATGAAGATCGGCTGGGTAGATAAAGGTCCTGAGAATGAGATCATCGTATTCGTCCCCGAGACGAAACGAGAGAGCAGAAAGCTCAAAAAAAGTTTTGGACGCCTCGATCACATTGAGGTATTCAAAAAGATCTATTTCAATGTAGGATTCTCGAAAAAGAAAGAAAAGCATCTCCGAAAGAAAGAAAAGCAGCTCCGATGGTTATTTTTCCAATCCCAATTTCCCCGCAAAAGACAATGATCTTTTGACTCTGGGATCAAAGGTGCCAAATCTTTACCTCGCCGACAGGCATGAGTAAGGACGCGGCACCGTTTTATTTTGAAAGCCCAAAATCCAAAGCTCAAATGTCAAATCAAATCCAAGTCTCAAAGCTCAAAACGTTTTGGATTTTGGATTTTGAGCTTGATTTGACATTTGGATTTTGACATTTGGATTTCTAAATCTCTAATAAACCAATAATCTCCCTTGGTACCCTACTCTCTAACAACACAATATCTTCGGATCTGGTAAGTTCTTTTATTTTCCCAAATATCTCCTCCGCGTCCTCCGTAAACACAATGTTCTTCTCCCCTATTTTGGTGCCAACCGCGCCATTTTTTATTTCCTGAAAATAATCTCTGGTTGTAATAATTGCCAAATCGCAAATCTGGCCTATTCTTTTGCCAATTCGTTTGTGAACTTCTGAACCAGCCTCTCCCAACTCAATCAAACAAGGCATTACAATTGCTTTTTTACCTTCCCAATTTTTCAAATGCTCTAAATCAGCAATTACGCCGTCAGGATTTGCCGAATAAGTAGAATCAATAATATTAAATCCCTGTTTGGATTTTTTAATCTGGCTATTCCCCTGCTCCGGGACAATTTTCCGGCAAGCCGAAGCAATTTCTGATAAACTCATTCCCAATTCCCTGGCTGCCAAAACAGCCATTAAAATATTCTCTATATTCCTCTCACCTATTAAATTAACTCTAAACTCCGCCGATTGAAGCTTGGTAGAGGCCCGGTGCCTACCCAGTTTTCCCGAGGACGGGCCTCGGGAAACTGCTTTGAAGTAAAGGAATTGTTTGTCCACCTTAACATCTTCTGCCCAGATGTCTGGGTTCATTGTTTCCCTAACTGCTTGGGAAAGACCAATGTAAGAAATTCTTTTTGGCTTCTTAGTTTTTTGATAAAGCTTATAACAGTAATCATTATTTGCGTTGAAAACAGCTAGTCCTCTCTCTGGCAACGCCGCTATTAATTCGTATTTAGTATTTACAATATTCTCCCGCGACCCAAAGGTTGCCAAATGCTGTTCATTAATACCGGTTAAAATACCTAATTTAGGTTTAATAATATCAGCCAAAAGTTTAATTCCTCCTCTTTTATAGGCGCCCATTTCGCAAACAAAAACTTCGTGTTTAGGCTGTAATTCATTTAAAATACATTGAGAAATTCCAATTTCGCTATTTTGGTTTTCTTTGGTTTTTAAAACAGTAAATTTTTCTGATAGAATTTCAGCTAAAATTTCTTTGGTTGATGTTTTTCCATAACTCCCGGTAATTCCAATCTTTAAAAGTTTTTTGTGCTGATTTATTTTCTGGCTAGCCTTCTTTATAATCTGGTTTCTTATTAAAACAGTAAAGGGCTGAAAAGCCAAAATTAGGATGGAAAAAATAACTGGCGAGAGAATATCAAAAAGCAATATAGCAAAAGCAAACCAGAAAAGATTTTTTATCTCTGCAAAAGCAATTACTAAAAACAAAAACTCCAAGAGAAAAGAAAGAGAAATTAAAAAAGTGGTTTTTTGAGTTAAAGTCGGGGTTTTTATTTTTTTCTGGAAAACATTATAGATAAACAAGGCTGACTCAAGAAAATATAGAAATAACAAAGGAATAACAACAATTTGAGTGTAAATACTATTTAAATCAATCGAGCCCGTATAGGATAAAATCAGAAAAATGACAAAAACAAAAAGCAGAATTATTTTCAGAGAGATATTCTTGTTCCAAAGCAGTTTTCTGCCTTTGAATGTCTGGAAATGAGCCTTGAATCTGCCAAAATGATACTCTTTTAACTGCCAGAGATAAATATAGAATAAAAGTTGTTTTGTTTCTCTGATAATCCAGAAAAAACCTAAGATGGTAAACATAATTTAGATATTAGATTATTAGATTATTATTAGAAAAACTTAATGATGGTTCCAGATAATTTTTCCGGCATTTTCCTATGAGGGATATGACCAGCATTAGGAAAGATTTTCAATTCAGAGTTTTTGATTTTTTTATGAAAAATATAAGCATATTTAACCGGAACCATCTTATCTTTTTTGCCCCAAATTATCAATGTTTTAGTCTCTATGTTTAAAAGTTCTTGCAGTAAATCTTCTTCAATAACTTTTTTAAAAACTTCTTTCATTACTCCATGCGATTTCAAATAATCTTTTTGCCCCAACAATGAATAAAAAACTTTTTTAATTTGGGGAAGTCCGACTTCCCCTTGTTCTGTGGGGATTATTTTCCTGCCGATTTTTGCAAGCCTGGAAAATATTTTTTGTTTTAAGCTTAATTTTGGTTTAATCCCGGCGCTAGCGCATAAAATTAGTTTTTTTACTTTCTCAGGATATCTATTTACAAATTTTATTGCTACTCTGCCACCAAAAGAATGGCCGAGTAAAAAAACAGGCTCCCTAATCACATTATCAATAAAACTCTTTAACCATTCTGAATAATGGCTTACTCCCCAAGCCTGCGGAGGCTCATTACTTTTTCCAAAACCCGGGAAATCAGGAACAATAACTTTATATCCTTTGCCGACTAAAATTTCCTGAACTTTCCTCCACGAATCCGAAGAACTTCCCCAGCCGTGCAATATTAAAATAGCAGGACCGGATCCTGCAATCTTATAATTTGTTTCTAAGCCATTGATAATAATTTCCTTTTCAAACACGTTTTCTATTAAGCGAGGCGACAAACCTGCAAAACAGCCTTCGCAGGCGAGCCGAGCACGGTCCCCGAGCCGAACGAGGGGTCGGCCGCCGAGAACGCGGGCTGGCAAACCTCGCTGGGGTTTGAACAGCCGGTGCTTTTGCAGGCTTGGTGCCGAGCGATAATTCTAAGAAATGGTTTTCTTTTTGTTCATATATTTCTGTAAAATATCTGGGACTCTAACACTGCCGTCTTCTTGCTGATAGTTTTCAATAATAGCAATTATTGTTCGGCCAATGGCAAAAGCAGTGCCATTTAGGCTGTGAACGAAATTTAACTTGCCATTATTGTCTTTGTAGCGAATGTTAAGTCTTCTGGTTTGAAAATCGGTACAGTTGGAAACTGAATGAGTTTCCCGATATTTTTTTTGGCCCGGCATCCACATTTCCAAATCATAAGTAATTGATGAAGGCCTGGCTAAATCACCAGTACACATCTGAACAATGCGATAAGGAATTTTTAAAATTTTTACTAATTCTTCCTCCAAAGACAGCAAATATTTATGCTCTTTTTTAGAATCTTGTGGTTTGCAAAAACTAAACATTTCAACTTTATCAAACTGGTGAACCCGCAAAATTCCTTTTGTGTCTTTTCCGTAACTGCCAGCTTCTTCCCTAAAACAAGTTGAAAAAGCCGCATATCTGCGAGGCAAATCTTTTTCTGAAAAAATTTCATCTTTGTGCATTGGACCGATTGACTGCTCCCCAGTTCCAACTAAAAATAGTTTCTCTTTTGCTAAATAATAGCGCTCTGCTAAATCCTGCTTTGAGTCAATATAGCCCATTGCCTTCATTATTTCCGGCTTTATTAAAACTGGCGGAACAATTGGAATAAATCCTTGTTTGGTCAAAACATCAAGAGCCAAATTAACTAAAGCAAATTCTAACAAAACGGCATCTCCTTTTAGATAGCCGAATCTGCTGCCGGAAACTTTTGCCGCTCGTTTAACATCAATAATATCTAACTTTTCAGCAATTTCTAAATAATCTTTTGCTTTAAAAGAATGCTTTGGTTTCTTGCCGATTTTTCCAATAACCTTATTGTTTTTATCGCTTTTTCCCAGAGGAACATTTTTGTCCTGGATATTGGGAATTTGATACATCAATTTTTCAAACCTTTCATTAAACATCTTTATATCTTTATCCAATCTGTCGTTTCCCCTGTCCAATTCCTGCATTTCTAGAATTATTTTTTTCTTTTCCCTTTGTGTTTTTGCTACAACAATTTCTTTTGACGCCTTATTCTTTTTGGCTCGCATATCTTCAATTGCCTGAAGCGTCTCCAGACGTTTTTTGTCAATTTCCAAAAGCATGTCAATATCAAGTTTGACCCCTCTTTTTTGAAGAGCCTCTTTTATAATTTTTGGATTTTTCCTAATAAGTTTTATATCTAACATATCTATAGTTTAATTATAGACTTTTTCTAAAAAAAAGAAAGGGTAAATAAAAAGGGCGCAACTATGGAGTTGCGCCCATGGCCATCCGTCCTGTTGGGCTTTTTCTTTTGGGACGCGGCCATTTGTCAGAACAACGCGAGCTGCTCTGCAGATTGTGCAGCTTTTAGATCTTTGGAAAGTTCTGCAAGGTGCTTTTCTCTTCGGTCTGCTAAAATAGCAGCGGCCTGTTTAGACAGACGACGGAAAACTTCTTTTGGAATTCTAAAATCTTCATAAAGTCTATCTTTATATAGATAGACTTTTGAAACAAACTGCACTCCTCCTGCAATCTTTGCCATAAAGATACAGTCAATGCCTTCCCACCTGACCACTGCTTTTCCAAGGTCCCTATCAACATCAGGTACTGTAATTTTCCCCATTTTTGCACCTCTTTCTTTATTCTATTGTGAAAAGTTCCTTGTTTTTCTTTGTTTCTATTATAACTTATTTCAAGGCAAAAGTCAAACTTTTATCCTATCAATCTAATAAGCGCGAGGTGTGCTACAAAGAAGAACACTACGGAGCCAAGTCAGGGAAATGGTTTGTTTTTCCAAGCTATCGTGAGGCTTGGCGAGTAATAGGCGCAGCCGTAGATAGATATTATCTTACCAAGAGGCTGACGCCGTGTTCTTCGGCGTAGCATGCCGAGTGCTTATTTTTTAGTCCTCATAGTAGGAAACAGAATTATCTCCCGCAGAGAATGGGAATCAGTAAGCAGAGCAACCAAGCGATCAATACCCATGCCAATGCCGGATGCTGGCGGCATTCCATATTCTAAAGCCTCAATAAAATCTTTATCCATTCTCTGGGCTTCCATTAATCCTTTCTTGAAAAATTTTTCCTGTTCTTCAAACCTTTTTTTCTGCTCAATCGGATCATTAAGCTCGGAAAAACCATTAACTATTTCCCAGCCGCCTACTACTAATTGAAACCTTGCAAGTTTGGCTGGATTGCTTTTAAGGGTCTTAGCCAAAATAGCTGAACCAGCTGGATGATTAATAACAAAGCAGGGCTGCAAAATTTCTGGCTGGCAGGTTTTTTTATAAATTTTATCTGCGATTTCAATTTTTCCATCACCTTTTTCAATTTTAATATCAAGACTTTGAGCTTTTTTCTTTAAAGTCTGGATGTTAACAGTTTCTAAATTTATCTTTGCATATTTTTTCAAGAGATGGGAAAATTCTATTCGTGGAAAAGGAGTTTTAAAATTTATTTTTTCCCCTGCATATTTAATTTCCAGTTTATTGAATGTTTTTTTCACCAAACCACTTAGCAGTCTTTCTATCAGTTTCATCATATCTTTGTAATCAGCATAAGCCCAGTAAAACTCCAGCATTGTAAAATCAGGATTATGGGCCTTGTCTACTCCTTCGTTCCTAAAACACTTGCCAATCTCATAAACTTTTTCAAAACCAGCAACCAGCAGACGCTTCAAATAAAGCTCTAATGCAATTCTTAAATATAAATCAATATCTAAAGCGTTCAAGTGGGTTTTAAAAGGCTTGGCTGTTGCCCCTCCGTAAATTTCCTGAAGAATCGGGGTTTCCACTTCCAAAAATCCTTCCTTATCTAAAAATCCTTTAATTTCTTTTATGATTTTGGTTCGGAGTTCAAATTTTTCTTTAACATCTTTATTAAAAATCAAGTCTAGATATCTCTTTCTGTATCTTTCCTCAATATCTTTTATTCCATGCCATTTTTCAGGCAAAGGACGCAAAGACTTAACCAGCATTTTATAACTACTCACTTCCAGAGTTTTTTCTCCTTTTTTTGTTTTAAATAAACTTCCTCTGATTTCAACAAAGTCGCCTATGTCAAAATTATTCAAAAAGAATTTATACCCTTTTTCACCAAGAATATTTTCTTTAAAATAAGCTTGAAATTGGGCAGTGCCGTCTTCAATGTGAATAAAACTTGATTTGCCATGCTCTCGCAAAGAACGCATTCTGCCTGCCAAAACCACCTCTTTTTTCACCCGGCTTAATTTTGAAAAATCGTCTATCACTTGCTCACAAGTATGGGTTCTTTTGGTTTGGCTCGGATAAGCAGAAAATCCGGCTCTTTGAATAGCCTGAAGTTTCCTAATTCTATTTTTGCGGATTTCGCTTATACTGCTCATTATTATAATAATACAATAATCTTAAACAAAAGAAAACCCCCTGCCAGCGCTTCGCGCAGACAAGGGGTTTTCAAAACGAAAAAATCTTTACTTCGTTATATTAATCTTAAAGTCAACACTATTAGGATTGATAACAGGAGATAATGAAACCAGACTATACCCTGAAAGATTGCCAAATTTGATGCTTACTACGTCTACCGGAGCTTCCTCTTTCACTTTTGCCGAAAGACTGCAGGCATAAGTCTCCCCCTGCTGAAAGGTAATCGGCGGATTGAAGGCAAAAACCCTATTTCCATCTATGTCGTTATAATGAGCATCAATTAAAGCTGACGACTCTGACTCTCCTGCATTAAGACAATTTAGACTATACGAATCTTTCTCAACATAAGAAAGCAAATCATTATTATTGTCGCTTCCAAAAGAAATCTGAGTCAATTTAATGTCTTCCGTAGAAAAGTTTCCAATATTTAAGTAACCAGCAGAAGGCTTAAAAGCTAATTCAATGTTCTTTTTAGTAATAGTCATTGTGTTTCCGGAAATGGGCATTCCGCCGAAGTTAAATCCTGCAGCCTTGATATAATATTCTTGAACAGGCATTACAAATCTGGCTGTAGCTCCTTCAGTAGCATCTGAAACAACAAAAGCAAAGACCTCTACGGTTTTCTTACTATTGGCAGGGATAGTTAGAGATGGAGAAAGCTCAAGGGATGAACCATAACCAACCTGGGCTGTCCCAGAAAAGTAAGAGACCCCCAATCCTTTCCCATCGGCTTGCCAGATAACCTCGCCAAAATCAGAAGCTTTAGCTGTTCCTTCTATGGCTGCTCCTAATTTTTCTATGGAAACCTCTTTATCGTTAGGGTTATTAATCTCAAAGGCAAGAAAAAGATGGGATATTTCACTAATAAGAGCACCGTTTCTCAATATAGGAGATGTGGTAGCGCCAGCCCTTACTTGATGAGAATCAGGATTTTCAGGAGAAAGAGAAATAGTTAAAGGTTCACCCGCCTGCTCTTCAATTTCGCAAACTGCAGAACATCCGTCGCTATTATCTGTATTTCCGTCATCGCATTCCTCTCCTTGGTCTAAATTATTATCTCCGCAATAAGGACCTGTTAAATTAATTGTTTTACATTGATTAGAGCAATAACTACAAGTTAAACCATAATCTGGACTGCAAACCTGACCGTTATTTTCTCCATTGTCACAATCTTCTCCGGTTTCTAAAACTTCGTTGCCGCAAACTGGTCCATTATTCCCTTCAATCTCACAAATAGCAGAACAGCCATCACCATCGCTTGTGTTGCCATCATCGCACGCTTCGCCTTGATCAATGTTTCCATCTCCGCAATAAGGCTCTGGCTCTTCTTCCTCAAGTTCACATCCGGCAGAACAACCATCGCCGTCAATATTGTTTCCGTCATCGCATTCTTCATCTTCGTCTAAATTTCCGTCTCCGCAAAATGCTTCTTCTTCTTCGCCGTTTGTTGAACCGCCCGTAAAAAAACTTCCACCGCGAAAAGGATACCTGCCGTTTGATTCCCAAACTTCTTCGTTAAGCGGCAAATTACTAAGGCCAAAACTATTAGTCCAGTCATCTGAAGAATCATTATAATATTTGTGCTCATCAGACGATATATCAGACCAAATAATATTATGGGCTGTTTCGTTTCCCGAAGATGAATCGCTTAAACCGTAAATTCCGTCCTTGTTTTCGTCTCTTAAATAAACATAATTTTCTTCATAATCATTGTCATTTCTTAAATCAATACTGAATTTATCCCCTTGCCCAAAATCTTTCATTGCCGCTCTAACTTTGTAAATAAATTCCTGGCCGGCTGGAATTACTTCTTCTTTTAGAAAAGTAACGATTAATTCGTTGTCTTCTTCATTCAACCCAAGTCTGTCTTTAACGGATTCGCCTTTTCTATTGCGAATAGCAATGGACGAATTAATGTTATTAGAACCTTTGTAAAAATCAAAGGAGTTTAATTCTAAATGATTTTCTCCGTTAAAATCCATAAATTCAATATCAAACTTCATTTGCTTAATCGCAATATCACTCTTTTCATCAGCTTTGACTGCAAATTTATAAATACTGGTTAGAGTATTGTTGTCTAAAATATTATTGCTTAAATCAACAAAAGAGAAAATTGGAGCGCTTTTATATTCTCTCGGTTCTGGAGTTGCTTCCGGCTCCGGCTCTGGAGTTGGTTCTGGTTTCGGTGCCAATGGCTGGGACTCTATCTCGGGAGCTGGAGACGGTGATTCCTCTGGTTCAAAAACAACAGACTGTTCTTCTTTTTGTTGTTCAAGAAACTTAAATGAGGAAACTATTTTTCTAAACCGTTCTTCGCATTCCAAATTCGGACTACAAGAATAGAAGACCCGATAAGTTAAATTATTTTTAATAAAAATCGCTTCATTGTTAACAGTGTTGCAGGGAGCCAAACAAGCAGCTAATGGACTGTAAAAAACTTTCACTCCTTCAGGAGTTTGGTTTTTCTCAAAAGCCCCTATACAATTTTCTCCGCTTACTTTTGAAAATTGATTAGCCGATTGAGTCTCTATGTCTTCCCATAAAGATTCAAAAGAATCATATTGAGATTCCTCCACATAAACATAAAGACCTTCCCATTCTCCCTCAACAGGATTTTTGCGCCACATTTTGTGCATTATTTTTCCATTAATGGCTGATTCACCGGCTTCTGACAAAACATAAGGATATTTAATTTCATATCCGTATTCTTCATTGATATAAGTTTCCCATGGAGCTTCTTCTAATTCTTTCTCTAAATGAAAAATTTCATCAAGCAAAAGCGCTACTTGTGATTGAAGCTTTCCAATTGTTGGAATCCTGGCGCCAATATACCAAACCAAAAACAGCAACAAAACAATAAACAAAAAAGATAAAACAACTCTTTGTTTTTTTGGTCTTTCTTTAAGACTAATAACTGATGTAAGTGTAGTCATATTTGAAATAAGCTTTTCCTCCAAAAGCTTTGTTTTTTTAAATTATACTGCTACTTCTATTTTTGTCAACTATGTTTGTGAACTTGAACAGCCTTTTGATTCTTTTCTTTAACTTTCCAAACCAAATAGTTATAAGTACCAAAAAACGGCTCGCTGAAAGCGAGCCGTTTTAAAAACAATCTATCTTGAATATCTACGATCTCTATCTTCCTAAAATATCTTGCTTGAATGCCTCTATAAGCCTTGAAAGTGTACTAGAAATATCTGCCAGAGAATTAGAAATATCTTTATAACCTGTAGCTCCTCCTGAGATATTAATCTTTCCTGTCAACACTCCGCTGGTTCTCACCGGAGACAATGAACTGGTTCCATAACCCGCAAACTCATTAAAAGTAATGGAAATCTGACTTACCGGAACGGTTCTATTCAATCTGCCGGACACAGCATAAGAGATAGTGCTCTTGGCTGGAAGGCTAATGCTTGGTAATATGCTGAAAATTCTATAACCGGTTGAATTACTTCTTCCCATGTCTCTCAATTTTGATGTCCCTACCGTATAAGAGTCTTTATCTATGTAATTAAGAAAGGTATTTCCATCTGAAGGATTACCCATAGCAAGTTCGGTTAATTTCATTTCTTCAGAAGATTTATTAGTGAGAGTTACCACTGCTGAAATTGTATTGCCCGCTAAAGCATTCATTGAATAAGTTCCTTGATATTTCATTCCTGCCGAAAGGGTCTTTTTAGTAATAGTCATTGTGTTTCCGGAAATTGGCATTCCGCCGAAATTAAAGCCATCAGCAGTAATATATATCATACCTGTGCCAGACATTACAAACTTTGCCGTGCTTCCTTCTGAAGCAGTAGATTTCACAAAGGCAAATACTTCTACGGTCTTCTTGGTCTTGGGAGCAATTGTCAGAAGCGGAGTTTGAGTTGTGTAATCGGGAATATCAGCGTAGCCGTTAGAACCGAAGTAGGAATAACCTATTGACCTGCCGTCAACCTGCCAAAGAACTTCACCGAAATCATAGGGACTTGCAGTTCCTTCCAAAGAAACAGCTAATCTTTTAATGTTAACCGTTTGATTAGAGGGATTATCTACCTCAAATACCAAGAAACGATGGGAAATCTCTGAACTACCGGATATTGGACTAGTAGTAGCGCCAGCTGCCACTTCATGGGAGTTCGGGTTTTGCGAAGAAAGCTTTACACCTAATTTACAAGCTCCGTCCTGACAACCATTCGGACAAGTGTAATAGCTCGTGCCAGAATAATATCCTTTAAGGTTTTCGGAATAATAACAATGGAACTCAGAAAGAGTCTTTCCATCTGAAGAACAGCCATCAGTGGCTGTATTATATTTCCCACTAATTGGACCCCATCTGGTAGTTCCTTTTGTGTAATAATCCTTTCCGTTGTCTGTGTCAGTACAGATGACTTCGGTTGGCGCTTCAACACAAGCCCCGTCTTTACAACTACCATTATTGGGACAAATTACACCTTCTTCAACAACATCACCAGAAGAAGAACAGGAATACTCTTTAAGCCAAAATGCTCCTGCGCAATAATCAGTATAAGTCTTATCATTCGCTTCTACCGTTCCTTTCACATCATAAACTTTGCCGCCGTCTGTATCAGTACAGGTGCCTGATGCCGCAACAATGCTGAAATGATTGTCGGATTCGTCTGAAATATATTCATCAGAAGTGGCTCCATAATAACCCCTTAGCTCAATTTTATATTTATCGCCCGCAGAAATATTGTTTGTTATCGCCCAAGAATATGTACTTGGAGACACAGAAACAAAACGATTTATTAATATCTCCTCGCCAATACCTTCAAAATCTAAGAGATAAATACCAACTTCATTAACACCTGAATGATTCCATGTGATCGTATAACTATTCCCAATCACCCACTCTTCTCCCCCATTGGGAGAGATAACGGTGATGGAGGGTTCTTCATCTTTCAGACACGCACCGTCTTGACAGCCATTGGGACAGATATAATCTTCCAACTCAATATCATAATTACCAGTACAATAAAATTCAGTCAGAGTAGTATTATCATCTCTACAATAATCAGCCACTTGACCTGTTAAGATTCCCTCTGTTGTTTGTTTTGTTATACCTTTCACATAGTAATCCTTTCGTCCGTCTGTATCAGT
>CAZUZH010000004.1:148-44121 GCA_964624815.1 uncultured Candidatus Saccharibacteria bacterium
TTTCAGTGGTAGGGGTCTCAATGTCAGGAGACTCGGGGGAGGCTGGAGTTTCAGTGGTAGGGGTCTCAATGTCAGGAGACTCGGGGGAGGCTGGAGTTTCAGTAGTAGGGGTCTCAATGTCAGGAGACTCGGGGGAGGCTGGAGTTTCTTCTGGCTCGTCCTGACCAAAAAGAGGATTAATAACTTTATCTTCGTAAATCATAATTTTTATTTTTTTCACTTCTTCAGTTTACTTAACCGAAGAAGTGGTTTATTTTAATATTTGTCTTATCTCAACCATTGCTTATAGCGAGAGAATCGACCTTTTTAAAGGCTATAAGTTTATTATAAAGATACAAAAAGCCTTGTCAAGGCATTATATAATATAATTAAAGGTAAGTCAAGAATTTTTGTTTATTTAATGGCTTGGGAGCAACAGATAGCAGCAGCTAACCCATCAGCAGCATCATCGGGCCTGGGCAGTTCTTTCAAGTCAAGCAAAGTTTTAACCATTTTTTGAATTTGTTTTTTATCTGCTTTTCCATATCCGGTTATTGCCATTTTTATTTGTAAGGGCGTAAATTCGTGAACAGGTATTTTTTTCTTTGCAGCTGTTAGTAAAATTACTCCTTTTGCCTGGCTTACCGGCATTGCTGTTTTTAGATTCTTGAAGAAATAAAGACTTTCAACAGCCATTACTTTTGGCTTGTATTTTTTGATTATTTTATTGAGTTCATTGTTAAGGATTTTAAGCCGTTCTCCATCAGGAAACCCCGGGCTTGTTTTAATAACTCCAAAACCCAAACACTTTAAATTTTTTCTAACTTTTTTTATCACGCCCCAGCCAGTCGCGGCTGTTCCTGGATCTATTCCCGTAATAATCATATGTTAATTTTTAAGTTTGAATAAATATCTTGGACTGAGTCGTTTTCGTCCAAAGACTCAAAAAGCTTGTCAAGGCAGGCTTTTTCTTTTTCTTCAACTTCAATTTGTTCTTTAGCAACCCAGTCCAAGCTAACAGATTTAATAGAAAGACCTTTTTCTTCTAAATTCTTTTTTACTTTTTCTAAATCTTCCGGTTTAGTGTAAACATCAAGTAGGTTCTCGCGCCAATAAATATCTTCAGCTCCTGCTTCAATAGCCATTAATTCTAATTCTTCTTTGTTTCTTGTTTTTTGTTCATTATTTATTACTATTGCCCCCTTTCTCTCAAAAAGCCACCTCACAGAGCCCTCGCTAGCCAGTTTCCCATTATGCTGATTTAACGTTCGCTTGATATCGCCAAGGGTCCTGTTTTTATTATCAGTAATCCCTTCAATGATTATAGCTGTTTTACCTGGACCATAAGCTTCAAAAATTACTTCTTCCAATTTTTCTCCACCCAGACCACCAATACCTTTCTGAATAGCTCTTTGAATTTTCTCCTTTGGCATGTTGAATTCTTTGGCTTGCTCAATTGCCATCCGCAGTTTAGAGTTGGCGCCAGGGTCTTCACCGCCCTCCTTTGCTGCAACCGAAAGAACCCGAGCCATTTTTGAAAAAGTCTTGCCTCGTTTTGCATCGGTAATTTGTTTTTTGTGTAAAATTGTTTTTGCGTGGCTGTGCCCGCTCATATATTTTATTTTACTTCTTTTTATCCATTTTTTCAAGGTCTCTTGACAGTGAGATCAATCAAAAAGGCAACCAAGCTGAATAAGAAAATTGTTAGAAAAAAGAAGACTTGATTACCCTTTTCCATTATGGCAAGCTCTTTAAAACAAAAAATCCTCATTTCTGAGGCAGTTTCTATTCTCTTTTAACCTTCTTTTTAAGGATTAAAATTATTATTGCTGAGAAAATTGCTAGTAAGATTGCAATAAAAATGATAGACCATGGTTTTGAGATTTGACTGCTAATAGACGCTAATTGTTCTTTGCCCTTTATAGCTCCGTCAGGAGCGAAGGAGGGTTGGTTTTCCCCTGTCGTGCTTGGCGCGGCAGGGGAGGAAGATTCTTCTGATTTAATATCACGGATTATGTTTTCTGAACCTGGACTTAAAACAGAGCTCCAGACGCAAGTATTATTTTTGCGATTACAGGACTGTGCCAAAGAGGCTTTTCCATATAAAATTTCATCAGCAGTTTCATTGTTTGGATGTAAAAGTTTTAATCCGTCTCCGCTGTTATTCAAAGTTATTTTTGAGACAGGTCTTTCAATAAATAAAAATCCTTGCGGAAGAATTTTTGTATTTTCAGGAAAAGTATAGATTTTAATTGAGCCAATAGTGTCTTGGATTTTCCAATTAGAAATATCAATTGTTTGATTGTTTAAGTTTTTTAATTCTATCCATTCCTCTGTTTTATCTGGACCCTCGGGAGAAGGCAGGATTTCATTGATGATAATTCCGATAGGATAAGTTTGAGTTTCCAGAGGAGTTTCCAGAGGCCCGTCCTCGGGAAGTTCTTCCCCTGCTTTATTGCTAATCGGCGGCGAGGTGGTGAAAGAATGAGAAACGGGAGAAATGGGAGAAGGGGAGCTATTTTCCGCATTAGGCGTTCCGCCTGGGCTTTTGCTTGTCTGCCAATCTCCAGAACTTGTTCTTTCCATAGTTGCTTTGCTGGAATTATCACCAGCCAGCCAGACGTTAGAGCAATCAATAGAATCAATTAAATCTCCTAAATTATCATAAAGCTCTAAATGTTCACCTTTGTTACTCAGAGATCCTTTATAAATTTGGTCAGCCGTAATATCTATGAGAGTATCATCATCGGTTCTTTCCAACAAATAAAAACCAAGACCTGAAATTGTTCCTGACAAATTTATTTCCGGAGTTCCGTCAACGGCTTTCAGCGTCCAACTTCCAAGACTTACAGCCGAATTACTTGAATTATACAATTCCAGCCATTCGTCATTATATGATTCTTGGGTGCCCATCCAGGCTACTTCATTGATAATTATTGTGTCTGTCTTTAGCCCGTTGGCGGCGTAAGCCGCCTTTACGGGCCAGCAAATCTCATTTATTGTCACGTCAGCAAAAACCGTAAAAGGCGTTAAGCACAAAAAGGCAATAATTATTAGGTAAAACTTTAACATTTCTTCAAGTTAACAAATTAGAACAAAGTTGACAAATAAATTAGGAAATATATAATTTAAATTAGCACCCTGAAAGAAGAAAGGAGAAATTATGAGCAGAAGGAGCTATGTTTGGTATGTTGAGCCGTTAGACAAGAAAACAAACGGAGTAATTGCCGGATCTTTTTCGCTTGAGATCCCAGAAGTAAAATTCATAAAGAAAAGAATTGACGGTGACGGACGGTTTCTTAATTTATGGATTTGCCCATTCACTCTTATTACCGCCCTAAAGAAGACAAAAAGAGATCTTGGGTTGAATTTTAGAATCTATAGTCAGGTTGGGCAAGGCCAAATAAGAGAATGCACCTTTCTTTATGGCAAAAAGCGAAAAAGAAAAAAGAAAAAGACTGCCGCATAAAACGGCAGTCTTATTTTATTATTCATAAATTAGATCAATGCTTTTTGCCCATTTTTATACTTTGCTCCTAAATGCTGATAAGCCAGCTTGGTTGCTATTCTGCCGCGTGGGGTTCTTTCAATAAAGCCGAGCTGCATCAAATAGGGTTCATAAATATCCAGAATTGTATCCTCTTCTTCAAAAGTAGCGGCTGACAAAGTTTGAAGACCGACTGGTCCGCCTTCAAATTTTTTAATCAAAGCCCGCAAGATTCTTCTATCTCCTGGCTCCAAGCCTTTTTCGTCAACTCCTAATAAAGATAGAGCTTTTTTAGTTGTTTTTTCGTCAATAATTCCATTTCCTTCCACCTGAGCAAAGTCCCGTACTCTTTTCAAAATCCGGTTAGCCACCCTTGGCGTATGACGAGAGCATTTGGCAATGATTCTAATTGCCTGAGGCTCTATTTCCACTTTTAATATTTCAGACGACCTTTGAATAATTTTTTCAATATCTTCTAATTCATAAAAATTGAGCTGAAAAGTAGCGCCAAACCTGTTTCTCAAAGGAGAAGAAAGCAGGGAAAAACGAGTAGTGGCTCCAATTAAGGTAAACTTAGGAATTTCCAGCTCCATTGTTTTGGCCATTGGACCTCTGCCAATAATAATATTGAGTTTAAAATCTTCCATTGCAGGATAAAGTATTTCTTCGCAAATTCTGTTTAATCTATGTAATTCGTCCAGAAAAAGAACATCGCCATCCTCTAAATTAGTCAGAAGAGCCGCCAAATCACCAGCTTTTTCAATAACTGGTCCAGAAGTAACTCTGATATTAGCGCCCATTTCTTTAGCAATTAAATAGGAGATCGTTGTTTTTCCCAAACCAGAGTTTCCGTAAAATAAAAGGTGATCAGGCGGCTCGCTTCTTTTTTTAGCTGCTTCAATAATAATTTTCAAACCCCTTTTTATCTTTTCCTGACCAATATAATCCTGCCACTCCTTGGGCCTGAGCGTTTGGTCTAATATTTCGTCTTCTTTACTTGTTTTTGGGGTAATGGCACTTGACAAATTGTTCATAATATATTAGAATAATAAATATTGCATCTATTCAAGGCTTTGCGCAGCAAAAATTTAGGCAGACAAAAAGCCTTTAGCTTGGGGGTCTTGGGATTTGTTTTGGCAGGATATCTTGGCTTGCCCCGTTAGAAACTTGGTCAATTTTTTATTCTAATTCTAAAATACCATCAGGTTTCTAACGGGGCGCAGGCGAAGTTACTCCCCGGAGAAATCCTAAACTTTGCGTTCCTAATACCAAGTGGACCCCCAAGCTAAAGGCTTTTTATTGAGAGTGCAACTTTATTATGTGCTTGATTTATTCACCCATTACTCTTTTAATTTCCTCTATACTTGTAATGCCTTTTAGCACCTTTATTAATCCATCTTGTCTCATACTAATCATTCCCCTTTTTACTGCTAATTTTTTAAGATCAGAAACAGAAGGAGACTTTAATATGAGTTTTTGAATTTCATCATCAATAAGAAAGGTTTCAAAAATACCTGTTCTGCTGCGATATCCAGTAAAGTTACAATACTTACAGCCCTTTTCCTTGGGGGTCTTTATTTTTGTTTTTTCAGAAATCTTTATTTTTAAAAGTTCTTTTGGAATATTTTTAAGATCCTTTTCAAGTTTTTTAAAAAGTTCTTTTGGAATAAAAATTGTTTTACTGCATTTTTTACAAAGCTTCCTAACTAATCTTTGGGCTACGGTCATATTAATAGCCGGAGCAATGTTTACTGGTTTTTCGCCCAATGCCTGAAGTCGGATAATGGTTCCGGCCGCATCATTGGTGTGAAGAGTGCTGAGAACAAGATGTCCAGTTAAGGCTGCCTGAAGTGCGGTTTTGGCCGTTTCAAAGTCCCGGATTTCTCCAACCAGGATTATGTCAGGGTCCTGCCTCATTATTGATTTTAATCCATTTGCAAAATTATACTCTTTGTCAAAAGAAACTTGGGTCTGGGAGATTCCCAGCAGATGATATTCAATTGGGTCTTCAATGGTAATGATTTTTAATTCAGGCTTTTTAATGGCTTTTAAAATAGCATACAATGTTGTGCTTTTACCGGAACCAGTTGGGCCAGTAACAATAATCATTCCGTTGGGCTTTTTTATCTCCTTGCTAAAGGTTTTCAGCAAATCCTCTCTTAATCCCAAGCCCTTTAGGTCCAGCAACGTCTTTGGGTTTAAAATTCTTAAAACTATTGATTCTCCGTATTCGGCAGGAAGAGTGGAAACCCTTACCTCAATCGTTTCTGGTTCTTTTTCAAGCCTTGCTACAACAACTGAAAATCGACCGTTTTGCGGTTGCTTGTAAATGTTTAGTTTAATTCCCGAAAGTAGTTTTATCCGGGAAAGAAGCTTTTCGTAATAAAAGAGTTTGAAAACTATTACATCTCGTAAAACTCCATCAATTCTCAACCTTAGTTTTACTTGATGTTTTTCTGGTTCAAGGTGAATATCGGAGGCTTCAAGGCTTATTGCTCCCCCTAATAAAGTTTTTAAAACAATGCTTATTTCTTTGTTGAAAGTTTTTCCTATTTTTTTCTTGAAATCAAACAGGTTGTCTATGTTTCCTTTTTCTCTTTTGAAATCTGATTCAGATATTTGGAGTTGTTTTGTAATTTGTTTTGTAATCATAAAAAAATCAGGCATCTCTTGAAAAAGGACTCCTGATAAGGTATAAAAAGTAAACAAACGATTTCTAAATTATTATTTTGATTCCTTGTCGCTTCTTTTTTGAGAAAAGTGTTGAGGGGTTGAGTAAATTTTAATTCTTGAGCTTTCATTATTATAATTTAGAGGATTATGTTTTATAAGTCAACCCAGACATAAGAGTTTTCAGTGGAAAACTTCTCTGTCTGGCCAAGCTCCTTAGTGAAAATCTGGCTGCCTTTGGCAAAAAGTTTTTTGTAAAACAAAACACCTGCCAAATTTCTGCTACGGGTCAAGTTGAAGACTTTTTACCTCGAAAAGATGAAAAGATACATTACAAAAACCAGTTCAGAAACAAAAAAATTAGCAGAGGATTTATCTGAGAAGATTTTAAAACCAAAAACCAGGAACAAGACTGTTGTTTTGGCTCTGGAAGGGGATTTGGGCACAGGAAAAACAACCTTTATTCAGGGCATTGCAAAAGGGCTTGGAATTAGAGAAAGAATTTTAAGTCCAACATTTGTATTAATAAAACGATTTGAGTTTTCAAACAGCCAGAACTTTTATCACATAGACTGCTATAGAATAAAAGATCCAAAAGAGCTTTTGGATTTAGGGTTTAAAGAAATTATTTCAAATCCAAAGAATCTTATTGCTGTTGAATGGTCTGACCGGGTCAAAAAAATAATTCCCAAATCCGCCATAAAGCTCAAATTTGACTTCATAAACAAAAACACCCGAAAAATCACTATAAGATAATAGATAAAAGATTAAGAGGGCCTTGAATAAGGCAGATTGTATATTTTCCTCCTCTACCTCTTTTTGTTTTCTCTCAAAAAAAGGTTATAATTAAAAACTAGAGTAATGTGACGCCGTGTGACGCCGCTTTGCGGCGTCACATTAGCTTTTGTATCTTTTTTATTTGTTCTAAAACTATACTAAAATAAAGAAATACCCAGTGGAGAAATTTTGAACATTCTTCGCAGAGCGAGGAACAAAAAATAAAAATTAATTCATGAGCAGAATTCATGAGCAGTATATATAATTTAGAAAGAGTTTTGAATTTATTTCAAAAAAGACAATTGGAATGTTTTCAAAGTTCTTCTACATGGAATGGAAGAGGAAAAAAAGCGATTGGTGATAATTGACGGTAATGCCTTGGTCCATCGGGCCTTTCACGCTTTGCCTCCTTTGACTACTAAAAATGGTCAGTTGGTTAATGCTGTTTATGGTTTTCTCTTAGTTTTTCTGAAAACTCTGAAAGAATTCAAACCCGAATACATAGCAGCAACTTTTGATTTGGCAGGACCCACATTTCGGCATAAAGAATATAAAGAATACAAAGCCCAGAGACCAAAAGCTCCCGACGAACTTTATGAGCAGATCCCTATTATTAAGAGCATTTTAAGAAGTTTTAATGTGTCTATTTTTGAAAAGCAGGGTTATGAGGCTGATGATGTTATTGGCACAATTACAAGAAAGGTCACAACGCAAAAACCAGAAGTCAGAAGCATTATTGTCACAGGCGACCTAGACGCTCTTCAGCTGGTTGATGACAAGGTTAATGTTTTTACTCTCAGAAAAGGAATAAAAGACACTCTTTTATATAATGTTTCAAGGGTTAAAGAAAGATATGGTGTGAGCCCTAGTCAGCTTTTAGACTTCAAGGCTTTGAGGGGCGATCCTTCTGATAATATTCCAGGAGTTCTTGGTGTGGGAGAAAAAACTGCTGCTGAATTAATAAAAGAATTCAACACTATAGAGAACTTGTATCAAGAAATAGAATCGGGCGGAGCGGCGCTGATAAAGCAAGCTGTTTTGGAAAAACTAAAAAAGAACAAAGATAAAGCTTTTTTAAGCAAAAAACTAGTCCAAATAAAACAAGATGTACCAATAGATTTTAATTTAGATGATTGCCTCTGGAAGAATTATAACAAAGAAAAAGTTAGTCAAACTCTAAAAAACTTTGAATTTTTTAGTTTGGTTAATAAACTTCCATAATTATTTCTATGTTTTCCAACGAACAATTAATTAAAGGGACGAAAAAATTTTTCTTTGGTGCTTTTTTCTATATAGTAATTACTTGTTTCTTAACAGGACTGGTGGTGCTTTTGATTTTTTTGGGATCCTGGCTTTTTGCTCTTTTAGGAATTAGCGGTATTTGGTTAATTGCTTTTACCGTAGCTATTGTAGCTGTTTTAATGGGCCGGTCTTTTTTTCAGAAAACAAAAGATTTAGAAGAATCTAAGGCCACCCTTGAAATAAGGGTCAGGGCTAGAACCAGAGAATTAGAAGAGTTAACAGTGAGCCTTGAGCGAAAAGTTAAAGAAAGGACCGGTGAGCTTCAGAAGAGAATAGAAGAGCTGGAGAGGATTCACAAATTAACTGTTGGAAGGGAACTTAAAATGATAGAGCTTAAAGAAGAAATAAAAAAACTAAAAGGGAAAGCGTAAGAAAGGACGCAAGAATAAAAGAAAAAATAGTCCAGCATGTTTTTATGCAGAAACAAAATACAGAAAACTTAAAAAGAAAAAGTTTAGAATTACAAAGGACAAAAAAGGACTTAAAAGACTTAAAAAAGTATCTTGATGAATTATATTCTTTTTTACCGTTGGCAATTTGTTCAGTAAATTTAGCAAGAACAGTTGTTAAAGTTAATCAGGCCTTTTCTAATCTAACCGGTTATAGTAGCGCCGAAATTATGGGTAGGAATGCGGAGATTTTATTTTTTGACAAAAAAGAAGCGAATATTTTAAAGCAGAGCGTTTTTAAAAAAAAAGAAGCACAAGTAAAAGAAACAACCCTCTTGACCAATGACAAAAAAAAGGTTTCGGTTAGAGCTACGGTCAAACTAAGAAAAGATAGAGACGACGCAGCAATAGGTTATTTTTTGGCTTTTTTAGACATTAGCGAGGTAAAGCAGTTTCAAGAAGAACTAGGAAAGAAGGTGGGGAAAAGAACAAAAGAACTCGAAGACTCTAGGAAAGCACTATCAAATATATTAGAAGATGTAGCTGATGCCAGAGAGAAAGCTGAGGGAGAGAAGAATAAAACTTTGGCAATAATCAAGAATTTCTCTGACGGACTTTTAGTTTTTGACGAGATTAATACTCTTTCTTTTGTAAATCCGCAAGCAGAGAAGTTTTTCAGCGTGAAATCTCAGGATGTGGTTGGTAAATTTGTAAGCGATCTTAATACCCTTGAGAATTTCAAGCCATTGATAATCCTTTTGGGACAGGAATTAAGAGACTTTTTCAGAAAAGAGATTTCACTGGGCAAAAACCTGGTTTTAGAGGTTTCAGCAGTTCCTATTCTCAGAGAAAATAAAAAGAGCGGCACTTTGGTTATTTTGCATAACATTACCAGAGAAAAAAGGATAGAGAGAATGAAAACTGAATTCGTTTCTTTAACCGCCCATCAACTAAGAACCCCTTTATCAGCAATTAAATGGACTCTTCAGATGTTTCTTACGGGTGATTTGGGTCCTATCAATGAAGAGCAGAAAGATTTTATTGAGAAGACCTACAAGAGCAACGAAAGAATGATTGCTTTGATTAACGATCTATTAAACATTACGAGAATTGAAGAAGGCAGGTATCTTTATAAACTTATGCCAGTTAATATGGAAGAGATGATTCAGGATGTAATAGATTCATTAAAGGAGGAGATTCAAGGGAAAAGAATTAATTTAAGGTTTAGGAAAGCCGATAGAAAAATAGATAAGATACGAGTTGATGCTGAAAAGATGAGTTTAGTGCTTCAGAACCTTATAAATAATGCTATTCATTATACTCCGGCAGGTGGTGAAATAATAATTACATTGAGGCAAAGCAATCATGATATAGAATTTTCAATAAAAGATACTGGCATTGGTATTCCCAAAGATCAGCAGAATAGAGTTTTTAGCAAGTTTTTCCGCGGAGCCAATGCTATAAGAACTGAAACCGAGGGCACAGGATTGGGTCTTTATATTGCCAAGAACATTATTGAGGCTCATGACGGCGGCATTTGGTTTGATTCAGAGGAAAATAAAGGATCGACTTTTTATTTTGTTTTGCCCATAAAAGAAGAATTTAAAGAGTTTATGAAAGAGTTTTAAAAATACTTGCTTATTTGGCCTGCCTTGTTATAATAAAAAAGAAGCTACAAAATACGTTAGGAAGCTACTAAATACGAAAAAGATATGAATATGCGAAAAACATTATAGTCCATAAAGCCTATTAGCACTTTCGTATATTCGTAATAATTTAGTATTTCGCAGCCAGATTAGCATTTAGCAGCCCAAGGCATAATTAGTAATTGAAACATGAAGAAAATATTATTAGTTGAAGACGACCCCAGCACCAATTTTGCAAGGCATTCAACGGCAGCCCGCTTTGCCCAATTATTCTTCGGAGGATAATATTATGACTATTTGGCGCACGCAGGCAGCGAGGACTCTATGTGGCAAAGTTGGTGCGCGGCAAGAAATGATGAAACAAAATTTAATTAATTTTAATTGTAAGCACCATGAAGCGAATTATTCTTGTTGAAGATGAGGAAATAATTCTTGATCTTTTGGAAAAAAAATTAAGCAATAAAGGATACAAGCTTATTACTGCAAGGGACGGTGTAGAGGGCTTGAAAAAGATAAAAGAAGCAAACCCCAAACCAGATATTATTGTAACCGATATTTTGATGCCGAAAATGGATGGGTTGGAGATGATGGAAGAGATCTCGAAAATAGAAAGATTAAAATCTATACCGATCATTGTTATTTCTAACTCAGGTCAGCCCGTAGAGCTTGATAAGGCTAAAAGATTGGGAGCGAAAGATTGGTTAATTAAAACTGAGTTTGATCCCAATGAAGTAATTAATAAAATAGAAAAATTAATAGGCAAATAACAACCGCCGATAGACCACTGATTTAGTGCTCTGATAAAACGCTGACATAAAACTCGGCGTAAAGTCTGAGTAAAGATCAGCGTAAGCTCAGCGGACCTTTATGGCTAAGAAAATTTTAATAATTGAAGACGATAAATTTCTCAGAGAGCTTATAAACAAAAAGCTTGCTAAAGAAGGGTATGACATTATTGAGGCGGTTGACGGCGAGGATGGAACAAGAAAGGCTAAAGAAGAAAAACCGGATTTAGTATTACTGGATCTTATTTTGCCGGGAATTGATGGATTTGAGGTTTTGCACAGAGTAAAACAGGATATTGAGACTTCTGCCATGCCGGTAATTATTTTATCTAATCTGGGACAGAAAGATGATGTGGAAAGAGGAATGAAGCTTGGGGCGGCAGATTATTTAATTAAGGCGCATTTTACTCCGGGAGAAATCGTTGAAAAAGTTAAAAATATCCTTAAATAGATATTAAATATTGTGATTCCCGTAGTTTCAATAAGCAATTTAATAACTTTTTTAGTAAGTTCATTTATTAGTGTTTATCTTTGGAGAGCTTATAAAAAGAAAAAAGAGGAACGGCTTCGGTATTTCCTCTATTTTTTTATTTCAATGAGTTTGTTTTTTTTATTTCTTACCGCTCCCTTTTTAATTTTTAAAAGCACCTTTCTTATAACGCTTTCTGTTACTGTTGCAATTTCTTTTCTTTATCTTATCCTTGCCTTTATAAGTTCGGTTTCTTTAAGGATTTTAAATTGGCGCAAAACAGAGAAAGTATTTTTAATAATAATTTTATTTTCTTTAAGCTTTTATTATTTGATGATTTTTATTAATTTTGAGCCGGTTTGTGTATCTATTTCAGGAGATTTTCTGTATTGGGTTGTTCCTCATTCAAGAATTTTTTGGAAAATAGGTTCAATGGTTAACGGAATAGTTTCCGGCATTATTCTTTTACCAACAATTATTTTCTTTTTTATAGGAGGTTTTAGAAATGAAAAAGGGTTTATTCGGAAAAGAGCTTTTTTAATGGGAACAGGAATATTTTTTTTAACATTGGCTGGAATAGTAAACTTTATTATTGGGAGCATTCCAAACTTTACAGTTCATATTACGGCCTCATTAATTGCTGTTTTAGGGCTTTTGGTTCTTTTTGTGGGAATTGTAATCTTGAAGCCAAAATCGATGCCAACGCCCCTGTCTGTCAATAGACAGGCTAATGAATACTAGCTATATCTGTTTATGCCAATATACAAATGGATACTAACTATGCGAACATTAGCATCATTAGTATAAATTAGTATATTAGCACAGCGTTTATGCTCATCTTTCTATACGGCATAGATACATATAGGAGTAAGCAGAAATTAAGGGAGATTGTTAAGGGGCATAGGAAAATTCACAAAAGTGGGTTAAGTTTAATTGTTTTAGATATAAAGGAGAAAAGTTTTCATGATTTTGACAATCAGATTCGTTCGATTTCAATGTTTCAGGAGAAGAAATTGATAATTCTAAAGAATGCTTTTTTAGACTCTGATTTTAAGGAAAAGTTTTTGAAAAAGAAAGAAGATTATAAAAAAACAAAGGATATAATTATATTTTTTGAAGAACAAGCACCGCTTAAAAATGACCCATTGTTTAAATTCCTTAAAGAATATGGTAAATCTCAGGTATTTGAGTTTCTTAGTGGATATGAACTGAAAAACTGGGCGAAAAAAGAGTTTGAGAACTACGGAGGAGAAATTGAACCAAGCGCATTAGAAAAACTTGTTGATTTTATTGGCAATGACCTTTGGCAATTTTCGAATGAAATAAAAAAATTATCTTTTTTTGCCAAGGGGAGAAAGGTTATTCAAGAAGATGTTGAACTTTTAGTTAGGTCAAAAGTTGAAACAGACATTTTTAAGACAATAGATGCCTTGGCGGAAAGGAACAAGAAAAAGGCGCTTTTTTTGACTCACAAGCATTTGGAAAAAGGAGATTCACCTTTTTATCTCTTAACAATGATTAATTATCAGTTCCGCAATCTTTTGATAATTAAGTCGCAAGGCAAGAAGTATATAGCTCAATCAGAAATAAGTTCTTTAAGTAAAAAACTTGGTCTGCATCCTTTTGTTGTAAGGAAATCAAGTTGGCATATAAAAAGATTTACCATTGAAGAATTAAAAAAAATCTACCAGAAAATATTTCAGGCAGACTATAATATTAAAGCAGGGAGAATAAAGCCGGAGATAGCGTTAGATATGTTAATAGCATATATCTGATTTCCCGATATTCAGAATTTCTAATTTCTAATTGACCTAATTTCTAACTAAATCCCAATGTCTAATGACTAATGAACAAAGATTTGGCTATTGGGATTTGGGGCATTAGACATTAGTTAGTAATTAGAAATTAATAATTAGGTATTTTTATTAATTAACTTAGTGATACGAGATTTTTTTCGGGCTGCTGTGTTTTTCTTAATAATTCCAATCTTTGCTGTTTTGTCCAATGTTTTGTAAACTTGCGGCAAAAGTTTTTTTGCTTCTTCGTGTTTTTTTAAAGAAATTAAATCTTTGACCTGTTTGATCAGGTCTTTTGTCTTCTTTTTGCGTTGTAGATTAATTATTCCCCGCTTTTTATTTTGCCGCAAGGCTTTTTTAGCGCTTTTAATTACTGGCATTCTTAAAGTTTAACAAAATGTTTGAAAAAAAGCAAGGCTTGGGCTATGATTAAAATATGATTAGTTATCTTTCAGGTAAAATAAAATTCAAAACAGATAAGTGTATTATCCTTGACGTCAACGGTGTTGGCTATAAGATTTTTTTGTCGCAAAAAACTCTTGCTAAAATTATAGAATCTGGAAATTTAGAACTTTTCTGCTTTCTTAATGTGCGGGAAACAGCCTTGGATTTATATGGTTTTTTAACAAAAGAGGAACTGGATTTTTTTGAGATATTAGAGAATATTCGGGGAGTTGGACCAAAAGCCGCTTTGGAAATTTCTTCATTAGGACCATTGGAAAAGATAAAAAAATCCATTGAAGCTCAGGACGAAAAAATATTTGAAGAAATTTCAGGTATTGGCAGAAAAAAAGCCCAGACAATTATTTTAGAGCTGTCTGGTAAAATAAAAGAATTATATCCAATTAAAAAAAGCAAAGAGGGAATAAGCGAACCTGAACAGGCTCTAATTAATCTCGGTTTTTCCGGCCAGCAAGCCAAAGAGGCATTATCCCAAGTTCCCAAAGACATCAAAGACGAGGAAAAGATAAAACAAGGTTTAAAGATTTTAGGAAAATGAAAGAAATAATTAGAAGAATTATTCCAGATTTCTTTATCAGCTGGTATCACTTAAAGCTTGCTTTTTTGGGAGCGATTTTTTACGGTTTTCCGAGCAGGAAGTTAAAAGTGATTGGAGTGACTGGAACAAACGGAAAATCAACTGTAATTTATCTGGCAACAAAAATTTTAGAACAAGCAGGATTCAAAACTGCCTCTATTTCTTCTATCAAATTTAAAATTGGAGATAAAGAATGGAAAAATGATTTAAAAATGACAATGCCGGGCCGGTTTAAATTGCAGAAGTTTTTACACCAATCAGCAATAGATAGGTGTGAGTACGCGGTTTTGGAAGTTACTTCTGAAGGTATAAAACAGCACCGCCACAAATACATTAATTTTGATACGGCAGTTTTTACTAATTTAACTCCTGAGCACATTGAAGCGCACGGCAGTTTTGAGAGATATTGCGAGGCAAAAGGAAAACTTTTTCGAGCCGCCAAAAACGTTCATATTATTAATATTGACGACAAAAAGGCAGATTACTTTTTAAAATTCCCCAGTTATCAGAAATTTTGTTATAGTGCAAATGAAAATTTGAACATTGAAAAATTGAAAATTGATTGGAAATTGAAAATTGAAAATTATAAATTTATTAAAGCTGCCAAAGTTAATAAATCATCAAGGGGGATAGGTTTTATGGTGGGAAATACCCCATTTCGCTTGAGTTTATTGGGCGGCTTTAATGTCTATAATGCTTTGGCGGCGATTTCTGTTGCCTTATCGCAAGGAATTTCTTTAGAAACTTGCCAGAGCACTCTGGAAAAAATTGAAGGAATTCCTGGCAGAATGGAAACTGTAATTAAAGAGCCGTTTAGGGTAATAATAGATTATGCTCATACGCCCGATAGCCTTAAAAAGGTTTATGAAACTTTAAAGAATAATAATCTTGTTTGTGTTCTTGGCGCTGCCGGAGGCGGCAGGGATAAAAGAAAAAGAGAAGAGCTTGGTAAAATTGCAGGTCAGTATTGTACACAAATAATTATTACAAACGAGGATCCTTACGACGAAAGTCCTATGGAAATAATTGAACAGGTGGCAAAAGGGGCAAACAAAGGAGTTAAGAAAATTTTAGACAGGAGAGAGGCAATAAAAACTGCCTTGAAGTCGGCAAAACCCAAAGACGTTATTATAATCACTGGAAAGGGTTGCGAGCCTTGGATTTGTATAGCCCGTGGCAAAAAAATAGCGTGGGATGACAGAGAGATAGTTAAAGAGGAAATGAAGCTTGACGGGCTCGTAGACAGGGATTAATAAATATGTTAGGAAAGAAAGAACAGATATAAAACGAAGAAGCATATTTTAAAATTTAGAGTTTTTAATAAATCATTTTTTGTTTTCAAAAAAGGAGCCGAACTCAATTCACAAATATATTCGTATGGAAAAGGCTCGGATTCGCCAAGACATTTTTATCTTAGAGGAGCAAGAAAAACAAATCCAAAATTTATATGATAAATTTGTAAAAAATAAACCTGTAGACACCGGGCATCCACAGACTGGAAAATAAAACTGGATGAAAATCCAGTTTTTTGATAGGATGAAATAATGACTAAAACAGAAAATCAGAGACTAATATGGAAACCAATGTTGTGGGAAGCGGTTTTATTTTCCTTTGCCTTAATATTAGGTATTTCAGCCGGTTTTCGGATTGTTCAGCTTCTTAAGCCAGAAGGACTTTCTTTATCTCCCGTTTCTTTCTGGCAATTTATTCTTTATTTTCTCATTGGCACTGGCTTAATTTTAATAATCACAGTATTTCTTAAACTCAAGAAAGGTAGAGGAATAATTTTTAAATCTTTTTTTCTTTTGGTCACTGCTTGGGGAGGAATCGTTTTTCTTTCTTTATGGCTGCCCGGTATTGTTTCTTTAATTTTAATTGCATCTTTGATTTTTTGGTGGTCAAAGAAGCCATCAGTTCTTTCTCATAATATAGCAATAATTTTAGGTATGGCCGGCATTGGCAGTGTGCTTGGTTTGCGTTTTGAGCCTTTAATAGTAGTTGCCTTGCTGATAATTTTTTCTATTTATGATTGGGTTGCGGTTTACAAAACAAAACATATGGTTAAAATAGCTCAATCAATGATTGAAAGCCGGGCTATTTTAGGACTAATTATTCCGAAAAAACCATCGGATTTTTGGGCCTCCTTTAAAAAAGTAAAGCCGGGCAAAGGATTTATGATTTTGGGTGGCGGCGATGTTGTTTTCCCTTTGATTCTTTGTGTTTCTTTAATTCCCGAAGGGGTTTGTAAATCTTTAATTGTATTTGTTTTTTCTTTACTCGGTCTTTTGTTCGGTTTTTGGCTCTTTTCCAAACAAAGAAACCGCAAGCCAATTCCTGCCCTACCGCCCATTGCTTTATTTTCAATAATCGGTTATTTAATAACGCGGATTATACCTTGATATCTGCCCCATTAGATAGGGGCAAAGCCTCAATCTAACGCGGTCTATACTGAATCTACGTTGATGAAATAAAAATAAGTTGACAAGTTTGTTTTATTTTTATTTCGTCTGCTGCCGCAGGTAAGATAAAAATCAATGATATTGGCGCTTTTATTGTTTTTTAACAATCAAAAATATTGTATTATTTAATTATCTATGCCCTCATAGCTCAATTGGATAGAGCGCAACCCTCCGGAGGTTGAAATCTCCGTTCGAATCGGAGTGAGGGCACGATCTATGCGCCAAAAGACCAAATCTGTTTTTATCCAGCGAGCCAGCCGCCGTCAATTACTACTGTTGAGCCAGTCATATAAGAGGATTTATCAGAGGCCAAAAAGAGAACCAAGTTTGAAACTTCTTCTGGTTTTCCAGTCCGACGCATGGGAATTCGGGACAAGGTAGTTTCCATTGTTTTGGGGGCTTTTTTCATCTGGTCAATCATTGGCGTTTCAATCATTCCCGGAGCAACAGCATTAACTCGGATATTATAAGGGGCTAATTCAACAGCCATAGCTTCGGTCATTCCGACAATTCCGCCCTTGGAAGCGCAGTAGTGAACAATATTGGAGAATCCAATTCCCTGCTGACCCATTGCCACTGAAGCAATATTAATAATTATCCCTGATTTTTTCTTAGCCATTTCTTTGGCAGCGGCTTGGGCGCAGAGAAAATATCCTTTAAGATTAATATCTAAAGTTTTGTTCCAGTCTTTTAATGTTAGTTCCATAAAAGGTTTAAAATCAACAATTCCAGCATTATTGACCAAGATGTCTATTTTTTTCCACTTTTTAATGGTTTTTTTGACTAACTGAGCAATTTCTATTTTTTGAGTTACATCACATTTTATAGCTATTGCTTCTCCTCCTGTTTTTTTAATTTCTGCCACTACTTTTTCACAGTCATTTTGAGAAATATCTGAAACTACTACTTTGGCTCCGGCTTTGGCTAAAGTAAAGGCATGAGTTTTTCCCATTCCTTGACGAGCCCCAGTGATAATTGCGACTTTGTTTTTTAAGTCAGACATATTTTTTGAGATTGTTTGTTTTTCGACTTTTGTGTTTTCTTTATTTTACCCAACAGATAAAAATAAATCAAGAGGCGAGTCCTGCATAGAAAGGATGAAATTTATGTGATAGGTTTATGCTTTGTTTTATTTTTTAGCAAGACTAATACCGAGCCATTTTTTTGAAAGAATTAATTTTTTGAAAGAATTAAATAAGCGTAATATAACTTTTCCCCAGATTGGGGATAAACTCTGTGGAAAATTTGTGGAGAATAATCTTGACATATATATGCAAAGCAATAATATGAAAATTGAGGAGGGTGAAAGGACTAATGGCTTGATGCCTAAAGTATAGTGTACACATAGTCAACGTCCGATTATCTAAAGGATACTGGAAAGTATTGAGCCTTCCCTCCTCTCTAAAATAGACAGACCTTGGTCTGCCTATTTTAATTCATTTTTAATATGTTATACCTTAATCTTTTTTCACTTGCGTGAAAAACTAAGGCGGGGTAAAATAAAGATGTATGAAGTATAAAATAGCTGTGTCCGGAGCTTCTCAAATTGGACACTGTACAAAGGGCATAAAAGAAATGGCTAAGGAAATCGGCAGAGAGATTGCCCGTCAGGGTTGCATTTTAATTACAGGCGCTACTACAGGCGTTCCTTATTATGCCGCTATAGGCGCGAAAGAAGAGGGAGGGGTTAGCATTGGTTTTTCTCCGGCCGTTTCAGAGAAAGAACACAGAAAGGTTTACAGGCTGCCTTTAGATTATTTTGATGTAATGGTTTACACTGGTTTTGATTACGCAGGCAGAAACCTATTAATGACCCGGGCTTCAGACGCATTAATTGTTGGCTGCGGCAGAATGGGTACAATGAATGAGTTTACAATTGCCTTTGAGGACAGAAAGCCGATTGGCGTTTTAGAAGGTTCGGGCGGAACAGCTGATATTATTAAGATTCTTATTAGAAAGCCACACAGGAAAGGAGAAAAAATTATTCACGAAACTGACCCAAAAAGATTGGTTCAAAAATTAGTGAAATTGCTTCAAACGAAAAAGTAAACCCCCCACCAATTTTTTGTAGAAAAAGCGGCTGGGGGAAAGGTCGGCGAATAACGCGATGCAAATATACTAACGCATACTAATGATGCAAATATTATTTGTATTTCATTAGTATAATTAGTATCAATTCGTATATTAGCATCAATTATAATGGCAGAAACAGAAATTCAACCACCAGACAAGAAAAGCCTAATTGGAAAGATTACTCATTATTTTAGTAATATTGAGGTAGCGGTTATTGAGTTGACTGGCCCTCTTTCAACGGGAGACACTATTCGGATAGTTGGCGGAGAAGATACTGATTTTGAACAGACAATAGAATCAATGCAGATTGATCATAATAATATTGATAAGGCCAAAAAGGGAGATGCTGTTGGTCTGAAAGTAGAGCATAAAGTGAGAGAAGGATATAAGATATATAAAGCCTGAAGCCTAAAGCCTAAAGTTAAAAGTTCAAGGTTGCAGTATTAAATAGAAAATATTTGGAAGTTTATACTGGTATTTTTGACTTTTAATTTTTAACTAAGACGTTTGTCTTCTATGTCAAAGACACTGGGTTTTGTTAAAGCTCTTTCAATTTTTCTGGGAACAGTAGTTGGAGCTGGAATATTTGGCTTGCCTTACGTAGCCTCAAAAGCAGGCTTTTTTATTGTCTTTTTGTATTTTTTAATTTTAGGTGCTATTGCTTTTTTCATTCATCTGATTTATGGAAAAGTGGCATTAGGAACAGCTGGACTTCACAGGTTGCCTGGTTATGTAGAAAAGTATTTGGGTATTTTTTGGAAAAAAATAAGTTTTTTAGTTATTGCATTAGGTCTTTTTGGCGCCATCCTCGCTTATTTAATTATCGGCGGTCAGTTTTTAAAAATATTTATCTCTCCTTATTTCGGGGGCAAACTTATTGTTTACACTCTTTTATTTTTTACTCTTGGCGCCCTTTTAATATTTTGGGGACTAAAAAGTATTTCTCAGGTTGAACTTTCTTTATTAATTGTTCTTTTTATTATTCTTTTACTTTTCTTTTTTAAAGCTTTGCCACGCATAGATTTAAATAATTTTAAAAATATGAACTTAGGCTCTTTATTCCTGCCTTATGGGGTAATTCTTTTTTCTCTTTGGGGGACTTCTGTTGTTCCAGAGATTAAGGAGATGCTGGAGGGGGATAGGAGAAAAATTAAAAAAGTTTTATTATCAGGTATTATTATCTCTTCGATTTTTTATCTTTTTTTCGCCTTTATAGTCTTTGGAGTTTCTGGAGCTTCAACTTCCAAAGATGCTATTTCTGGTTTTGCCAATATCTTAGGCAATGGCATTGTAGTCTTGGGATTTATTTTTGGAGCAATTGCTTGTTTTACTTCTTTTATTACAATAGGCTTAACCTTGAAAAAGGTTTTATGGTATGACTTTGGCTTATCTCGTAATTTATCATGGTTTATAGCCTGTTTTTTCCCATTGTTTTTATTCCTGCTTGGTTTAAGAGAATTTATTGATGTTATTTGTTGGACTGGCGCCTTGGCTTTGGGCATTGAAGGAATAATTATTGTGTTTTTATATAAATCATTTTTGAAAAAGAAATTTTCTCAGAAAATGAAGCCCGTTTATTATCTCTTGCCTTTAGTTTTTTTTATTGGAATTGTTTTTGAGATACTCTACTTAATAAAGTAATTAGAGGCAGTCCGTAATTATTTTGTCTTTCTTTAAATTAAAATAATGTTCCCCGCCTCAGTTTTTTGCTTGCGTGAAAAACTCAAGCGAGGTAAAATATAATAATGGCAAGAAAATCAAAAAGTTTTGATTCGGAAATTTACCAGAAAATTAGCATGAGTGATTTGATTCTTTTTGCTATTGCCTCAGTCCTTGAGAATAAAGAAGTTTGCACTTTTGAGAGATTAGTTAAAGAATGTTTTAGTTTCTTTCCAAAATCCTTTAATTTATTCCCCGCTCAAAAGGGGCGCCGTTTGGAGAGAGCCTCGCTCTCGGCTGGAGGCTCGCTTAATACCATTGGGGGGCAAGATCCTAAATGGCCTGATTCTAGAAAGATTGATCGTCCACTAAGGACTCTTCGCAGTAAGAAATTAATCAGCGGCGGTCCCAAAAGATTTTTCTTTTTAACTAAAACTGGGAAAAAAAGAGCTGAAGAAATCTCCAAGAAATTCCGCCAGAAAAGGTTAATTTTGTAATTATACCCCTGCCACGTGGATCGCGGCAGTGGCAAGTTAATAATATGGAGCAAGATCAAATAATTAAAACAGTAAAAAAAGCTCTACCCGCAGTGGTAAGCATTACAGTTTCCAAATATCTAACTGTTTTTGAAAGACCTTTTGGTTCTGATTTGAGTATGGGGTTTGGAGAATTTTTTGATGTCTCTAAGGGAAGAAAAAAAGTCAAGATTGGCGGAGGAAGTGGCTTTATTGTTGATAAATCAGGAATAATTTTAACCAATCGCCATGTAATAGCCGACCCTCACGCAGAATATGTGGCTGTTTTAGGGAATAAAAATTACAAAGTAAAGATTTTGGCGCGAGATCCGATTAATGATATTGCCATTTTAAAGATAGAAGCTAAAAATCTACCAGTGCTAAAACTTGGCGATTCTTCTAATCTTAAACTAGGTCAGACAGCTATTGCTATTGGAAATGCTTTGGGAAGCTTTCAAAATACGGTTTCTACTGGAGTAATTTCAGGGCTTTCCAGGGAAATTACAGCTGGCGATGTTTTAACCGGCCAAACGTCAAAGCTTAGAGGACTAATTCAGACCGACGCTGCTATTAATCCTGGAAATTCCGGCGGGCCCTTAATTGGATTAGACGGAAAAGCAATTGGAATTAATGCTGCAATGGTTTTTGGAGCAGAGAACATTGGTTTTACTTTACCGATTAACGCAGCTAAGAAAGATTTGCAAGAATTGAAAAAATACGGGAAAATCCGTCAGCCGTTTTTGGGACTAAGGTATTTTGTGCTTAACAAAGCTATTCAGCAGAGATATAATTTTCCAGTTGATTACGGAGCATTAGTTCTTTCTGAGAACATGCCGGGAGGAGAAGCAGTAGTTCCGGGCGGTCCGGCTGAAAAGGCTGGTTTGCGGGAAGGGGATATTATTTTAGTTTGCCAGAATAAAAAAGTTTGTGAGAAAGATCCTCTTCAGTATGTTTTAAATAAATATAAAATTGGTGATGAAATAAAATTAAAAGTTCTCCGAAATAAAAAAGAAATAATGTTAAAGGTGGTCTTGGAGGAAAAGAAATAATGTTTAAAATGGAATATTAAACAAAACCCCTGCCGCACTCTGCGCGGCAGGGGTTTTGTTTAAAGTTTAAAAAATTTCGGCGGGGCGGCCGACCGGAGTTGAACCGGCGTCTTCAGAGCCACAATCTGAAACTCTAACCGTTGAGCTACGACCGCCATAAACTTACACAGGAATTTTATAGTGGATGCTAATCCTTACGGCTACTGTCATCATTGCGGGGAGTAACAATTGATTTGTGTCCACAATGCGTCCCCGGCACGACTCGAACGTGCAACCTACTCCTTAGAAGGGAGTCGCTCTGTCCGGTTGAGCTACGGGGACATAGAGTTTTATTATACCAAAAATAAGAAAAATTTCAACCTCTAATATCTTTCAAGAAAGCATGGAAGCAGTATCCTAGAACAAATTAGGGTATTGTTTAAGGTCTGCGTCTTGGAATCTTTTTTTCTGTTCCTCTTTTTGTTTTAATACTTTTTGAGAAAGTTCTTGATTAAACTGGGCTGGTGGTTTATCAATTTCTATGTCTTTTTTATCTACCAAGACAGCATATTTATAGAAAATTAAAGCTCCGATTGCTACGGCTAAAAATATAAGGCTAACACAAACTCCAAAAGAGTGTTTGGCAATTGCCAAAGGCAGCTTTTTTAAAAATTGGATTATTTTTTTAAATATTGTCTTATTAAGCATATTGGCTGCGAAATACGAATTTTTTACGAATATACGAAAACGTTTTCGTAGTTTCCTATGTTTTTCGTATTTAGTAGCTATTATTTAGTATAAACTTTAGCCAGTAAGTTTACATTTAAATCACCTACAGAAAAGCTTTCAAACTGATTGGATTCAATATCATTCTGGTTTAACCTTACCATGTTTAATGTTTCAATCTCTATTAAAAATGGGCTATTATCTATTTTATTAATAAACTTAAAAACTTTATTAGGATCTCCTTTCGTAATAATTTGGAAAGATAGGGAGGGCCAAATATCAAGCTTACTTTCTTTTACTGCTCCAATAGAAATTTCAATAGGCAGATGAACATCATCAGCAATCTTTTCCAGAAATTGAAGAAAATTAATTGGCGTTTCCGAGTCAATAAAAACTTCATTTATTTCATCTAAGCTTTTATGAAAAATTAAATATTGCTCCTGGAATTTTATTAGATTTTCAGCCTTTATTTTTAGCAAAACAATCTCTCTTTTCTCAGAGAGTAAAGCTGAGTAGTTTTTCTTGATTTCTTTTGCCGAATGATAAATTACTCCAATAATTATTCCAGATACAATTAAAATCAGAATCAGTGAAATTATAAGTGTTTGCTTTTTGGGGATCATATTTTTAGGGTTAGATAAAAATTAATGTTTTCTGATTCTATCCAGTTTGATGGAGGAAAATAAATATCTTTGAACATTTCTTGTTTTTCAATTTTTTCTTTAAATTCAAAAAGATTTTCTCTAGAAACAGAAAAACCATAAATGGAAATTTGTTTTTCAATAATGACCTCATCTTTGTCTTTCTCCTTATTTTTAACGGGCTTTTCTTTTTTAGAAAAAGAGAAATCAGTTAGATAGACCCCTGAAGGTATTATTGACGAAAGTTTTGTCAGAACATCGCTCAAATATGTTTTTTTTTGATAAAAAGAATTTAGGTCGGAAAGATTTTTATTGAATAAAGATATTCTTTTTTGAAAGTCTTCAACTCCAAACTCTTTAAATTGTTCTACTTCTTGCTCAAAAGTTGTTTTTTGGGATTTGGCTAATCGAGAAATATAGATCTCAGTGAAAAATAAAGAAAGACTCAGACAAACCAAAAAGACAAGAATTAAAATCCCTAAAACAATAACCACTCTTTTATTTTGTTCTTGAACAAGAATTCTTTTTTCGTTGGGAGGCAGCAAATTTATCATAGATAAATTAAATTCGAAATTCGAATATGAACAAGTTTCTTTCACGAGTTCAAGTGCGAAATTCTAAACAAATTAAAAATTCAAATGTTCAAAACTATAAACTATAGTGTTTTGAGTTTTGAATTTCGGTCATTAGATATTATTTCGAATTTCGGATTTCGTGCTTCGGATTTAAACCTTTATTCCCTGGATAGCCAAACCCAGGGCAGTACTGTAAGCCAGTAATTCTTTATTAGGCAGTAGTTTTTTCTTTGGCAGTCCGAGATTAATCCATGGATCAGCAAGATTTACAGGTATTTTTAGCTCGTCAGCAAGGAAATCGCTTAATCCGCGAAGATCAACCCCTCCTCCGCAAAGAATAATTTTTTCTATTCCTTTGCAGTTTGGAGGCATGTGTTCATGTTTGGCATGGGTTAAATAATAATCAAAGCAGCTTTTAATTTGTTCTACCAAATCAGTCATAAGCGGTATAAGGGCGTTAAAGACTTCTTTTGCCTGTTTTTTTCCTTTTTCTCCTTTTGACTTAAGTCCATATTTTGCCTTCAGTTTTTCGGCCTCAACCTGTTTAATTCCTAATTTTTTAGCTATTGATTCAGTGAAACCCTGAGAAGAAACGGGGATAGTGCTGGTAAACCTGACACAGGAGCCAGCAAAAATAATAAAGCTGGTCCTAGTTTCTCCAAAATCAATTATAAGGATGGGGCGGGTAGACGTTTCATTTTTTATAAGAGCCTGACTTATTGCCTGGGATTCAATTTCTAGAATTGAGGGCTGCAGTCCTGCTTGTTTAAGGCAGGAAACATAAGGGTCTACTATTTGTTTTGGCAAAGAAGCGATTAAAACATCAGTGTGGTCTATTTTTCCATAAAGCGGTTTGATTTCTCTAAAACCAAGATATACTTTTTCAAGAGGCAAAGGAATATAGTTTTCTGCTTCAAAACTAACAGCGCTTTCTAATTCACTCGGTTTCATTTTCGGTAGTTGAATAACCTCTAAGAATGATTTTACTTCAGGCACAGAAAGCGCAGTGTATTTAGTATCTATTGGTTGGCCTTTAACTTCTTTAACGGCTTTTTTTATAGTTTCACTTAGAGCTTTTGGGTCTTTAATTTCTCCTTGCTGGATTATGCCCGGTTTAATTTTTTCCAAACCGTAAGAAACTAAAGAAAAGCCCTTTTTTTGTTTTTTGAGCATAGCAATTTTTAGAGACAATTCTGAGATGTCCAAGCCAAAAGATTTGGGTTGTAGATTAAGAAACTGCATAGTTTAAAATTTTCAATTTTCAATTTTCAATTTTCATTAAATTTTCAATGAATTAATTTTTTAACAATTTTATAAGTAAAATTTTTTAGATACTGTTCCAGACGCCGGGTCTCTGTGGGCTTATTTCTCAGTTATTTTATGGCTTTCCAACCCGTCAACATAAAGTTTTTGGATTTCAGCTCCGCTTAGGGCTTTGCTGTAAATGCGGACTTCGTCGATTTTTCCCCTCCAAGCATAACCAGTACTGCTCGGATAATAATTTCCTATAGTAAAAGCTCGGTTTTCCTGAAAACTACTCCTATAAATTGCCTCCCCGTAATTCGCTCCGTTAAGATGTAAATAAGTTTTGTTTTCGTTTTTATTGTTAATCACACAGTAATGATGCCATTGATTTAAAGGTGGCTGGATAACATTAACATTATTTAGTTTAAATGGGTTACCGGCGCCATCTCCCCTATTCCAACAAATAGTGCCAGAAGTAAAATACAGGTCGGGTCCGGAAAACGAAAGAGAATTACAAGAAAACAACATCGTGTTAGTATAAGACACGGCATAACCCCAACCGCAAAAAGTAATATTTTCTCCTAATGTTATTCCGTTATTAACTACAATCCTGTTGCCGGATGAAAAAGTATAACTTTTACCAACTACTCCGCTATCATTTATTACTGCACCTTGTACTGTTCCATGGTTATTATAGCCGGATCGATCATAAGCAACTGTGCCTTGATCCCCATCAAAATCCCAAATGCCTACGGCTTCATCGCCAAGAGCATGAAAAACACTTTCGCTGAATTGCAAACCCTTGGCGATTCTTGCTTTGTCTCTGGCAGTCCCCAAGTTAACTAAAATAATGCTTGCAAGTAAACCAACTATAGCGATAACAACTAATAATTCAATAAGAGTAAAAGATTTTTGTTTGTCCATTATAAGTTCCGCAGAGACCCGGTGTCTGTTTATTCTATTTCTCTCCAGCTTACTATGTTCCAGCCGCCGCCAGGCCCAGAGGAAAACAAAGCAATAGTCAGCCCAGTTTCATAACTAACCACAGCATTATTATCAAGATACAGTTTATACCCGGTAACTTCTTTTACGTCTACATTATTGTGAAGATAAATTAAACCAGCGCTGGTATAAAAAATTCCCCCTTCAACATTATTATTAAGGTCAATAGCTGGGCTGCCCGGGTTTAAAGAAGGATTAGTTGAAATAACTAAGAAATAGCTTCCTTCCTGGCCCGAACCTTGAAATTCTACATTGTTATTAATATCCATTTTGCCGTCAGCAACAAGAACTCCGCCTAATGGTCCGTAAGAAGGGACTAACCTTATATTCGCGTTATTATTTATTATTATATCACCAGTAACATAAACTGTTCCAGTCAAAGTAAGAACACAATTATTTCCAATAGTCATATTTTTAGGAAATGAAGCAGTTCCAATCTGGATTGGTCCCAAGGAAACGGTCTCGCCATCAATTAAAACATAATCTTCATTTATTGTTTCTCCGGCATTAGCCTCATTTTTCCATTCATTTATCTGATTCAAAGAAATTGGCAGCTCTTTTGATTCAATTTCATTTGGCTGGGTTTTGGTGGTGCCGCCAACCGAACAATTAACAGTGCTTCCGCCGGAAACATAAGTTAAATTTCCGTTAATTGTTGAATCTTTGCAGGTGTGAGCCTGAGCATCCCCACCAACATCTAAACCCTCTATTTTATTTCCATTATTAGCAACAATAATGCTGTTATCAATAAAAACATTGCCAGATCCAACAACAGTTCCATTAGAAAAAACATTTCCCTTAATCCTGGAATTGGGATTCATTGTTATTCCTCCGTCTCCAGATTGGGCTCCGTAGTGAAAAGAAACATTATCAGCATCAATAGCATAAACAATTTCTACTTTTCTGATTTGATTATCCATATTGCCTATTGAGCTTATTACTCTGGTTCCTCCGATCTCGTCAGAAACATCTATTGTAGTAAAACTGTCGCCAATGTTCATTGTATAGGAATCTGAAAAACCAAGCGATTTTGTTAGGCGGAGCAAAACATCTTCAATCCCTGCTTCAGCTGCATAATAAGCTTGGGCAGATTTGGCAGTGTTTCTTAAAATTTTATACTCGGTTGTGCCTAAAATAGTAATACTTATAATAATACCGAAAATTATTATCAAAACCACAATGACTGTAAACATAGCGGCATAACCGTTTGTGCTATTTTTAATCATAGAACTTGCCCACTTTGCCTCGACGGCGAGTCGAGGCTGGGTAATTTGTAACTTAATTCTATAGCCGTAAAGAAATCACAGAAGATAATTCAACTTCTGCCTGATTTTCCATTCGGCCGGTAGTGTCTGCTGATTCAATTTTCAGCTCAATTTTAATTGAGGGCAAAACATCACCAATCCGAGTAAAAACCAAGTTGCTTATTTTTACTTTATCTGAAGTTAAAACAATCGGACTTTGAGATTCTCTTTTTAAACAGAGATGTTCCTCGCAGATGTAAAAATCAAGATAGGTTTTATTTTCCCCTTCAGGCAAATTCCTTGCTGTTTCCAGAGAAAGCTGGCCGGGGTGAGAATCAAAAACTGAAGTCGGGGTATAAATACTTCCAGCCCCTTTGGTTTCAGAGCTTATTATTCTAAGTATTCTTCTGCCGGTATCCAAAACCTCTCTAGCAATCTTAGCCTTACTATTAGAACGAACCGTCCAAACAAAGAAAGAGGTGAGCGCTCCGATTAAAACAGATAAAACAGCTATATATACTAAAACCTCTATTAATGTTAACCCGGTTAAATAATTTCGCCTTTGGCGAAATTGCCGCGGAGCGGCATTTAACTGTGTAAACCAATTTGTTTTTAAAAACTTCATTGTCTCCAGTTGGTAAAATAAGTAATTGTTTCTATTTCTTTATTTTGCCAGGATATGTTTACAATTATTCTTTTTGTGTCAGGATCATCATTCGCTGGATTATAAGTTTCTTCAATATCATTGGTTATTGGATCGCGGGAAACATCTTCAAAAAAGATCTGCCTGTTGTAGCCATTAATTTCGTCAGCGCCTTGAATTAATTTCCATTGAGAATGTGGTTCAGCTGACTCTTCGTAGTGATAAGCAATTCCAGTGTTTACTATGCCTAAGCCGTCATATTCATCATTCAAATCATCATTATTCCAAACGACATTGTCTCTAAAGTTTCTGACAGTTTCCATGCTTGCCAAGGCTATTTCTTTGGCTCTAAGTGTTTGTTTGGAAGTCCGGGAAGCTTTTAAAGAAAAAGCAATAGCGCTTAAAAAACTAACCAGAGTAATGCTTATAATAGCGCTGACAATTAAAATTTCTATTATGGAAACCCCTTTGTTGTTAAAAATCTTTGCCATAATCTTCTTAAGATATCCCCGCCCGACTTCGCCTGCCCGCCAGCAACTGCGTAGCTTTGGGCTGGCGGGCAATACTATTGTATTTCCATTGTTCCTCCATAGACGCCTGAATTCACAGAGGCTTGTTCGTCAGCCAAATAATGGGCAATTTCTTTGTCTATTCCACCGTCTACAATATAAATTATTACTTCTTGGTCATTTTTCCCCTGGTTTCGGTCTCGGTGAAAACAAAGAAGAGTATCAAAAGCATCAAGGGAATGGGTATGGATCCTAAATTCCTGTTTTGTTCCGGCTACTGTAAAAGTTCCATTCCAATCAAACTCGGTTTTGGAAAAATTAAAATAAGTTGCCATGTCTACTGTTTCGGTTTGAGGAACATTAGGGAAGTAAAATTTTAAGGAGAGGGAGTTTTGGACGCTCCAGCCAAGAGTAAAATGAACATGACGGGAATCTTTTGTCCATCCTTCTACTGAAATAGAAGAACTTGTTAAAGTTATTAAACCAGAGTTTTCAATGTAAATATTTTTTGTTTCTGAAGTGGTGTCAATTAACCTAATAGTTAAACCTCCAAACGGTGAGGCTTCGCCGTCCAAACGGCTGAAAATTACTTCCTGTCCTGTTCCTAAATTAATTTCTGAAATTTCAACCGATTCAGCAACTTCATAAATTTTATCAGAAGAGGGGTCGCGATTAGCATAATCTTCTCCTTTGAATAAAACATATTGATGGGGATTAGTTGTAGTGTCAAAATAAACACCATATTGGCTGTCGCCATCAGAAGACAATGCTTTGTTTTGAGCCTGTCTTAAACGGCTGATAATTTCCTGAGTAGAAATATCTAAGTCAGACTTTTTTTGAAAACCTTTTTGGTTGATCACTGCCAAAGAAATCAGGATTATTATTATCCCGATAATCAGCAAGGTCTCAATTAAAGTGAAACCCTTAGAAACATTTGACATTTGACATTTGACATTTGACATTGATTAGAAATTAGAAATTAGAAATTAGAAATTTTTAGATGGTTCCCATCATTGAATAAATCGGCTGAATCATTGAGACAGCAAAAAATCCTACTGCTGTTCCGACCAGCATCATTAGAAATGGTTCAATAACAGCAGTTAGATTTTTAGTAGCGTTTTCTACATCTTCTTCAAAAAAATCAGCCAGTTTTTCTAAAATATTTGATGTTTCTCCGGTTTCTTCGCCAACCTCAATCATTTGAGTAACCAGCAAAGGATAAAGTTGTTCATACGGCTTTAAAGCAGTAGAAAGCTTGCCTCCTTTTTTAACCTCTTCAGCAACTGTTAACAGGGCTTGTTTATAGTGTACATTTTCCATAACTCTGGAAATAATCTCCAAAGAGCGGACAATAGGAACTCCGCATGAAGTTAAACTCCCGAGAGAACGAACAGTATAAGCGGAATTAATCTTTTTAATCAATGGAGAAATAATAGGAATTTTTAAAACTAAACGGTCAAAAATCCTTTTAAATCCCTTTCTTTTAAAGGCAAAGCGAACAAGAATAATTAGAAATAAAACAATAATAATAACAAAATACCATCGGTTTGCCAAAAAGTTACCCAAACCGATTATAATTCTGGTCGTAAGTGGCAGTTTAATGTTCATGTCTTCAAAGGCCTTAGAAAGCTTGGGTACGACCATAATCATCATAAGAATTCCAATGCCGATCATAGCGCAAATAATGACTGCAGGATAAATCATAGCTCCCTTTACTCGACCTTTTAATTCATGTTCTCTTTCTATGTGTCTGGTTAAAACCTTTAGAACTTCTTCCATTGTTCCTGATTCCTCACCAACCTTTATCATGTTCTGAAAAAGACCCGAAAAAACATTTGGATATTTAGACAATGCGTCGGAAAAGTTCTTTCCTTTAATTATTTCATCTTTAATGTTTAGTAGTATTTTTCTAAACCTTTTGTTGTGCGACTGATAAGCCAGGGTTTCTAAAGATTTTGGCAAAGGCAGGGCGCTGGATACCATTACCTGAAGATTTCTGGCAAACATCAATTTTTCTTTAAGAGATATTCTCTTCAGAAAAGATGGGATAATTTCACGCAGGAAATCAGATTTTTCAGTTTTGGATTTTTCCAAATCAGCTCTAATTAAAATATAGCCCTTTTGGCGAAGGGTTTGGGCTAATTGATGCATATCTTTAGCTTCCAGAAGTCCGGTTTTTACATCTCCCTTAAAAGATTTGGCGATATAGCTGTAGGCCGGCATAGCCTCCTAATTTTCAATTTTCAATTTCTAATTTTCATTTAATGAATTAATTTCCAATTTTCAAGCTCTGTTTTTATAAGAGAAAATAGTTTGAAAATTGAATCATTGAAAATTGATTGTAAATTGTAAATTGTAAATTAAATAAATTACTCGACTATTACCCTTAACACCTCTTCTATACTTGTCACGCCTTGCGCCGCTTTAATAAAGCCGTCTTCAAGCATTGTTCTCATGCCTTCTTTTTGCGCCTGTTCCTCAATTTGGTCAGTCGCAGCTCGTTTAACAATTAGTTCTTTTATGGTTTCAGTAATATTTAAAACCTCATAAATGCCAATCCTTCCCTTATATCCTTCTGAACATTTTTTAGTTGGTTTTGGCCTGAAAAAAGTAATATCCCTTAGGCTTTTAGTTTTGGGTTTAATTAGTTTTTCATTTCTTAAAACCTGCATAAGCTTGTCCAGGTTGCAGTATTTCTTTAAATTCTTTATTTCCGAATCCTTTAGTTTATATTTTTCTTTTTCTTCACATAGCCGCCTTACAAGCCTTTGGGCAAGAATAACATTTAAAGTTGAAGAGATTAGGAATGGTTCAGCTTCCATATCTATTAATCTTGGAATAGCTCCGGCAGAATTAGTGGTGTGAAGAGTGGAAAGAACAAGGTGTCCGGTTAAAGCGGCGTTAATGGCTAATTTGGAAGTTTCATTGTCTCTGATTTCACCTACCATAATGATATCCGGGTCCTGCCTTACAAGGGATCGGAGACCGGATGCAAAACTTAAGCCTATTTTGGGCAAAACCTGGGTTTGATTGATCCTAGGCATTCTGTATTCAATCGGGTCTTCAACTGTTGAGATATTAACCTGCGGACTGTTGAGAATTTCCATCATTGCGTAAAGGGTGGTGGTTTTGCCGCAACCAGTAGGTCCTGTAATAAGAATCATTCCAACTGGTTTTCTCATATTATCTTGAACTGTTTCCAAGGGGTCTCCATATAAACCAAGCTCTTCAAGCGTAAAAGCTTTGGCTGTTTCGGCAAGAAGGCGCATAACAATTTTTTCTCCGTCAAAAACAGGCAGAATTGAGACTCGGATAGAATATTTATAGTCCTTAGATTCAACTTTAAACCTTCCGTCCTGCGGAAGCCGATGCTCGTCCAATTTTAAGCCGGAAAGAACCTTGATTCTTGCCACAACGCCAGAAGCCACTCTTTTGGGGAGGGTCATTGCGTCGCGGAGAACTCCGTCAATTCTATAACGCACTAAAACCTCTTTTTCGGTTGGTTCAATATGAATATCAGAGGCTCTTTGGAGAATAGCATGTTTTAACAAAGTATCTACGATTCTGATTACCGGTAGCTCTTCAGCTACTTTTTGAAGCTCTTTTTTTTCTTCGGTCTTTTTTGTTTGTTTTATTGATTTTATATCTCCGGCATCCTTTTTAATAATATCTCCGAATTCAACCTCTAGACTTTTTTGGTATTGTCTGAGAACATTCTTAATGCCCTCAGGAGTGGTTAAACGAGGCAGGATTTTTAGACTAGCTTTTTTCTTTATAAATTCAATAGTTTGAAGATCGCCGGGGTCAAGCATAGCAACTTCAAGGTTTTGCCCCTTTTGTCTGAAAGCAACAATATTATGGGAACGGGCAACTGGCTCTGGAATAATTTTTAGAATATTTGGCGAGACAACCTCTTTTTCTAAATTAACAAAAGGAATACCTAAAATATAGGCTTCCAGTTTTATTAGTTCTTCGCGTGATATTAATTTCTCAGAAACTAAGACATCCTCAATTCTTTTTTTGTTTTTTTCGGCTTTCTTTTTAACTATGTTGAACTGTTTTTCTGTAATCAAATTTGCATCAAAAAGAAAAGCTTTTAATTGTTGGGGTTCTACTTTCATAACATCCGCTGAATTTACGCTGATACTTGCGCGGATTTTACGCTGATACTTGCGCGGATTTTACGCTGATGTATCAGCGTTTTATCAGCGTACTAATCAGCGGTCTATCAGCGTTCAAATACTTTTTTAATTTTTTCAAGGATTTCTTTTGGAGTATAATTGACCTTGACCAAATAAGTTGTTGCTCCCAGTTCCAGGGCTTTTTCTACATTTTCCATATCTTCAAGGTTGGTTAAAACTATTACAGGAATATTTTTGATTTCTTCATCTTTTTTTAATTTTTCAAGAACCTCAAGTCCGTGGAATTTTGGCAAAATCAAATCAAGCAAAATTAAATCAGGCTTTTTATCTTTGGCAAGCCTTAAACCAATCTCTCCGTCAAGGGCCGATATTACTTCGTAGCCCTCGTTTGTCAAAAGTTCTCCAAGAGTTTTTTGAAGAGTTGCTTCGTCTTCAACAAAGAGAATAGTTTTCATGTAACATCCGCTGAATTTACGCTGATATTTACCCCTTTAGACAGGCGTAAGGCCTCTATCTATCTGGGTTTACGCGGATTTTACGCTGATGTATCAGCGTTTTATCAGCGTACTAATCAGCGGTCTATCAGCAGTTATTTAATTGGTAATGTAAAGTAGAAAGTAGTGCCTTTTCTTTCCTCGGATTTAAACCAAATTCTACCGCCCGACCTTTCAACTATTGATTTGACAATAAAAAGTCCCAAACCAGAACCTTCAGTCTGCTGTCTCATTACGTTTTCTGACCTGAAAAACTTTTGAAAAATATATTTCTGGTCATGTTTTGGAATTCCGACCCCCGTGTCTTCAATTTCAAAATAGATATTTTTTCCTTTTTGGCTAATCCTTATTTTTATTTCCCCCTTGCCTTTAATATACTTAATAGCATTGTCTATAAGGTTTTCAACAACCAGCTTGACTTGAGATGGGTCAGCAAAAACTTTTGCAAGATTTTCTAAGGGAGAAAATCTTATTTTAATATTTGAGGCTTCAGTATGAGCCTTAAACTCTAAAAGCAGCTGATTAACGATTAAAGGCAGGGAGAATTCTTTTTTTCGCAAAGGAAGTGTTCCTTGCTCAAGCCTGGAAACGGTTAATAAATTATTAACCAGTTCGTGCATTCTAATGGAGTTCTCTTTAAGAATTTTTAAGTATTCTATTTGTTGATCTTCAAGCTTGCCGAGATCACCGGACAAAAACACATCAAGAGCCCATGTTACATTGGTTAAAGGGGAGCGGAGCTGGTGGGAAACAATATTGATAAATTCTGATTTCATTCTGGATATTGCTGCAAGTTTTTCAAAACTTCGCACAATAATAAAATCAATAATAAACAAAACTCCAGCTAGAAGAAGAACGATTACGGCTACAGTTCTTGGTTCGGTGATATAGCGGCTTCCCATTGCATAAGCAGTAATGGCAGAAGTAATAATTATTGAACCCATTATTAGAAAGAGGAATTGTGGGCACTGCCAAAGATTAACTCCCTGACTGTGGCAGTGATGGACAATATTAAACTGTTTCAGAATGTCTTTAAATTTCACCATTTATAGTATGACGCGCCCTGCGGGGCTCGACATAATTACTCCTTCGGTCGAAATGAAAACAAGTTTTCATTTCTTCCTCATTCCTAATTATGACCTCCGGATATAATTACTCCTTCGGTCGAAATGAAAACAAGTTTTCATTTCTTCCTCATTCCTAATTATAACACAAAATCTCAAAAATAAGTAAATAGATTTATCCACTATGTTTTTTTGATTGATTTTAAAAGAATTTTTTGCTAAAATCTAAGATACGGAGCGTAGCATAGTGGCTAAGGCGCCTTGCGCTACCCCGTTAGAAATACCGGAGCGTAGCGTAGTAGCCTAACGCGCCTCGTTTGGGACGAGGAGATCGCCGGTGCGAATCCGGCCGCTCCGACAAAAATAGCTCGTTAACAGGTTTTTTGAGAAAGGAGAAAGACAATGAAAAATAAAGCAAAAAGTGCAGGCTCTGCCAGATTAGAAGAAATAGGCTTACTTTTGATATGGGGTTTAGTATTTGGAGCTTATCTATCCGGGACAAGAGGTCTCTATATGAACTTGCCCCTTTTATCCGAAAGTATTTTAAGTGGGTTGATAATCTTTACGGCTTTGTGCCTCGGGTCCTTAGCGAAAAAACGAGATAAGAACTTATTAGAGAGAACGCTCATAGAAATCAGCAAAGAAGATAAGGGATTGATTAAATTAGCGGTCAAAGAACCTGAACATAAAAGTACTTTGTGAACTGCGGAAAGCTCCGATTTCTCGTACCCGCACCTATTTTTAGGTAGTGGGGTTTTTATTGATTTTTTAGTGAAAATAAGTTATAATATAAATAGAATTATGCCAGTACCAAAATTTTTACAATCAGCTTTATACTCTTATAATTTGAAATCTTTAAATGCCCAAAGGGATTATAATCTTATCATTACTCAGGTTTTAAATCATGGAAACTGGAAGCAAGTTCAATGGCTAAAAAAGAACTATGGTTTAAAAAAAATCAAAGAGGTGATAAAAAATCCTGAGAGGGGTTTATGGTATTTTGATGTTTTGAATTATTGGCAGATTATTTTGGGTATAAAGTTATCAAAGAAAAAAATTGATAAAGCCCTTTTTTCTTTAAGCCCTGCCGGACAAACTTAAAACAATAATTATGCATTTAGAAGTTCTTACATTAAAACAACGAAAAATTCTAAGCCAACTCGGATTTACTAAAAAACATAAGATGTATTTAGCTGGTGGAACTGCATTAGCCTTACAAGTGGGTCACCGAACTTCTGTTCATTTTGATTTTTATACAAACCAACACTTTAAAAAGTCTACTTTACTAAAAATTTTCAAGAATAATCTAAAAAACTTGTCAATTAAAGTTCTGCGAGATGTTGATGATACTTTTGAAATCCAAATAAATAATTTACATTTGAGCTGTTTTTATTATCCCTATTCTTTAGTTGGTAAACTTGTTAATATCAAAGGCATTCAGCTTGCTTCAATTGAAGATATTTCTGCCATGAAGGTGGTGGCCATTTCTCAAAGAGGCAGACAGCGAGATTTTATAGATATTTATTATTTGATTAATAAATTAGGCTTGGATAAAATTATTTCAATAACAGAAAAAAAGTATCCTGAACTTGACCGTTATAATGCTTTACGGGGACTACTTTACTTTTCTGATGCTGATAAAGATAGAGAAATATCACGAATTAAAACATCGAAAGATATTAGCTGGCAAAAGATTAAAAAATTTATTCAAAATCAGGCTAAACAATATCAAATAAAGCAATTTCAGAAGTAATGCGGGTGTCGTATAATGGCTATTATATCAGGTTTCCAACCTGAGGACGTGGGTTCGACTCCCATCGCCCGCTCATACGAAAACCCCAGCCGCGTAGAGCGCCGCCGGGGTTTTAAATATCTAATATCTAATATCCAATCCGCTACCTGGCATATTCAATTACTCTGGTCTCTCGTATAACATTCACTTTTATCTCACCAGGATACTTCAATTCTTCTTGAACCCTTTTAGCAATTTCTCTGGCTAATTTTTGGGCAGTCAAATCATCAATCTCTTCAGGCTTCACAAAAACCCTGATTTCTTTTCCTGCCTGTAAAGCCCACGCTTTTGCTACGCCCGAAAAAGATAGAGCGATATTCTCAAGCTCACCAAGTCGTTTGAGATAGTTTTCCAGAGTATCTTTTCTTGCTCCTGGACGGCTGCCTGATATAGCGTCAGCAGTTTGGACTATTACAGATTCTAAACTTTCATATGGATATTCTTCGTGATGAGCTTTCATTGCGTCAATTATTTCTTTTTCAGCGCCGAATTTCTCTAAAATCTTAATTCCAATCTCAACATGAGATCCTTGTATTTGATGGTCAACGGCTTTGCCAATGTCATGGAGAAGCCCTGCCTTTTTCGCAACTTGAACATCAGCTCCAATTTCAGCCGCAAGAGATCCTGACAAATGAGCTACTTCAATAGAATGGAGAAGAACATTCTGTCCAAAACTGGTTCTGAACCATAATCTTCCCAGCAATTGAACAAGTTTGGGGTCAAGTCCAATAACACCAGTATCATAAACAGCCTGCTCACCAGCTTTTTTGATTTGCTTGGTTATTTCAGCTTCAGTATCAGTAACTATTTTTTCTATTCTTGCTGGTTGAATCCGTCCGTCCTGAATCAGTTTTTCTAAAGCTCGTTTGGCAATTTGCCTACGTACTGGATTGAACCCGGAGATAATTACTGTTTCCGGAGTTTCATCAACTACTATTTCCACTCCTGTAAGTTTTTCCAAAGTTTTGATATTTCGTCCTTCCTTGCCGATAATCCTGCCCTTAATCTCTTCATTTGGCAGACTTACAGTGCTGGTTGTTATTTCCTGAGTTTGTGGAATAGCATATTTTTGAATAGTTAGAGATAGAATTTCCTTTGCCCTTTTTTCGTATTTTTCCCGACCATCGTTTTCCAGCTTTCGCAACTTTTCTAAGATTTCTGCCTGATACTCTTTTTCCGTTTCGGCCAAGAGTTCTTTCTTTGCTTCAGCCTTTGATAATCCAGAGATTTTTTCTAATTTTTGTTTTCCCTCTTCTTTTAATTCCTCAAGGCCTTTCTTTATCTTTTTAAGCTTTTCTACTTTTTCCTTAATTTCATCTTTTTCTTTTTCAAACCCAGAAAGCCTTTCCTCCATGCGATTTTCCTTGCTTACTAGCAGTTGTTCCGTTCTCCGTAGTTCTTTTCTTCTTTGGTCTTCATCTTTTTTAGCTCTTTCTAAAACCTGAAGAGCTTTTTGTTTGCCCCTGTTAAGTATTTGTTCCGCTTCTTCTTTTGTTCTGCTTATTTTCTCTCGAAGCTTTGCCTCGATTGTTCCCATCTTCTTTCTCGCAATAGATTGACGAGCCAAGTAGCCCAAAATTGAGCCAATAACTAAGCCGCCCATAACCAAAAATAGGGTAATTAAATTCATAATTTTCAATGCAAAAACAATTGTGCATAGCTTTTTTTATCTTTTTATTGTTAAAATTACACACGAATGCATTTTACATAAGTTAATTTTCTATTCTGATTTTAGCAGATAATTTTTAAAAAGTCAAACCCCTGTATAATACAACCCCCACCACTTTTTTGAAAAAAGTGGCGGGGGTCAAGCGCAAAAGCCAGGGTTCAACCCCCTGGCATTTCTTGTCTCTTGTCTCTTGTCTCTTGTCTCTTGTTGTTACTCCTTTGCTCTTATCACTTCATCAATTAAGCCGTATTCTTTTGCTTCTTCGGCTTCGAGGTAAAAATCCCTATCTGTGTCTTTTTCAACCTTATTTAATGCTTTGCCGGTATGTTTAGCCAAAATATTATTAAGCTTGTTTTTAATCTTTATAATCTGCTTGGCAGTAATTTCAATCTCAACAGCTTCGCCAGTAACCCCGCCCATTACTTGGTGAAGAAGGATTTCAGAATTAGGCAGGGCGAATCTTTTTCCATTTGCTCCAGAAGCCAAAAGCGTAGCAGCCATTGAAGCGGCAATTCCAACACATACAGTAGAGATATCGGGTTTGACATACTGCATTGTATCGTAAATTGCCAAACCAGCAGTTACTGAGCCGCCTGGACTGTTTATATATAGCTGAATGTCTTTCTTAGGATCCTGAGAAGCTAAAAACAGTATCTGGGCAATAACAGAATTAGCAACAATGTCATTTATTGGGCCGGCAAGGAATACGATTCTTTCCTTTAAGAGCCTTGAGTAAATATCATAGGCTCTTTCGCCGTGATATGATTTTTCAACTACACTTGGTATTAAGTTCATTTACTGAAATGCCTAATTACTAATTTCTAATTACTAACTAATGTCTAATGCTCCAATGTCTAATGAACAATTATTAGTTTGGTCATTGAGTCATTAGTCATTGGGATTTAGTTAGAAATTAGGTCAATTAGAAATTAGAAATTAAGAAAAATATTTAACGATTTAATCCTTATCCTTTCGTCATGTTCTCTAACAGAGACAATGTCTTTTCATTCCGCAGTACTTTCTTAATATACTCTTTTAATTGCTCGGGGTCAAGTGTTTTTTGGGCTTCTTCAGTGGTTTTTAAAGTTTTTAAAAACGCATCTGCCCTTTCTTTTATTTCTGCTTCTGAGACTTTAATATTTTCATTTTTAGAGATGGCTTGCAAAACCAAACCCATTCCAACTCTTTTTTCTGCTTCAGATCGAAAAGAATCCCTTATTTCTTTTTCGGTTTTCTTTACTTTTTGCAGATATTCCTCAAAAGAAATTTTTAAACTATTTAAAACATTCTGTTTTAAATTGTCAATCAGAGAATCAAGTTCTTTTTCAATCAGGATTTTTGGAGTTTCAAGCTTTGATTCCCTGCTTATTTTTTCCAGAATTTCTTGTCTAACTCTTTGACTTTCCTGCGCGTTTTTTTCTTTATCCAGTCCCTTTTTTATACTTTTTTTCAATTCTTCCAAATTTTTAAAACTACCAAGGCCCCTTGCCCATTCATCGCATATTTCAGGAAGCTCCATTTTTTGCACAGACTTCATTTTTACCTTGAATGGAACCTGTTTTGGTTCTTTTCCTTTTCCTTGCGGCAAAGAAATAGAAAATTCTTTTTCCTGGGCAGAGCTCATGCCCAGTATGTTTTCTTCGAAACCCGGCAGAAAACCTCCTCTACCCAAAACAAAAGAGTCTTTCATTTTGCGGGATTCATGTCCAGACGGTGTTTTAATAGGAGCCACAGCCTTGTATTCAAACTCAATTTCAACAAAATCTCCTTTTTCACAGGGTCTATTCAGGGCAGTAAACTTTGCGCGGGAATTCTGAATCCACTTTAAAGCTGATTCAGTTTCTTTGTCTTCAACTATAATTTTTCTTTTTTCAATCTGTCCCGCAACCTTTTTGTAATCCGGCAAATTGATTTGCGGTAAGTTTTCCATAAATTATATTAATAAGAACAAGGGAATAAAAAGGATAGCCACCTTGCCAATGAGTTTAATTAAAATATTTAAAGACGGACCGGCTGTGTCCTTGAAAGGATCGCCAACAGTATCGCCAATAACAGCGGCTTTGTGCGCTTGGGAGCCTTCCCCGCCGAGATTACCGGCTTCAATATACTTTTTGGCATTATCCCAGGCTCCTCCGCTATTTGCCAGAATCTGAGCCAATAGAAAACCAGAAACCACTGTTCCTGCTAAGAATCCTCCCAAAGCAGCTATACCAAGAATAATGCCGATTAAAATCGGCATCAACACCACTAAAAGCGCAGGCAGAACAATATTTTTCAAGGAATGTTTTGTTATTAAGTCAACGCACTTTGAATAATCTGGTTTTGCTTTGCCTTTGAGGAGTCCGGGAATTTCTTTGAACTGCCGTCTAACCTCTTTCACTACTAAAGACGCACCCTTGCTTACAGATTTCATAGACAGGGCAGCAAAAAGAAAGGAAAGCATTACTCCGATAAAAACTCCGGCTAAAACTTTAGGATCAATGATATTAATGTTTTTTAATCTGCTTAATTCAAAATAAGCAGCCAACCAAGCCAAAGCAGTTAAACCAGCCGAACCAATCGCAAAACCTTTTCCCATGGCAGCAGTTGTATTGCCTACTGCATCCAAGCTATCTGTTCTCTCTTTGGTTTTCTCAGAAAGACCAGCCATTTCTGAAATGCCTGCTGCATTATCAGCAATAGGACCATAGGAATCAGTAGAAAGATTAATTCCCAAAAGAAGCAGGATTCCAACCGAAGCCAAAGCAATTCCAAAAAGTCCAAGCAGATTATATGCCAAGACAATAGCAGCTGCTATTATAATGGTTGGCATAACAGCGCTGAAAATTCCCTGGGAAAGCCCTTCAATGATATTAGTTGAGGCTCCGCTTTTTGAGGCTTTGGCAATTGACAGCACAGGTTTGTATTTGGATGAAGTGAAATACTGAATGATTTGGCTAAGAAGAAATCCAACCAAAAGCCCGATTGCTAAAACCCAGAATATTTTAATATCTCCAATTAGAGAACGGGAAATAAAAAAGCAAGCAATAAGCATTAAAACATTTGAAATAATAAATCCTTTGTTTATAGCTTTTCTTACGTTTTGAGTCTGTTTATTAAACCCTTCCTCTTTTTCTCCTTTTGTTTTTGTCCATAGGCCAAAAATCTTGGACTTAGCGGTAATAAAATAACTGCTGATAATTGATGCCAAGATTCCTGCGCCGGCTAAAAGCATTGGCAGGATTAAACCCTTTTGCCCGAAAAGCGGGATTCCAAGAATAACAGTAACAATAATAGCGTCCTGAAACGACTCCAAAAGGTCAGAACCCATACCAGCAATATCACCGACATTATCTCCTACTGCATCAGCAATTACAGCCGGATTTCTGGGATCGTCTTCGGGAATTCCTTTTTCCACCTTTCCAACCATGTCAGCTCCAATATCAGCGCTTTTGGTATAAATTCCTCCGCCAAGCCTCATAAAAAGAGCAACCAGGGAAGAACCAAAAGCATAACTAATTAAAAGCTGGGGATTATTAAAAACAAAAGAAATCAAGGAAATACCCAGAAGGCCCAGACCGACAATCAAGAAGCCCATTACTTCACCGCCCAAAAGAGCAATTCGGAAGCTTTCAAAAAAGCTTTTCTGCGCTAAGTTAGCTGTTCTTCCATTGGTTTGAGTGGCAATCATCATTCCAATATAGCCAGCTCCACTTGAAACACAAGCTCCAATTAAAAAAGTAAAGGCTTTAACAGCGCCATTTTCAGTAAAAATTAAAAAAACCAAAGCAATCAAGGCAAAAATAACTGACATTACTATAAATTCTCTTTTTAGGAAAGCTTTGGCTCCCTGCCTGATTGCCTGGCAGACTTTTTCAATCTTTGGAGTTCCAAAAGAAGTTTTTTTGATTTCTTTTGATAGAAAATAAACAAAGACCAGGGTAAATAGAGATATTAAGATGGGAAGAAGGAGGATTGTCATTCGAAATGTCAAATGTCAAAATCCAAATGTCAAATCAATGATACTGGACGCGAAGCGGACTCCCCGGAGGGTTGCATCCAAGTGTCAAAACACTATTTATCTTTTTGGATTTTGGGCTTTGGATTTGATTTGTCATTTGAACTTTGGATTTTGGATTTAGTTTTATCGGCTTTCTCTTTAGTTTTCTCTTTTTCCTTTTTAGTCTCTGTTTTGCCTTTCTTCTCACTTTCCGGGCTTCTCACATCTATTTTCCAGCCAGTTAGTTTGGCTGCCAATCTAACATTCTGGCCGTTTTTTCCAATGGCTAAAGAAAGCTGGTCTTCTGGAACAATAACTAAGGCTTTGTTCCTGCCTTCAATTTTAACGTCTAAAACCTTAGCTGGCGAAAGAGAGTTTCCAATGTATTCCTCTGGTTTTTCTGAAAACTCAATAATATCAATTTTTTCTCCGCCTAGTTCAGAAATTACTGCCATAATTCTGTTGCCCCTTTGTCCAACTACAGAGCCTATAGGATCAATAGTTTTTTCATTTGATTCCACGGCAATTTTTACTCGTGATCCTGCTTCTCTGGCAATAGATTTAATGATTACCTGTCCAGATGCGACCTCTGGCACTTCCAATTCTATTAGCTTGGAAATTATTTTGGGATAAGCCCTGGAAAGAAAAATCATTGGTCCTTTTGGGGTTTCTTCAACTCTTACGATATATAGCTTTAGCCGTTGTCCCTGTTTATAGAATTCATTGGGGATTTGTTCTTCCTTTGGTAGAACTCCAATAGTTTTACCAATGTCAAAATAAACAGCCCTTGGTTCAATTCGCTGAACAATGCCGGAAACTATTTCATTCTCTTTTTTCTTGTATTCACTGAGGATTACTTCTCTTTCAGCTTCTCTGATTCTTTGCAGGATAACTTGTTTAGCTGTTTGAGCGGCAATTCTGCCATAGTCTTTATTAGACTCCAAAGAAATTTCTAGTTCTTCGCCTGGTTTAATCTTTGCTTTTATTTTTTTGGCCTCATTTACCATAATATGCTTTTCCGGATTAAATCTGATTTTGGATTCTTCATCCTCTCCTTCTTCGTTTAACCTATTTTTCTTGTCCTCCATAGCTTTGGCGAAGGAGGGTTCTTTCAGTTTTTCCAACTCTTCTTCGCTGTAAACCATTTTTTCATCCACAACCTGTTTTATTTGCCAAAACTTAACACTCCCTGTTTTAGGGGTGAGTTTAGATTTGATTATTTGGCCTCTTTTGCCGTAATCTTTTTTATAGGCAGCAGCCAAAGCCACTTCAATGGTTTCGAAGACTTTTTCTTTAGAAATGCCTTTTTCCTCGGCAATCTGAGCTATGGCTGATGTAAAAGTTTTAAAATCCATGTTTCCTTGCCCGCCTTCGCTCTTTTGTCTTTAGCGGTCTTGGTTAATATAAAATATTAAAGATAAAAGGTAAAAAACAAAAATGTAAAAAATTAGATATTTAGGTTAGTTCTTGGATTTTCTTGTTTTTGTATTTTTAATATTTGGGTTTTATTTTTTGGACACTAAATGCAATGCTTCCAATATTAAAAAAGCCACCAATCCAATTATGGCTAATTTTAAAAATCCTTCGCTGAAACCCTTAAACTCGCTTCCAGCAACAATAATAGTAAAAGCAGATATTGCTAAAAGAATTGTAGGCCAACTCATATTTTTATTCGCATCTCAGTCTCTTCAATACTATCACATAAAGTTGATCTTGTAAATAGCTGAAAAATTTGGTATACTATTGCTAGAAACTCCCAAATGCCCCTGTAGTTCAATGGATACCCGCCGAAAGCCCGCTGAAAGCGGGCAATCAGGAGGGCCCGCCACAATACCAGCGAAGCTGGTTTTGGGCGGGGAACGTTTCTCCCCGTAGTTCAATGGATAGAACGAGGGATTCCTAATCCCTAAATGTTGGTTCGACTCCAGCCGGGGAGACTAAAAAGGATAAAAAATGATGGGCCCATAGTCTAGTGGTAAAACACCTCCATGGCATGGATGAGTCGAGGGTTCGACTCCCTCTGGGTCCAAAAACAAAAGGGGATAGGACCGCACATGTCTCCATTGGTCTGTCCCAGTTAGTTGATTTTGGAGGCGTGCGAGAGCGGACGAATCGGGCAGTTTCGAAAACTGCTATGGCTTATGTCATCGAAGGTTCGAATCCTTCCGCCTCCGC
>CAZUZH010000005.1:0-34035 GCA_964624815.1 uncultured Candidatus Saccharibacteria bacterium
TTTAAGGAATAACTCCTTCTGCTCAAATTAATAAAGTTTATTGCTGCTAAAACTTTTAACTGGGTAAATAAAATATCAAAAACGGGTTTAGGTCCGTCCTAAACCCGTTTTTTGTTTTTGGAGGTACAATAGTAAATAAAAAAGAGCCGGAAGCGAGTTCCGGCCCCTATTTTCAACGGAGGCTGGCGGTTAATTTCTATAGAAGGCGCCGCCGAGAAGCAATAACCAAGCTATGATTTGCTGGCGATTTGGCCTCCATGACAGAATCACGCCCGTTTTCATTGTCGGATAAGGGGAAAACCCTTCTCCGGTGGTGTGATCTATCCCGCAGGGACAAAAACCGTCTGCATCAATACGTCCTCCGCAATCAGTACATTTTTCCATTTTAAGACCTCCTTTATTTTGAATCCTTGTTCTGAATTTTTGTTCCGTCTATTTCATAGTATATGGCAATGGGCTTGAAAAGTCAACCCATGCCTAAATTAGGACTGGTGGTTCAATTCTTTTAAAAGTTTTTCAATATCTATTTTATAGATTTGACAGACATCGCCGATTTTAATGTTTTCAATTTCAAACTTTGCCATCGGGCAATGAAGGCAGGGAAGTTCATATTTTTCCAGAACTTCTTCTGCTTTAGGATTTTTTAAAATTTCCGCTATGATTGTATTTTTTGTTATTTTAGTCATACAATTTTATTTTAATCTGATAATAAATTTTTACAAGAGAAAAGCCGCTGCTTGGCATAGCAGAGGCTTATAAATTAGGTCATTTTTTATTCGGTTACAACAGCGGGCTGAATAACAAGCACGTTTATTTCTTTCCTGGTTTCTTCTGGTATGGCTACAAGTATTCCAATTCCAATACTTTCTCGGCATTTCTCGGGCTCAGAGATACTGAGCAGATTTTCAACCCTTACCGCTCTTGCCGCAGAGTCGTCGTCAACGCTCTCTTCTGGTTTTAACACCACGATGTTGGCCACGGCAGTTCTCCCTCTCATTTTTTCTCCTTTGCCTTTTTAGCCATGAGTATAAACTAAAGCTTCCATTATTGTGAAAATCACTACTCCTTGGCGGTCTTTTTTTGCAATAGAATCCCAGATAATTTCTCCCAACTCCTGTGAAAACGAATTAAATTTAGGATGCAACTTAGGATTTTCAGCTTTTTGTAATTCTTCGGGAACATCGAGCAATTTTTTTGAATTAAGGCTTTCTGCTAATTCTTTTGACCCAGGTTTAACCCGTCTTAAAACTTCCAGAGTAATAACTACTCCTTTGTCTGTCTCAGCCATTTTGTCCTCCTTTGTTAGAAAGAGCTTTTGCTTGGTTTGTTTAATCATAATATAGCATAAGAACAAAAAAAAGCAATACCGCCTGCCCCGTTAGAAGTTTTGATGGAAAGTAAGGAATTATTGCAGAAAAATGTTTGTCAGAGTAATCCAATCTCCACCTGTGGAAAACCCCATTTCTAACGGGGTTGACAAATAATCTGGGTTTGCTAATATAATAATATCCGACAATGGCCAAGTCGGATAGAGTGGGAGTAGCTCAATTAGCCTGCACAAGAAAGGAGGTTGAAATTGAGGCTATGCGGACTGAGTCAGTCAGTGTTCATGATAAGAGGCTTTATTAGCCCCGAAAGAGGGATTCCTCCCTAACGATCCTTATCAAGGATAGTTCTTTTCTTCGCCAAACTAAGGGTTTATTAAAACCCGTGACCCACATTACGGTGTGAGGCCACAACACCATTGGGGGCCGACCTACTGCGGTAGGGGCCCCATTTTTTTATTGCCAAAGAGCCAAATTTTTGATACTTTAGAATAATATGGAATACCAATACATTATTTGCCACTATGCTGAAATAGGTCTGAAAGGCAAAAACAGGAAATTTTTTGAAGAGAAACTAATAGAAAACATAAAACGGGTTCTAATGCCCGATTGTTTTGAATTTGTTAAAAGAATTTCGGGCAGAATAATTGTAAAATTAAACAAGATAGCTGTTCGAGACCCGATCTCGCGTAGCTGCCCGAGGACGGGCCTCGGGCACATTAAAGAAATCACAGAGGCTTTGCAAAAAGTTTTTGGTATTGCTTATTTTTCTTGGGCCGTTCAATCAAAACAGGATATTAAATTAATCAAGGAAAAAGCCTTTGAGATTTTAAAGGAAAAGAAGTTTAGGACATTCAAAATTTCCTGCCAACGTTCAAAAAAGGACTTTCATCTGGACTCTCATCAGATTAACGAGAAAATTGGGGAATACATATTGAGAAAATTCCAAGTCCCAATGATCCTGGATGCGAAGCGGACTCCCCGTAGGGTTGATTTCCAATTAAGTCCCAAGTCCCAAATGCCCAAAATCAATGTGGATTTGGAAAATCCGGATATTACTTGTTTTATTGAGGTTGTGGAGCGATACGGCTTTTTGTACACTGAAAAAATCAAAGGATTAGGCGGTCTGCCGAGCGGGACGAGCGCTAAAGCGGTTGTTTTACTTTCCGGAGGCATTGATTCTCCGGTTGCCGCTTTTCAAACAATGAAACGGGGAGTAAGAACAATTTTTATTCATTTTCACGCATTACCTTACACCAGCAAGGCTTCAATTGAGAAAGTTAAAAAAATAGCCGCAATTTTGAATGAATATCAAAGTCTGTCAAAACTTTACCCAGTTAATCAGAAAGCCCCTGTTTTTAGGCCGGGAATGAAGGGATTTGATGGTAAAATAAAAATGCCTCGTCCTTTGGCGCCGTGGATTAGCGGAGTTTATTTAATTCCTTTTGCCGATATTCAAAAAGAGATTTTTCTTAAAACCCCGGCAAAACTGCGAGTCATCCTTTATCGCAGATTTATGTTTAAAATTGCCCAAGAGATAGCCGAAAAGGAAAAAGCGTTAGCTTTGGTTAGCGGCGAGAGTATTGGTCAGGTTGCTTCCCAGACCTTGGAGAATATTAAAATTATTGAGCAGGCTGTTCATTTGCCCGTTTTCCGGCCCCTGATTGGACAGGATAAAGAAGAAATAATTGCTTTGGCTAAGAAAATTGGAACATTTAAGCTCTCTATTTTGCCGCATGAAGACTGCTGCAGCCGCTTTTTGCCAAAACATCCGGAAACAAAAGCCAAAGTTCAGGACGTTAAAAAGGCTGAAAGTAAATTAGATATAGAAAAATTAATTAGCAATACTATCGCGCAAATTAAAATTGATCCCATTACCTAAGTTGGGTGTAGGGGCTTGACACGCCCCTTTGCTTGCTTTAAGCTAAAATAAGGCTGTGGAAAATCGAGAGACCCGCCGCGCTGAGCGCAGCGGGGCGAATAGCCCCTCCTTTCGACCGAAAAGAGTGGGTGCCTCCCTCCTTTTCGTGTTCGCGTAAAAGAAGGGAGTCAAAGGTCGCCACAAAAACGCGATTATTTAATTATAAAGAAGCTTGAAATATAGAACCTGAAATAGTTGTGTTTCAGGTTTCGGGTTTCAGGTTTCATGATATTATGGTTGAAACAGGTTATTGCGTTAAATGTCGAGAAAAAGGCAGAGAAATAAAGAATGCAAAAGAAGTTGTTATGAAGGGCAAGGGAAAGACAAAGAGAAGAGCTTTGACCGGGAATTGCGCAGTATGCGGAACAAAGATGTACAAGATTTTACCGTCAAAGAAATAGATGAAGCAGTTTTCTTTCGAAAGAAAATACAAAAATGCGACGAGAGCGTTTCTCGTCGCATTTTTATTTGTAGACTAAAAGGCAAAAGTTTGATAAAGTTTAAAAATATGTTTAAGAAAGAAAAGAGAATTGTTTGGATTATTTTAGCAGCCTTATTTTGTTTTAATATTCTTGTATGGATTGGGGTTTATGAATTAAGTCAGCCCAGATTTCTGGAAGTAATATTTTTTGATGTGGGACAAGGCGATGCCATTTGGATTGAGACCCCAGAGAAACATCAGATTCTGATTGACGGGGGACCGGGTTCAACAATTCTGGAAAAATTAGCCCAAGAAATGCCGCCCCATGATAGAACGATTGATTTAATTATTTTAACCCATCCGGAGGCTGACCATGCGACAGGATTGATTAGAGTTTTAGAAAGATATAAAGTAGAAAATATTTTATGGACCGGAGCAGAAAAAGAAACATCGCTTTTTGAAAAGTGGCAGGAGGCGGTTGATGATGAAGAAGCAAGAATAATAATTGGACAAGCTGGTCAAATAATTAAAGTTGGGCAAAGTTTTTTAAAAGTCCTGAATCCATTAGAGAATTTAGAAAAGCAGCAAATTAAAAATATCAATAATACATCAATTGTTGTTCAATTAATGTTCGGCGAGGATTCATTTTTATTCACCGGAGATATTTATAAAGATAAAGAAAACGAATTAGCTGAAAAATATGAGTTAGATTCTGATATTTTGAAAATTAGCCATCACGGAAGCAAAACTTCAACCAGCCAGGAATTTTTAAACGAGGTAAGTCCAGAAATTGCTATAGTTTCCTGTGGCAAAGAAAATAGTTATGGCCATCCGCACCCAGATGTGATGGAAAAGTTGCAAGGAATAAAGGTTTTGCGAACCGACCAGGATGGAGATATAAAGTTTAGTTGTAATGGAAAAGAGTGTTTGGTAAAGACAAGCTATTGAGTTTATGCGGAAGATATGATAACATAGAAAAAATTACTAATTCCTAATTTCTAATTCCTAACTAATGACCCAATGACTAAATCCCAATGAACAAAAAGCATTTGGTCATTAGACATTGGGATTTGAGGTTTAGTTAGAAATTAGAGCAATTAGAAATTAGAATAATTTTAACTATTATGACCAACCAAAAAACCCTAGTTATTATAAAACCCGATGGTATCCAGAGGTCTCTCATTGGTGAAATTATCAAGCGCTATGAACAAACTGGTTTAAAGCTAATTGCTTTGAAGTTTTTAGTTCCAGACGAAGAAATGGTTGAGAGGCATTATTTGGCTTCCGGCAAAGAATGGATTGAAAAAGTTGGCAAGAAAACAATTCAGTCATACAAGGACAAAGGAATGAAGCCTGTTTTTTCTGATCCAATTGAATGCGGCAAATTTGTTTTAGGCGTATTAAAAAAATATTTAACCTCGGGCCCGGTTTTAGCAATGATTTGGCAGGGGAACGAAGCGGTCGGGGTTATTAAAAAAATAACCGGCGGAACCGAACCTTTAACTTCAGATGTTGGAACTATCCGCGGTGATTTTACAGTAGATTCTTATCATTTAGCTGATACTAATGAGCGGGCAGTAAGAAATTTGATTCATATTTCTGCTTTGCCAGAGGAGGCAGAAAAAGAAATCCCGATTTGGTTTTCTAAAGATGAAATTTTAAAATATCGTCTTATTCAGGAGAGAATTTTGTACGATGTCAATTTAGACGGAATAAAAGAGTAATGTAACGAGGAAAGACCTCGTTACATTGCAGGACTTGACCCCCTACACCTAAATTAGGTGTGGGGGTTTGACACGCCCGCCTGGAGCGCTATAATAAAATTGGCCCTGCAGAGTTCCCCTTTAAATTCTGGTATACTATTCTTAGGGGAGTCCGATATTTGATTAGGCCGTGGTCTAATCGTGAGGACACCCACCTTGAAGATTTCCGGAGTTTAAGAGAACTCGCAGAGCCATAAAAAACAACGAGAACATTTCTCGTTGTTTTTTATGGCTCCGGGTTGGTTTTTGTTTTCCACAGAGAAATTAAATTAATAATTTGATATAATATGGTAATAAATAAAAAAGTAGAGACCGGTCTCTATCCGTTTTAAATGATTAAAATCTTAAAAAACAATCTCAAAAAGTTTTTGATTTTTGGATTGGTTTTTATATTGCTAACTGGTTGGTTGTTTTCTGGTTGGCCGAGGATTTGGCCCCTCGGTGAGCTCGGGACAAGCAAAATTCGCATTCCCCCGGAAATTCCGAAAGCTCGCGCCGCCGGACCTGCTTTTGAAGCAGGGGAAATTACGATTAATGACTCCCTTGATTGGGAGACTATCAATTTATCAGGTTCTTATTCTTCCGCCCCAGTTATTTTGGCAACACCAGTGACAGCTAATAATTGTGAGGGTGTTGGTTCTTGTGCGGGTAATAGCACTGGGGGCGGAGGAGGTATGTATCCGATTCCTTTAATCAGAAATGTTGGGACTGATAGTTTTGATATTTCAATGTGCGTGGATGGTGGTAACACGACTTGCTCAACTGGCGTCAACTCTGAAACATTTCATTGGTTTGCTTTTGATGTTGATGACGCGATTAATTATAACTGGATTGAAGCCGGTACAACAGCCAATGTGAGTGTCAGCGGAGGCAACACGGCGGAAACTTTTACGACTTCTTTTACCTCTGCTCCGGTAGTCTGGACTCAAGCACAAACCTATTCGCAGGGTTCAAGTATCGGGGCAATAGCTTGGGTTAATGACAATGTTACAACAAGCGGCTTTACCTATATCGGCTGTACTCACCAGGGCACAGGCGATTCATGCACTGGCGGAACAAATGAAACCTTCGGCTATGTGGCAATAGATACTACCAATCAGTCCTTTGAAAGCGGTATAAATTTTCAATCAGGTTATGCTGATATAAGCAACAGCGTTTGGACAGCGGACACTTTCTCGCCTGAATACACCAGCCCAAGGGTAATGGTTACTCAGAACGACGATGACGGTGCTCAGGACCCAGAATATGCCTGGGCGAGGAATATTACTGGCTCTGGAATGGATTTTAGATATTGCGAGGAAGATGATGGTACTACTTGTAATACTCATACTGGCGAAAAAACATACTGGTTTGCCCTGGAAGAGCCAACTGTAGGACCTGCCACGGACCAGCTTCATTTTCGCTGGCGGGATGACACCACCGATTTAAATACTTCCGGCGGCTGGCTGGCAGTAGAAGACAATAACAGTATTGGTGACATTACAAAAAATACTACCTATCGCTTGCGAATTGAGTCAGCCAGGGCAAACGGCGCTGAATCAGCGGCCAGAACCTATGAGTTGCAATGGGGGGACAAAACCGGCCAATCTTCTTGTAATGATATTAGTACCTGGATAGGTATTGCCGACGCTTCAGATGAGTTTGATATGGTAGATAGCACAAATATTGATCCCGACGGAGAATCAACATCGGTCAGTCTTTTAACCGCGGAGGGTAGTTATACTGCCGGTGAAGGTCGAGACGTATCAGATACCACCGGTTCCATCGGACCCTTATCAGCCAATTATTACACCGAGCTGGAATATAGCTTTAAAGCGACCGATGACGCGGTAACCGGCCACAGCTATTGCTTCCGGCTGTATGACACAACTGCAGCGTCCGCACTGGATAGTTACTCGGTTTATCCGGAGGCGACAATCAGTTCAGTTACTATTGGTGCTACTTCTATGGAGTGGGGTACAGAGACCGGGGTTTCTGATGACAGTTGGAAAACTATCAACTTCACTGGCTCTTACATCAGTCCGGTTTTTATTTGTACGGTTCAGTACAATAACAATATCGGCAACGAATCAGATGGTGATGCTGATTCAGTGGTTTGCCGGGTGCAGAACGTCGGCTCAACTTCAGCTCAGGTTATACTGCAGGAACCCGGAGCCCCTGGCAGTTTAACCCAAACAGAAACCATCCACTGGTTGGTTGTAGAGGAAGGAGAGTATGATACTGACGATATTAAAATAGAAGCCTTTACTTATAATTCAACTATCACTGATGAAAATGGTTCTTGGGTGGGGCAGTCACAATCATACACCCAAACCTACACTAATCCAGTAGTTTTGGGCCAGGTAATGACTTATGCCGATTCTCTTTGGTCAGTGTTTTGGGCTCATGATGGATCTAATGGCTTACCCACTGCTTCTAATTTATACACTGGTAAACATGTTGGAGAAGATACCACGGTAACCAGAAATAATGAAATAATTGGCGTGGTAGTAATTGAGGAATCTCACGGCACTTTGGGAACTATTGAATTTGAAGCTGGAGTTCAGGGTCAAACAATTGAGAGAATAGACGATAGTCCCAATGATACCTATACTTTTTCTCAGTTCTTTGGCAGTACGCCAACCGTGGCGGTCGTTGCTCAAGCAGGAGTTTCTGGGACTGATGGTCCCCACCCGGTTTTATACGGTTCTTCTCCTTTAACTCAAACTACTATCAATCCAACTATTATGGAAGATGAAATTGCCGACTCTGATCAGGGTGGAAACACGGAGGCTGTAGCGTATCTGGTTTTTCAGTCAGCCGGCACTTATGCGGCTGGAGAACTGGCTTTAGATCAGACTACTTATCGTTTTTACAATAATGCCGACTCAGTTCAGCCAGGTTCGGCTTTAGGTAATGAAAATGCGGCTATTTCTAATGTGGCAGACAACAATATTATAAGAATTCGAATGGCGGTTCAGGCTGGTTTAAATAATTTGGCTGCTGCTGGTCAAGTATTTAAGCTTCAATACGGCCAGGGTTCTACTTGTTCGGCTATTGGCAGCTGGACTGATGTTGGAGCAGTCGATTCAGGAGTTATCTGGCGAGGGGATAATGTAAATACCACGCCCAATGATGGCGATACCATCACTGCTTCATTGCTTAATTCACAGATTAATGCTTTAGAATCTTATGAAGAAGAAAATAACTCTGTCAGTAATCCCAACGTCATTACTAAAGGCAGCCGGGGCGAGTGGGATTGGGTGGTTCAGAATAATGGAGCCGCTGCCGCAACTGATTATTGTTTTAGAATGGTTTTGTCTGATGGTTCAGTGATTCAATACACCAATTATCCAAAATTGACTACTGCCACTACGGCTAATCAAGCTCCAACAGTGGACAGTATAACTATCAGTCCTAATCCAGAAATAGACTTAGTGGCTGACGGCCAGAAAACAGTAACAATTACCGCTACCATTACTGATAATGACGGGTGCGAGGAGGTTTTTACTGATGGTTCAATTACTGGTGTTTTTTATGACGCCGACACCGTTGCTGATACCTGCAGTGCCGATGATAATAATTGTTATCCCAGTTTAACTTTAACTGAAGTAGGTAATACCTGCGACGGGGCTGGCGACTATACCGGCGATGCGGAAGTTACGGTTGATGTTTGGTTTCACGCCAATCCCGGAAGCAATTGGACAGCCAAAGTGACCGCTACTGATAGTTCTTCTGACTCTGGTTCTAATACTCAAACAGTTCAAATAAATACTCTTAATGCTTTTAAGCTTGATGTAAGCGAAATTAATTATGGAACCGTTAACCCTGATAGTGTTAGTTCCCAGCAAACAGTTTTAATTACTACCACCGGCAATACTGCAGTTGATGTTCAGCTTTCAGGAGATGATATGACCTGGAGCGGGAATACTATTCTTGTTACTCAGCAAAAATATAGTGATAGCAGTGGATTTGATTGGGACAGCGAGGGGACTGCTTTAACTGGCACACCTGTTTGCTATGAACTTTCCACCACTAAACCAACTGATAATCCCAGTAATCAGAGCGAAACTATTTACTGGAAATTAAAAGTGCCAACTGGCAAATTAGCTGGCGGACCATATACAGCTACCAATGATTTTGATGTAGTTTCAGACGCTACTTGTCCATAATTTTCCCCAGTTGATATGTTACTTGACGAATTTTTTTGTGGTAAAATGAGAATAGAATCTGGAATTTGGAATTTGGAATACAGAATGGAAATTTAGAATTTTGAATATAAAATCTAAAATTTAAACCAAAGGTCGAAGATATTATTTACAAAAACAGAAAATAAGAAATGCCAGAACATATTAAAAAAACAATACCCTGGATTGCTGTTTTAGCAGTGATTGTTTTAGTAGTAATTGTCGGTCTTAACTTCAAAGATTTAAAGGTTCAGGCTGATACAGCTGATACCACAGTGGTGGTAGGGAACGCTGTTCCAAGTTTTACTGTTGATCCTGTTGAAGACCCAGCTTCACATAGTGGCACAGGCACTGGAGATACAGCTAACAATCCAACCAATGTTGGTTCTAATGTTACATTTAAGGCAACGGCTACTGATACCAACGGCGACAATTATTATTTAGCCATTTGTAAGTCAGCGGCAGTTACCCCTGGAACTGGAGGCGGCGCTCCGACCTGCGACGGCGGAGAGTGGTGTATTTCTTCTTCCACTTCCAGTGGTTCTGAAGCCAGCTGCACTTATACTGCTTTGGCTGGTGATAACGAATCTAATGCTTGGCATGCTTATGCTTGTGATGCCGCTTCCTCCAGTCAGGAGTGTTCTTCTGTGAGTCAGGGAACAGGAAACTCAGGTTCGCCTTTTTATGTGAACCATTTGCCAACCTTTACTGCTTATCAAGACGATTCAGGAAAAGATCCTGGAGAGACCGTAACCTGGACAACTACTTCCGAAGACCCGGACAGCGATGCCGCAGATGATACAGTAACTCTTTATGTTTGCACAACCAGTAACTTCACCAGCGGCGGCTCGCCAGCTTGCGATGATGGTGAATGGTGTCATGATGCTTCTCCGGGAACCTCTGATTCCAGCTGTACCTATGATATTCCTTCAGTTTATCCAGACCAGAATCTTTCAGCTTACGGCTTTATAGTTGATAATCATGGTTTAGCGGCTTCTGGTGGTTCTCAGGGCACTGACTCAACTTTAACTGTTGATAATGTAGCGCCCAGCATTACTGACACTACTATTGCCTTGAAAGACACTGATGGAACTGGTAATTTGGAATTAACCACAGAAGAAGGAGAAACCGAGGGTTTTTATGTTGAGTTTGTGGTAGCTGATAATAACAGCTGTCAGACCTCTGCTTCCGGCAACGAGATTGCTTCAGCCGTAGTTCATATTAGGATGTCAGAAATAGCCCAAGCAAGTTGTGATGATGATGCTGAAGACAATAATAACAACTGTTATGCCAATGCCCATACTGGCATTAATGGAAGCTGCAGTCAGGATGAAAGTGTTGATGCTTGCAGTGGCACCAGCGATTCTACGGTTGGCTGGAAATGTGTTTTTCCTTTGCAGTATCATGCTGATCCAACAGTTGCCGGCGACTATCTCAAAGCCGCTTATATTTGGCTGGCAGCAGTAAAAGCTACTGATGACGACGGTTTTGACACCGGCCTGGTTGACGATTCTGACGGTACTGAATTAGACACTCTTGTAATGTATGATGTGGATAATGGTTCTGCCTCTATTAATTACGGCAGTCTATCTCCTGAAGATACTTCAGCTGACCAGACTAATACTATTGAGGCTACTGGTAATGTAGGACTTGATACCACTCTTTACGGCACAGACATGACTTCCGGCGGCAACACTATTGCTGTTGGCCAGCAAAAGTATGACACTGCTGCTAATCCTTACGGAAGTATGACTGCTTTATTAGTGGACCCAGGAGCAGAACTTGAGCTTAATGTTGGTAAGACAATTACTACTGGCAGCCCGGCTTATGCCAATATTCACTGGAAGATTCAAATTCCAACAGCCCAGGAAGCAGGTACTTATACAGGAACCAATACTATTGTTGGAAAAGTAAGTGAGTCAGCCGGCTGGTAATAAATAATCACTGAACCACGCGAAACCGTACGTTGAACCGCGCGAAACTTTTCGCGTAGTTTAGTATAGGGTTCTCAGTAAGTGGGAGTTTAGCGTTTATTTCGCGATAAATGATTTCCAAACGATTATTTTTAATTTTTGTTAGGAGTTTTCTTGTTGCTTGTCTCTTGTTGCTTGCAGTTCTTACAGCTCAAGCTGGTTTTGGCATTTCTTCCCCCTATGTCAGAAACGATATGTTAATCAGGGGTTCGCATTACGAGAAAAAGGTAACATTGGTCAGGGGTGATCCAGTTGAAGACTGGAAAGCAGAGATTACTATTAATGTTCCTGGTGCTGATGATTGGATTTCTGTTGATAAAGGAATGGAATTTATTTTGCCCAAAGGAGAAAAGCAGATACCGATAATTGTTAAAGTTGATGTTTCCAAAGATGCTGATTTTGGAAATTATAAAGGAAATATCAGGGTAAGAACTATGCCCCTGAAAAGGCCGGCTGGTCAGATAGCCATTGCTTTGGGTGCTCAGATTGATGTTGATTTAACCGTGGCTAAGGGAGGTGTTTTCGATTTCAAAGTTATAGGAATAAGTGTTTCTGATTTGGAGGAAGGGCACAAATTCCTATTTTTTAATATTCCGGGTAAGATAAAGTTTTCAATGGAAATAGAAAACACTGGAAATATGAAAGGTTCGCCCACTAAAGTTCATTTTGATATTTATGATTCCCAGGAAAAAGAGCTTTTGGAATCAATAGAAACCAAAAAAATAGGAAAAGTAGAGCCTTTTGAAACCAAAGAAGTTATTGCTAAACTGTCGACCAAATTGCTGGCTGGAAGCTACGTGGCTTTATTTGAAATTTATAAAGATGATGAAGTGGTTAACAAGGGTAAAATTCACTTAAGTATCCTTCCTTATGGGACTTTAGGTAAGGAAAGTTCTAAAGTCTTTGGCTTGCAAATTTGGATTTGGTTAATAATTGTAATAATCGTTCTGGCTGGAGCTGGTTTTGGGGGCTGGAAAGGATATGGGGTTTGGAAAAAACAAGGAAAGAAGCCGAATTTTAAAGAGATAGTCAAAAAGATAAGATTAAAAGAAGCTGTGAGGGTGATAGGAATGATAAAATTGAAGGAAAAGAGGGCGAAGAAGATAAAGAGGTTAAAAAAAGCAAAAAAGCAAAAAAGGAGCTAAGCTCCTTTTAGTGAGGGAGCTTAGCTCCTTTTGTCTTTATGATATGGCTTTTTTTCCACGTAATTTTATAACTATTATTATTTTTGTTTTTGTAATTTTGGGACTAATTTTTAGTCCCTCTTTTTTACCCCCCCACCACTTTTTTTTCGAAAAAAAAGTGGTGGGGGGGTTCGCCTACGGCTCAACTTTCCAAAGCTCGGTCTCGGTTGTTGTTCAATATAATTTATATCAGGAGGACTTTCAATTTTTCTCGCCAGATAATACTTTTTCTCCCAACGATGTCTGGCCGCCCGGCGATTATGATTTGTCGGTTAATACAAAAATTGACATAGCCACTTTTCCCATTCACCGGGGCGATATTATCCGTTTAAAAATTTCTTTAAGGGCTATTACGGAAATTCCCGGAAGCGCCGTTCGTTTCAAACTTCAATTTAAAACCAAAGGAGTCAGCTGTTCAGCCAATGAAACTTGGTATGATATGGGCGGGGAGGGTTCAAATGCTCTGTGGAGGGGATTTGATATCCCGGATTTAACTGATGATGATTGGATAACCAATGACCCAACAATGCCTGACTCTGATATGAGCGGCGGCTATAATGAGTTTGGAGAGACGACTTGGAATCCTGATACTATTCCAGGGGGTCAGCGGATTGAGTATGATTGGGTTATTCAAAATAATTTAGCCGCTTATAGAGAGACCTATTGTTTTAGAATGGTTCAGGTTGACAGCGCCAATCAAACGATTGCTTTACCCGTCTATGATAATTATATTGAGATTGATACCCTGCCGGAATATGTTGAGTTTGAAGACAAGATAATAGATTACAGCACCGGCGACTCTTTCTATTTAACTAATCCTAACAGCAGTCAATTTTTTATTGAAGCGCCGGAAAATTACGGAACAGCCAACCGGGATTTTAAAATGTATTCTTTTAATAAAAATGACTTAATATCTTCTATTCCTCCACCGGCTGGCCGTTATGCTATTGGCGACTATATTTACCAAACGCAGTCCCAAGCCAATAATTTTTTCTATCACGAATTTGATCAGCCTCTTACGGTATCAATTTCTTATGAGGAAGAAGATGTTTCCGGCTATAACGAAGATACTTTGGAGATAAGACGTTGGGATGGTCAAGAATGGGTAGCTCTTTCCAGTATAGTTGACAAGGACAATAATTTGGTAAGCGCGGTTACTTCAGAGTTTAGTTTTTTTGAGGTTTTCGGCGAGGAAGAAGAAGAGGCTGTTTGCGGCAATGGGGTTATTGAACAGGGAGAGGTTTGTGATGACGGAATTCATAATGGCCAATACAGCTATTGTAAGAGTGATTGTTCGGGCCTTGGTCCTTATTGCGGGGACGGCAGCCGAGATTCAAATTACGAAGGATGTGATGATGGCAATAGCAATTCTGGAGACGGTTGTTCTGCCACTTGTCAAAATGAAGGAGGCGGAGGCGGAGGAGGAGGTGGTGGTGGGGGTTATGTTCCGCCCTCGGTAACTAAAGTTGTGATTAGGGGGATAGCTTATCCTGAAGCTGATATTACCTTTTTGTCTGACGGTAAAGTAGAAGTTGCTACTGAAGCTGATTCTACAGCCAACTTTAATTTTGAAATTACTGATATCACGGCTGGAATTTATACATTTTCTCTTTGGGCAGAGGATAAAGAAGGTAGAAAGTCAATTACTTTTTCCTTTACAACCAATGTTGTCAGTAATACTACAACCACAGTTTCCGGAATTTTCCTGCCTCCGACAATTGAGCTTTCCAAAATTAAGCTCCAGAAAGGAGAAAGTCTGGATATTTCCGGCCAGACTGCGCCGGAAAGCGAAATTACTATTTCAGTTGAATCTTCCGAAATAACAAAAAAGACAACCGCTAGTAAACAAGGTGATTGGAATGAAGTTTTTGACACTAGTTTATTAGAGGACGGCATTCATACTACAAGAGCTAAAGCCAAATCTCCCCAGGGTTGGCTTTCTTCTTTTTCTCAGGTTTTAAGTTTTTATATTGGAGAAGCGGGAGCCGGAGCCGTATGTCCTATGGCTGATTTAAATCAGGACGGCAAAGTAAACTTGGTTGATTTTTCTGTTTTGCTTTTTTGGTGGGGAAAAGCCAATTCCTGCGCTGACCAAAATGGAAATGGACGGGTGGATTTGGCAGATTTCTCCATCATGTTGTATTACTGGACAGGATAGCACCGCACCTCGCTATGCTCGGGCGGAATTTCTCTGGATGGCGCGAAGCGCCAGACTCCCCCGTAGGGTTGCTTTCTAAATCCTAATATCTAATAAAATGTCAAATTTCAAAGTTCAAATGTCAAAAATTCTACTGTTAATTCTTGTTATTTGTTGTTTATTGATTGTTGCTTCTTATACGGAGGCAGCGGTTTTGTATTTAGAGCCAGCCAGCGGAGAATACCAGCCGGGAGATAGTTTTATGGTGGCAGTTAAAATTGATACAGAAGGAGAGTGTATTAATACTATTGAGGCTAATCTAAATTTTTCTCAAGAAGTTTTTCAGGCAATTGATTTTTCAAAGGGAGAATCTATTATTACTCTCTGGGTTAAACCACCGACCATTGAACAGGATTCAGGCTTAATTTCTTTTTCAGGAGGAATTCCGGGCGGGTATTGCGGACGAGTGCCGGGTGACCCTGGGATTAGTAATATTGTTGGAGAAATAATATTCCGCGTTGTTTCGCGTGCTGTTCCGCGTAGTTCCGCGCAAGTCGTCTTTCAAGACGACTCCCAAGTTTTTTTAAATGACGGGCTTGGAACAAAAGCTAATCTTTCAACACAGGGAGCTGTTTTTGATATTGTAGGTGTTTCCGGGCTAATCAAAGATGAATGGAAAAAAGAACTTGAAAAAGATGAGATTTTACCGGAGCCGTTTGAAATAGAGATTCATAAAGAAGAAATAGTTTTTAACAACAAATACTTTATTACTTTTTTAACAACAGACAAACAAACCGGTTTGGACCATTTTGAAATTAAAGAGGGAAAAGGAGGCTGGATAATTAGGGACAGTCCCTATTTATTGCAGGACCAGAACCTGCGCGGTATAATAAAAGTGAAGGCAGTTGACAAGGCTGGGAACGAGAGGGTTGCTGAATATACTCCGCCAGCTTTAAGGGAAGCATTTCCTTTGTGGGGAGTAGTTGTTGTCGTAATTGGTATCGGAGTAGTATTATGGATAATTAAACGATTTAGATTAAAAAAATGAAAAGGATATTTATTATTTTAATTCTTTTGGGAATTTCTTTCGCAGCTGTGTCCTCTGTTCAGGCAGCTGGAGCGTCTTTATATCTATCGCCGGCCAGTGGAACCTATGCTGTTGGTGGCAGTTTTTCAGTTGCAGTAAAAGTTAACAGCGGAGGCACAGATATTAATGCAGCTGAAGGAGTTTTAGTTTTTAATTCCAATCAACTTAATGTTGTGAGTATTTCCAAAACAGGCTCTATTTTTAGTCTTTGGACCAATGAGCCGACTTTTTCTAATTCAGTAGGGAATATTGTTTGGGGCGGCGGAACACCAAGCGGTTTTAACGGCAGTTCCGGAACAATAATGACCGTAATTTTCAAAGCCAATGCCAATGCTTCTGCTCAAGTAAATTTTTCTTCAGGTTCGGTTTTGGCAGCAGATGGCAAAGGAACTAATGTTTTAGTCAGTATGACTGGCGGAACTTACACTATTGGTCCGAAGATTACTGCTCCGCCAGCAGAAGAAGTTTCTCCTGAAGCAGAATATATACCTCCGGCAATGCCTACCGGAGCCCCAGCCACCCCGATTATTAGTTCAGCCACTCATCCTGATCCGGATAAATGGTATTCAAATAACAGCCCGGAATTTTCTTGGAATTTGCCGTCTGATATTACAGCAGTGAAATTATTAATAGGCCATTTACCCACTGTTGCTCCAACTGTTCTTTATTCTCCTCCGATTTTCAGCAAAAAACTTGATGAGTTATCTGATGGAGTCTGGTACTTCCACGTTCAGTTTAAAAATAATTATGGCTGGGGCGGGATTTTACATCGTAAGGTTTTAATTGACACCGAGACACCGCAATTATTTGAAACAAAAATTGATAATGGCGGCGATCCTACCAACCCTACTCCTATTTTACATTTTAAGGCGATTGACTATATCTCTGGAATTGAATATTACGAGGTAAAGATCGGAGAAAGAGAAGATATTATTCCAGTGAAAATAGCAAAAACTGTAGTATCTAATCCTTATGAGATGCCGGTACAGTCGCCGGGCAAGCATACATTAATTATTAAAGCAGTAGATGCTGCTAATAATGAAACGCTTTCTGCTCTTGATATTATTATAGAACCATTAGAAAAGCCAATTATCATTGAAATTCCCCAGTCATTAGAGGTTGGAGATGTTTTAGAGGTCAAGGGGACTTCTTCTTATTCTGATGCCAGGGTGACAGTTTTTGTCAAACAGCAGGGAGAAGAGCCGGTCCAAGGTGATGTTAACACAGATAATGAGGGAAACTGGATTTTTATCTATGAGAAAACCTTAGAAAAAGGCATTTATCAAGTTTGGGCAGAAATTACTGACAGCCGGGGAGCAAAAAGTAAACCCACTGAAGAAATTACTATTTCTGTCAGCCTGACTCCTTTTATTAAAATTGGTAAAATAGCTATAGACTATTTAAGTATTATGATTATCCTTATTGCCTTAGTCATACTTTTAATATTGGTTATCTTGTATGGCTGGCGTCGAATTACTGTTTTACGAAAGAAGATTAAAAAAGAGACCAAAGAGGCCCAGAAAGCTCTTGAGAAGGCTTTTGGTAATTTAAAGGAGGAAGTCAGGACTGAAGTGGCAAAAATTGACAGAAGACCTGGTTTAAGCTTAAGAGAAAAGAAAATTTCTGATAAGCTTAAAAAAGCTTTGAGAAAATCAGAGGAAACAATTAGCAAAGAAATTAAAGACATAAGAAGAGAGTTGAAATAAGAAATACGGAGAACAGTTCTCCGGAAGACTCCGGAGAACTGTTCTCCGTAGATATCTGGAGATATTTAAATTAGCAGCCTCAAAAAAAGAGCTAAGCTCCTTTTAAACAAAAAAGTAATTCTACGATCGTAGAATTACTTTTTTGTTGATTTCGGGCTGCCGGGAATTGAACCCGGGTCTTACCCTCCCCGAGGGCAAATACTACCATTGTACTACAGCCCGGAATTTAGAAATTAGAAATTGCGCTTGCGAAATCTATTTTGATTTCGCAAGTGTTTTAATGCACTTTGCGCAGGCTTTAACCCGTTTTCCTGCAAACTTTTTGAATTTTTTGTGCTTTACATCTAAAGGCACCTTCAGCCATTGAAGGTTTGGATATTTTCTAAACTTAGGAGTCGGGTTATATTTCCCACGGAGCTTTCGTAGTCTCCGGGCGACCTGCGACCCTTTTCCACAAATTGCACATTTGTTAGCCATGGTATTACTATTATACCAAAGTTTTTCAATTTTTACAATAGAAATAGTTATGCTATACTAAAAAGAGCCATTGCTAAGTAATCTTTCGCCCGCCCCGTTAGATAGATCTCGCAGAGCTCGCTATCTAACGGGGTAAAAAACTTGTAAAATTATGTGCGAAAATTGTGAAGGGCGAGGAAAGTGTATACAAAGTAAACATTGACGAGCCCTGAATAATTTGCAGCGATAATTTTCAAGTTGTAGTAGAAAGGATTACTTTGCAAGGGCTCTCATATATGATCATCCAATTATTATTTACTGATCCAGCTTTGTTTTTAATAGTGGTGATAGCCATTCTTTTTGCCTTTACTATCCATGAATATTCCCATGCCCAAATGGCTGATTTTTTAGGCGACCATACTGCTAGGCATATGGGTCGGTTGACCATTAATCCAATTGCCCATTTGGATCCAATGGGAGCTTTATTGATTCTTCTTGTTGGGTTTGGCTGGGGCAAGCCAGTTCCTTTTAATCCATATAATCTTAGAAATCAGAAATGGGGACCAGCCTTGGTTGGTTTGGCCGGACCCGGATCCAACTTTATAATAGCAGTAATTGTTGGCATGATTCTAAGATTTGTAGAAATTTCAAATCCTATGCTGATTATTTTTTTCTCTTTCTTTGTCTGGATTAATATTCTGTTGGGAGTTTTTAATCTTTTGCCTGTTTCGCCCCTTGACGGCTCTCATGTTTTCTTTACTCTTTTTCCGAATTTACGGAAAGGCGGGGGAGCAGTATTTTTGAGAGGCGGAATTATGTCGCTTTTGCTGGCAGTTTTATTTATGTATTTTATTGGAATTCCTTATATCTGCTATCCGCTTTTTGGATTAATTACTGGAGCGCCAATCCCGTTTTAGACTTGACTATTTGTAATTCGTTTGATAAGCTAAACAGCAAGCTTTAAGCCAAATTAAAAGTCCAAAATCAAAAGTTAAAAGTTGCAGTATTAAGTTAAAAGTATTTTATTTTTAACTTTTAACTTTTAACTTTTAACTTGTAATTTGTAAACGTGCCAACCATACATCAACTAATAAAAAAAAAGAGAAAGAAGGCAAAGAAAAAGGGCAAAAGACCTGCTCTGGCTTTTAGTTTTAATGCGTTGAAAAACAGGCCGAGTAAACATATATCACCCTTCAAGAGGGGGGTTTGCATTAAAGTTTTTACTATTACTCCAAAAAAACCAAACTCGGCTTTGCGGAAAGTAGCGCGCGTAAAGCTTACGAATGGTATGGAAGTAACGGCATATATTCCTGGAGAGGGCCATAACTTACAAGAACACTCTATTGTTTTGATAAGAGGCGGAAGGGTTAAGGATCTGCCCGGAGTGAGATACCATGTTATTCGGGGAGTTTTGGACACTGGTGGAGTTGAAGGAAGAAAGAACCAAAGAAGTAAGTATGGAACTAAACGAGAAAAGTAATATTTAGTCTACTAAATTATGAGAAGAAAGAAAAAACAAAATCGTCCTATTACTCCCGATCCTCTTTACAACAACGAACTCGTTGCTAAGTTTATAAACTATGTGATGAGGATGGGGAAAAAGGAAACTGCCAGAAAAATTGTTTATGGCGCTTTTGAAATAATTAAAGAAAAAACGAAGAAAGAGCCTTTAGAAACTTTTGATTCAGCCATTACAAATGCTTCGCCAGTCTTGGAAGTAAAATCAAAAAGAGTTGGTGGGGCAACTTATCAGGTGCCGATAGTCGTGAGAGGAGAAAGAAAAATAGCTTTGGCTTTTCGATGGATTCTTACTTCTGCCAGAGCAAAAAAAGGCAAGGCAATGAAAGAGAAATTAGCAGAGGAGTTAATGGACGCAGCCAATAATACTGGTACTGCTATAAGAAAGAAACAAGATGTCTATAGGATGGCTCAAGCTAATCGCGCCTTTGCCCACTTCGCTAGATAAATTATGTTAAGAACTTATCCAATAGAAAAAACTCGCGATATTGGCATTATTGCCCATATTGACGCTGGGAAGACAACAGTGACCGAGCGAGTTTTATTTTACACTGGAATTTCCCATAAAATAGGCGAGGTTCATGAGGGTCAGGCAATTATGGACTGGATGGAGCAGGAACGGGAAAGAGGAGTAACCATTACTGCTGCTGCAACTACTTTCTTTTGGGTTCCAGAGGGCTGGAAAAAAGAAATTGACCCGAAAAAGAGAAAAGAATTAGAATATAGAATGAACCTGATTGATACGCCGGGACATATTGATTTTACAGCCGAGGTCCAGCGGTCACTCCGCGTATTAGACGGAGTGGTTGTTGTTTTTGACGGCGTGGCCGGAGTTGAAGCTCAGTCAGAAACAGTTTGGCGCCAGGCAGACAGATGGAACATCCCCAGAGTATGTTTTATTAATAAGCTTGATAGAACGGGAGCTAACTGGGAAGAGAGCTTGAAATCAGTCTGGGAAAAACTTACACCTAACGCAGTGGCTATGCAGATTCCTATTGGTCTTGAGGATAAGTTTGACGGGGTGATTGATTTGCTTTCTATGAAGGCTCTAAAGTTTGAAGGAGAGCAGGGACAGAGGATTCAAGAACAAGAAATTCCTGAGGATTTGAAGCTTAAAGCAAAAGACTGGCGTGAGAAATTAGTAGAGAAAATTGTTGCCGAAGACGAAAAACTTTTACATAAATTTTTAGAAGGCGAGAAAATTCCCTTGGAGGATTTGAGACGGGTTTTACGAAAAGCTGTTTTGGAATACAAACTGGTGCCGGTTTTTTGCGGTTCTGCCTTGAAAAACAAAGGTGTTCAGCCTCTTTTGGATGCCGTTTGTTATTATTTGCCTAGCCCCATTGACCTGCCTCCGGTTCATGGGATTGAACCGAAAACAGAAAAAGAAATTGAAAGAAAGGCCGATGACAACGAGCCGTTTTCCGCTTTAGCTTTTAAGGTTGCTACCGATTCTTTTGTGGGGACTTTAACTTATTTTCGGGTTTATTCTGGTAGATTGACAAAAGGAAGTTATGTGTTAAATTCAGTTACGGGCGAGAAAGAGAGAATTAGTAGGATTTTAAGAATGCATGCTTCGGAAAGAGAAGAGGTTTCTGATCTTTTTGCCGGAGATATTGCCGCTACAGTAGGGTTGAAAAATACCAGCACAGGCAATACTTTATGCGATGAGAAACACCCAATAATTCTGGAAAAGATTACTTTTCCGGAACCAGTCATTTCTATTAGGATTGAACCCAAAACCAAAGTCGATCAGGAAAAGTTAGGCATTGCCTTAAAAAAGCTGGGTGAAGAGGATCCGACTTTCCTAATTAAAGGCGACAAGGAAACCGGAGAAACAATTATTTCTGGAATGGGAGAGTTTCATTTGGAGATTATTAATGATAGATTAAAAAGAGAGTTTAAGGTTGAGGCTAATGTTGGTAAGCCTCAGGTTGCCTACAAAGAAACTATTTCTGAAATGGGTGAAGCTGAAGGAAAATACATTAAGCAGTCTGGGGGCAGAGGCCAATATGGTCATGTTTGGTTAAGAGTAAAGCCAAAGGAAAGGGGAGAGGGATTTGAATTTGTTGACAAAATTAAAGGCGGTATTGTTCCCAGAGAATTTATTCCGGCCGTAGAGAAAGGAATTAAGGGGGCAATGAAAAAGGGAGTGGTGGCAGGTTATCCTTTAGTGGATATGGAAACTACCTTGTATGACGGTTCTTATCACGAGGTTGATTCTTCAGAAATTGCTTTTAATATTGCCGGTTCTATTGCCTTGCAGGCAGCGGTAAAAAGAGCCAAGCCAATTCTATTAGAGCCGATAATGAAGATTGAAGTAACTGCCCCGGAAAAGCATTTTGGAGACGTAATCGGTGATTTGAATTCTCGGAGAGGCAGGATTGAGGAGACTTCAGCAAGGGGAAACCTGAAAGTTGTTGAAGCAAAAGTGCCTTTGTCAGAGATGTTTGGGTATTCCACCGTTATAAGGTCATTGACAGGCGGCAGAGGAACATTTACAATGGAGTTTGACCGTTATGAAAAGGTGCCGGGAAACATTACCCAGGAAATAATTGAAGGCAAAAGAAAATAAAATCCCTACGAATTACAAATTAGTACGAATATACGAAAAGAAAAACTAATACATATAAAGCGATCGCCGTATATGTGTTAGTAAAAAGGAACTAATCTCCTTTAAACGAAATTGAAAATAATTTTTCCTATTTTATATGAAAGAAAATATTATTGGAGAAGCTATTTCTATTAACGGAGCAAATATTCGTTTAACTTTTGAAAGGTGGTATCATATATCTGAAAGTCATCGGGAATTAGCAGGTTTAGCTTTTGAGGTATTAGAAATAATCAATCATCCTGATATGATTGTAAAGGGATTAACTGGAGAGTTGTTAGCTCTAAGAAAGATTAACAAAAAATATTTAGTTAGTATTTATAGAGAGATAAATAAAAAAGATGGATTTATTATAACTGCTTTTTTTACCAGTGATTTAGAATCATTATTAAAAAAGCGAAAAATAATATGGCAAAGGTTATCAACCAAAAAGAAATAAGTTTAATTTATCAGACCGTTCCTTTGGTTAGAAGGTTTTCCTCTGACCATGTTTGGTTTGACCATGATAGAGAGGCTGATGTTTTGTATATAAGTTTTGAAAAACCTCAACTAGCAACCGATAGTATTTTAAAAGACAATATATTGATTCGGGAAAGGAATGGAAAGATTATTGGTCTGACTATTCTGAATGCCAGCAAATTTAGAAAATAAAAGAAGCACCTTCAATCGCTTTCACAATATCCAGTGCTATAAAAGAGAAAACAATTGAGGAGCCTAAAGATTATAGGGAAACATTTTTGAAATTAGCCGAACTTAAAGTTTATCCAGAAAAATTTGCTCAAGAGATTTCAAAAAGCGTGGGAACAAGAAACATTTTAATTCACGAATATAACAATGTTGATTATGACAAGATTTACTCCTCAATTTCTGATTGTTTAAAAGATTATCACCGATATTGCGGATACATTTTAAAATTTTTAGAAAATAATATGGATTTAAACGAAATCAAAGAAATAATTAAAAAGGACAACGGCAAGTTTATTATTGTGGAAGACGGAGAGCCAACAATGGTGATTTTGAGTTTTGGAGATTATCAAAAGATTTTAGGTTTGAGAGGAGAATCTTCCCTTGCTTCCGCCTCCGCTAAAGCTATGGCGGGTGAGGAAGTAACAGAGGACAGGGGAAGATTTGTTTCTATTGGAGAGACTATTCAAGAAAGCAAAGGGAATTTTATTTCCGAGCCGTTGCACGGAGAATCTATTAAAGACCCTGTTGAAGTCGAATTGGACGAGGCATCTGTTTCGTCTCGGCAAGGACGAGGCGAGAAAAAAGATGAGAGTGGAATCCCGCCAGAGTTAGAGGAAGTTCCTTCGGAGTTATTAGATGAGGATGAGGATGAGGAGGACGAAGGACCTCTGAAGATTGAAGACCTGCCTTTTTAACAGAAAAAAGCTTGACCCCGTAGTAGAAATTTGACTTGCTGCGAGGTCGTAATAATAAGTTTTCTTTAGAAAACTTTGTCAAATTTTCACTACGGGGTTGACTATTTTTAGAAATTTTTGTAAGATGATAATATAATACAATTTAAATACTAAATCCTAAATCCTAATTTCTAAACAATATCAAAATCAACCCTACGGGGAGTCTGGAGCTACGCGCCATCCAGCAAAATTCAAAAGTTCTAAACATTTTGAGTTTTGAAAATTTAATATTTGAATTTGTTTAGGACTTAGATATTAGAATTTAGAGTTTAATAAAATTATGGCCGAAAAAGAAAAATTTGAGAGGTCTAAACCTCACGTTAATGTCGGTACCATTGGCCATGTTGACCATGGCAAGACCACCCTTACAGCTGCCCTGTTAAAGGTTTTGCAGTTGAAAGGACTTAAGGCTTCAGAGAAAACTGTTGACCAGATTGACTCTGCTCCTGAAGAAAAAGCTCGAGGTCTGACTATTGCTGTAAGTCATGTTGAGTATGAAACAGATAAACGGCACTATGCTCATATTGATTGTCCCGGTCACGCAGACTATATTAAAAATATGATTACAGGAGCTGCCCAGATGGATGGGGCAATTTTAGTTGTTTCTGCTCCTGACGGTCCCATGCCTCAGACACGGGAGCACATTCTTCTTGCTAAGCAGGTAGGATTAAAGTCAATAGTTGTTTTTCTGAATAAGGTTGATGCTCTTGAAGATTCTGAGATTGTTGATTTGGTTGAGTCTGAAGTCAGGGAGCTGTTGAAGAAATATGAATTCCCCGGCGATGAAATTCCTATAATTAGAGGATCAGCCTTAAAAGCTCTTAATGTGACTTCTGCTGACGATGAAGCGGCTAAACCTATTTTGGAATTAGCTAAGGCTTTGGACGAACATATTCCAGAGCCAACCCGAGATGTTGACAAGCCGTTTTTAATGGCTATTGAAGATGTGTTCTCAATTGAGGGTCGTGGAACTGTTGCTACTGGCAGGATTGAAAGAGGAATAATTAATTCCGGCGAAGAAGTAGAAATAGTTGGCATTCGCGATACTCAGAAGACCACTGTTGTTAGTGTTGAGATGTTCAACAAAACTCTTGACCAGGGAAGAGCTGGTGATAATGTTGGCATTCTTCTTCGAGGAACTAAGAAAGAAGAAGTTGAAAGAGGTCAGGTTTTGTCAAAACCAGGAAGCGTTACTCCGCACACAGAATTTGATGGCGAGATTTATGTTTTAACAAAAGAGGAAGGCGGAAGGCATACGCCGTTCTTTACTGGTTATAAGCCGCAGTTGTATATTAGGACTACTGATGTTACTGGCGAGGTTAGTTTGCCGGAAGGAACCGAGATGGTTATGCCCGGAGACACGGTTACAATTCAGGTTAAATTGATTGTACCGGTTGCATTGGAAGAAAAACAAAGATTTGCTATTCGTGAAGGCGGAAAGACTGTCGGAGCCGGCGTTGTAACAAAAATTACTAAATAGTTAAGCGTGGACGGGTTTCAATAACGAAGCCCGTTTCACTTCTGGTTGCGTTAAACATTTATCGTTTAGAGGATTGATTAATGCCTTACGATACTGGCACAAACGTAATCCATTGTTCTCAAGATGCCTAAAGTGAAAGTTAAAGAATCAGAACAAAAAGTGAAGCCAAAGCTTAGAATTAAGCTGAGCGCATATGACCATAAAATAATTGACAACAGCGCTAAGCAGATTGTTGATACTGCTTTACGTTATGATGTTGAGGTTATGGGTCCTATTCCTCTGCCAACCGAGAATCACAAGTATACCGTAAACAGGTCTTCTTTTGTTCATAAAGACAGTCGAGAGCAGTTTGAAATGCGTATCCACAAGAGACTGATTGATATTTTAAATCCCAATGAAAAGATTATTGATGCTTTAATGAACTTGAATCTGCCTGCCGGAGTTGATATTGAAATAAAGATGTGAAACGATGATTAACGCAGATTTTTAGCCGATTAACACTGATATTTTATTTTACAAAAATCAATTTTTGTTATAAAATTAAAATGGAGAAAAAACTTTTTTAAAAATATAGTTTTATTTTAGATAGCACGGAAAAAGACCGGGCTATGCCCGGTTTTAAATTACTATGGCAAAATTCATACTTGGAAAAAAAATAGAAATGTCTCAGATTTTCGATGAAAAGAGAAATGTTGTTCCGGTAACTTTAATTGAAGCTGGACCTTGTTATATTCTTCAGATTAAAACTAAAGATAGCCGTAAAGCTCGCTCCTCCTCGAGCTCGCGACGGGACGAGCCACAGGGCAAGAAAGATGGATACGAAGCTATTCAAATTGGATTTGAGAAATTAAAACCAAGCAGAGTAAAGAAAACTCAGAAGCAAAAAGCATTTAGATATTTAAAAGAGTTTAGAGGAGACATTACGAAGTATAAAGTCGGGGATGAAATTAAGGTTGATGTTTTTGAAGAAGGGGATACTGTCAAGGTTTCTGGAACTTCCAAGGGAAAAGGTTTTCAGGGAGTAGTAAAGAAATGGGGATTTCACGGCAGGCCAGCGACTCACGGCACAAAGCATGAAGAAAGAACACCTGGTTCAATTGGTTCTGCTTTTCCCCAAAGGGTTTTAAAAGGAAAAAAAATGGCTGGCAGAATGGGCGCAGACAGAAAGACAGTCAAGAATTTAAAAATTATTAAAATTGATAAAGAGAATAATATATTAGCAGTGAAGGGAGCGGTACCCGGGAACAGAGGAACACTTTTGGAAATTAAAAGTTAAAAGTTAAAAGTCAAAAGTTAAAAGTTTCAGTATTAAGTTAAAAGTATTATTCATATATTCGTAATGATTCGCCCCATTAGACCCTCTCCTTTTGCTCAAGTGCGAAAAGAAGGGGGCTAACCGGGTAAATAATTCGTAGGGCAATAAAAAAACGGGCATTAGTCTGTCCGCAGGACCTTTCGCGAGAAAATAGAGGGGAGCCCATTTCCTTATTAAGGAAGGATAGTTGGTATCTTCCTAACTATTTTCACTAATGCTATTCTACTGATATATTACTATGCTTGTCAATACTTATAATAAAAAAGGTGAAAAAATTGGACAGACACGGTTGCCGAAAGAAATTTTTGATGTGAAGCTCAATTTAGATTTAGTTCATCAGGTTATGGTTTCGCAGATGAGCAATAAAAGACAGGGTACAGCCCATACCAAAGACAGAGGTGAGGTTCGCGGCGGTGGTAAAAAGCCCTGGAGGCAAAAAGGAACTGGCAGAGCAAGGGCAGGTTCAATTCGTTCTCCGATTTGGAAGGGCGGGGGAGTGACTTTTGGTCCAAGAAAAGAAAAAAATTACAAAAAGACAATTCCTATAAAGATGAGACGAAAAGCCTTGTTTATGGTTTTAAGCGAAAAACTTCGCAAAAATCTGCTCATAGTTTTAGATAAATTAGAATTTGAAAAACCCAAGACAAAAGCAATGGCAGAAGTTTTGAATAAACTTCCATGTAAAAGCGATAGTAAATTAGTGGCATTACCCAAACTGGACAAGAATACAATTTTATCTATCAGAAATATTCCAAAAACTCAAACCATTGAAGCCAGAAACTTAAATGTCTTGGATTTACTGAATTTCAAATACTTAATCCTGCCAAAAGAATCAATAAAAACTATACAAGAAACATTTAATAAATAAGACAGCAGAGAACAGTTCTCTGTAAAGCTGTAATTATGGCGTTATTTGACTTATTCCGAATAAAGAAAAAAGCAGAGAAGGTAGAAGAACCGAAAAAGGAACTTAAAAAGGTTCCCAAGATTAAAGTTGAGGGTGAATCCGTGTCTGCTGGGAAAGTTAAAGCAAAGGAGGTTCAAGCTCCAAAACCAAAACGAAAGAAAAAATTTGCTGATGCTTACAAGATTTTGAAAGGGCCGCATGTTACTGAAAAGGCAACTGATTTGACCGATGAAAACCAATATGTTTTTAAGGTCTGGACAAGAAGCAATAAAATAGAAATCAAAAAAGCAGTGGAAAGCCTTTACAATATTGATGTTATAGATGTTAAAATTATAAAAGTGCCAGCAAAGAAGAGAAGAATAGGAAAGATTGAGGGTCATAGAAAAGGATATAAGAAAGCAATTGTAAAAATTAAAGAAGGGCAGAAAATTGAAGTACTGCCGAGATAAAATTCTAAAATTATGAAAATCTATAAGCCAATAAGTCCAGGAAAAAGAGGAATGAAAGGAACAGATTATTCAACTTTGACAAAGAAAAAGCCTGAAAAGAGCTTACTTTTATCTTTAGGTAAAAGAGCAGGCAGAGGCAACTCAGGCCGTATAACAATACGTCATAAGGGCGGAGGAGTAAAACAACGTTACCGTATTCTTGAATTCAGTCAGGAGAAATTAGATATGCCAGCTCGTGTCATTGCTTTGGAATATGATCCATACCGTACTGCTTTTATTGCTTTGATAGAATACCAAGACAAAAAGAAGAAGTATATCTTAGCGCCGCAGGACTTAAAGGTTGGTGCTCACGTTATCTTTTCAGAGAAAGCTTTGATAAAACCGGGAAACAGAATGAAGATTAAAAATATTCCAGCTGGAACCGTTATTCATAGTGTTGAACTCCAGCCTGGAAAAGGCGGAAAATTAATCAGAGGAGCAGGAACCGGAGCCAAGGTTTTGGCTCATGAGGGAAAGTATTCGCAGATTGAAATGCCTTCCGGAGAGATAAGAAAGATTTTTTACGAATGTTTTGCTTCTGTTGGCGCTCTTTCCAACTCCGAACATCGATTTATTATTTTAGGCAAGGCCGGTCGGGCTCGCCACAAAGGGAGAAGACCAACTGTTCGCGGTTCAGCTATGAGTCCCGTTGCCCATCCTCACGGCGGAGGAGAGGGCAGGTCAGGAATTGGATTAAAGAAACCAAAAACGCCATGGGGCAAACCTGCTTATGGGGTCAAGACAAGGAATAAACGGAAAAAAACAGACAAGTATATTATCAGACGCAGGAAGTCAAAGAAGAAACAATGATACTGGTTAATTTCTAATTTCTAATAAATGTTTAATGCCCGCCCGTCTGCAGACAGGAATTAATTTCTAAACACTATGTTATAGGGAAGGGTTTGCTGAATCGCCCGAAGGGCGAGACTTCTTGTAGGGTTGCAATTATAAAATTGAAAATTTTTAGTAAAAATTAACTTATTATGGCTAGATCACTAAAGAAAGGTCCATATGTGGACGAAAAATTATTAAAGAAGATTAAAAATGTGAAACAGGGAGAGAATACAGTTATTAAAACCTGGTCCAGGTCATGCACCATTACTCCGGAAATGGTTGGTTTTAGTTTTGGTGTTCACAACGGAAAAGACTTTGTTCCGGTTTCGGTGAGTGAAGATATGGTTGGACATAAACTTGGTGAGTTTTCTCCTACAACCAAGTTTGGCAGGCACGGCGGCAAAATGCAGAAGGAAGAGGAGATAAAGGCCAAAGAACGAGAAAATGCTGCACAAGAGAAGTAATATTTATCAGTATTTCGCAGCCAAATTGAAAAAAATGTCAATAACAGCAAAACTTCGCTATTTAAAAATAAGTCCGCGCAAAGTAAGACTTGTTGCCGATTTGATTAGAAAGAAAAACATTGAACAGGCTCAGGCACTTTTGAGTTTTACCACCAAGAAAGCAGCTAAGCCAGTTCTTAAACTTTTAAAATCAGCAGCTGCCAATGCTAAAAATAATTTTCAATTAGATGAGTTAAACCTATATATATCAAAAATATTTGTTGATGAAGGACCAAAAATGAAAAGATGGAAATCAAGAGCAAGAGGTAGGGTAGATCAGATTTTAAAAAGAAGTTCTCATATAACGATTGTTTTAGACGAGGTTAAACCAACAAAAGGCAAGAAGAAAAAAGCAGCTAAACCAATTAAATATACAAAAAAGCAAGTAGTACCTAAAACAAAAGAAATAGAAAAAGCGGAGAAATCCGCTCGCCAAGATTTATCTGGACCGGAAGAAAAACAAGAGTCTAAAGTTCCATCCTCTTTTGCCCCTGCCTTCGCTAAAGCTACGGCGGGCAAGAATGCTGCGGTGGACAAGAATAAGAAAAAGCCAAAAGGTCCGCGAGGAATTAGAAGAATATTTAGGCGAAAGGCGTTCTGAGCGCTCCGCTAACGCTTCGCTAAATTAAAAGTCCAAAGTCAAAAGTTAAAAGTTGCAGTATTAAATTAAAAGTATTATATTTTTAATTTTTAATCTTTAACTTGACTGAAGCCCGAACGAAATAAGGGCAAAGGAATATGACCCACAGAGTTAGTCAGAGAATATTTAGAATAGGAGATGTAACCAACTGGAGTTCCCGCTGGTTAACAAAAAAGAATGTCCCTCAATATCTGGAGGAGGACTTTAAGATTAGAAGGTTTCTGAAAAAGAGATTAAAAGACTGTGGCTTGGATGATGTTGAAATTGAGCGTTTTTCAGGAAAAGTGAATATTATTATTCAGACTTCAAGACCTGGTTTGGTTATTGGCCGCGGTGGCGAGGGTATTGAGAATATTAAGAAAGATTTGATTAAAGATGTTTGGGGAAAGGGAATTCTTTCGGGAAGGAAGAATCTGCCCGAAGGAGACAAAAAAGAAATACGTATTGAGATTCAGGAAATCAGAAATCCATGGCTTAGGGCAAGTCTTGTTGGCCAATGGGCTGCGAAAAGAATTGAGAGAAAGTTTTATTTCAGAAGGGTAATGAAAGAAACCCTTGATAAGATTATTGCTAATAAAGAAGTAAAGGGGGCTAGGGTAGAGATATCGGGAAGGTTAGGCGGTTCAGAGCACGCTAGAAAAGAATGGCTTAAAAAAGGAAATCTTCCGAGGCAGAGTTTAAGGGCAGACATAGATTATGCTCTCACAGAAGCTCATTGTTCTTACGGTGTTTTAGGAATAAAGGTTTGGATATATAAAGGCGAACGCTTCGCTAAAAACGCTTCGCTAAATTAAAAGTCCAAAGTCAAAAGTTAAAAGTTGCAGTATTAAGTTAAAAATATTACTTTTAATCTTTGACTTGACTGATCCCGAGCGAACCCTGAGTTTGTCGAAGGGGAGCGAGGACGAAGGAATATGGCTATATTACTTCCTAAAAAAGTTAAACATAGGAAATGGCACAAAGGAAAAATAAAAGGCATTGCCAGACGTGGAACAGAGATTAACTTTGGCAGTTTTGGGTTGAAGAGCATGGATGCAAAGTTGATTACCTCTAGACAGATTGAGGCAGCGCGGAGAGCAATAATTAGGTATTTGAAAAAGGGCGGAAAGCTTTGGATAAGAATTTTCCCCGATAAGCCGATAACTCGGAAAGGAACAGAAGTTCCTATGGGTGGAGGAAAAGGAGCTGTTGATCACTATGCTTGTCCAGTAAAACCAGGTCGTATTATTTTTGAACTTGAAGGAGTTGATGAGGAAAAAGCCAGAGCAGCTTTTAGGAAGGCCACTGATAAACTGCCAATAAAGACACGATTTGTAAAACGATAGCCTGCGAAGTACGAATGAGTACGAATATACGAATATTCAAAGTGAGTAAGTAAAGAAGTCCATTCGTAATTCGTATATTCGTACTAATCAACCCTACGGGGAGTCTCGCGCTATGCGCGATCCAGCGTAATTCGTAGAGTTTATGAAGATAAAAGAACTGCGTAAAAAAAGGAAATCTGAGCTTAAGAATATGTTGCAGAGCATCCAAGAGAAGCTAAGGGCTTTGCGTTTTAATTTGGCTTCAGGTAAAGTAAAGAATATTAGAGAGATAAGAATGACAAAGAAAGATATAGCACGGATACTTACAATTATGGCGGAGTTAACATCTAAGAAAGAGAATCCAAAGGGTAAAGAGAATTCTTAATTTTCAATTTTCAATTTCTAATTTTCATTGAATGTCTCAATTTTCAATTTTCAAAAACTATATCTTAAATAAACAAAAGGTTTGAAAATTGAGTCATTGAAAATTGATTGTAAATTGAAAATTAATAATTGAAAATTTTAATTCTATGCCTAAACGTAAACTAACAGGTGCAATTATATCTGATAAAATGCAAAAGACGGCGGTAGTGCGTGTTGAAAGAATTAAACAACATCCGAAGTATAGACGGAGATACAGAGTTCACAAGAACTATAAAGTCCATAATAAAAATGGTGAGTTTAAAGTTGGAGATAAGGTTGTAATTGAAGAAACCAGACCGATGAGCAAAGATAAATGTTGGAAAGTTATAAGTAAAGTTTAATTAAAAATTAAAAGTCAAAAATTAAAAATACTAGTATAAAGTTAAAAGTAAAATATTTTCTATTTAATACTGCAACTTTGGACTTTTAACTTTAGACTTTAGACTTGACTGAAGCCCGAGCGAAGTGAAAAGAGCGAGGGCGAAGGAACATGATTCAACCGCAAACGATGTTAAAAGTAGCTGATAATACTGGAGCAAAAATTATCCAATGTTTTAAGGTGCTTGGCGGCAGCAAGCGGAGATATGCCCAGCTTGGTGATATTATCGTGGCTTCAGTTAAAAAAGCTGAGCCAAGAAAAACAGTTAAAAAACATGATGTGGTTAAAGCAGTGATAGTTAGGCAGAAAAAAGCTATGCGGAGAAAAGACGGATCATATATTCGTTTTGATGATAACGCAGCCGTGATTCTAGATATCAAGAAGAATCCAAAAGGCAATAGACTTTTTGGGCCAATAGCCAGAGAAGTAAAAGAAAAAGGTTTTGACAAAATCGCTGGATTGGCAAAAGAATTAGTCTAGTTATAAGCACTCGGCATGCTACACCGAAGAACACGGCGTCAGCCTCTTGGTAAGATAATATCTATCTACGGCTGCGCCTATTACTCGCCAAGCCTCACGATACATTATAAAGAACAAACTATTTCTTGGGCTTGGCTCCGTAGTGTTCTTCTTGGAAGCACGCCTCGCGCTTATTAGTAAGTTTTGTATATTCGTAATTCGTAGACTTATGAAAATACACAAAAATGACCAGGTTCTTATAATCTCAGGCAAGGACAAAGGCAGAAAAGCAAAGATTTTACAATCTTTTCCAAAAGAAAAGAAAATTTTAGTTGAAGGTGTTAATATAAGAAAAAAGCATGTCAGACCCAAAAAATCAGGAGAAAAAGGTCAGATAGTTGAGATGCCAGGCCCTATTAATGTTTCAAATGCAAAACTTATTTGTCCCAAATGTAAAAAGCCAACAAGAGTTGGATATAAAAAGGAAGGCGAGAAAAAATATAGGATTTGTAAGAAATGCAATCAAGAAATATAATCTATAATTATTCTAATTAACCTAATTGATCTAATCAATGCCCAATGACCAAACCCCAATACCTAAAACGCTTTTAGACATTAGTCATTAGGATTTGGGATTTGATTAGACTAATTAGAATAATTAGGTTAATTAGGTTAATTAGGTTAATTATATGCTACGATTACAAGATAAATACAAAAAAGAGGTTATCCCGGCTATGATGAAGAAATTCGGCTACAAGAATATTATGGCTGTTCCCAAAATTGATAAAGTTGTTATTAATACAGGCTTTGGAAGAATAGTTGCTGGTAAATCTTCCAGCGAAAGGAAAAAATTCTTTCAGCCAATTCTTGATGATTTAGCTTTAATTGCCGGACAAAGACCGATTTTAACAAAAGCAAAAAAATCAATTGCATCTTTTAAGATTCGTGAGGGAATGCCGATTGGAGCAGCGGTGACTTTAAGAAAAAAGAAAATGTATGATTTTCTTGATAGACTAATTCATGTTGGTTTTCCGCGCTCCCGCGACTTTCAGGGAATTGATCCAAAGTCAGTTGACCAGGGGGGAAATTTAACCGCAGCTATAAAAGAGCATATCTCTTTTCCAGAAATTTCTCCCGAAAAGACAAGAAGTATTTTTGGTTTTGAAATAACGGTCGTAACCACAACGAAAAGCAGAGAGAAGGGGCTTGAATTATTAAAATTGTTGGGATTCCCGATAAAATCTTAGAAGTTAAAAATTAAAAGTCAAAAATTAAAAATACTAGTATAAAGTTAAAAGTAAAATATTTTCTATTTAATACTGCAACTTTGGACTTTTAACTTTAGACTTTAGACTTGACTGAAGCCCGAGCGAAGTGAAACGAGCGAGGGCGAAGGAATATGGCTAAGAAATCACAAATTGCTAGAGCAAAAAAGAAGCCAAAATTTAAGAGTCGGATTATTCGGAGATGTTTTAGATGCGGAAGAAGGAGAGGACATATAAGGGATTTTGGTTTGTGCAGGATTTGTTTTCGTGAAATGGCTAATAAAGGTGAGATACCTGGAATTAAAAAAAGCAGTTGGTAAAATTCTAATATCTAATATCTAATATCTAA
>CAZUZH010000006.1:0-33743 GCA_964624815.1 uncultured Candidatus Saccharibacteria bacterium
TTGCCGAGCCCCGCAGGGGCGAGGCAACAAACGCCGAACATACAATTTGGCTCCGGGGACAGGACTCGAACCTGTAACAAACGCCTTAACAGGGCGCTGTTCTACCATTGAACTACCCCGGAATGTTCTTTAATTGTAACAAAAAACTGAAAATTTTTCAAGTAATTTGAAAATTAGAAATTGGGATTTAATTAGAATAATTAGAAATTAGAAATTAGAAATTTCGTCCTAATAGCCTTTTAATTTCTTCAACTTCTTATGTTCCCTAATCTTCTGTAAAGACTTGGCTTCAATCTGTCTGATTCTTTCTCTAGTAACCCCAAACTCCCTGCCAACCATTTCTAATGTGTGATTTACTCCGTTTTTCAGTCCAAACCTCATTGATAAAATTTTCTGCTCCCGAGGGGTTAAATCAACTAAAATTTCTTTTAATCGGCTTTGTAAAAGTTTTCGAGCCGCAGACATACTTGGAGGCGGTTCTTTTTCATCTTCAATAAATTCCGCTAAAACGCTTTCTCCCTCATTACTGCCAACCGGCGTTTCTAGGGAAACCGTACCCTGAGAAATTTTAATAATATGATGAACTTTTTCTACTGGAAGATCCATTTCGGCAGCAACTTCTTCTGGCAGAGGCTCTCTACCTAAATCCTGTAAAAGTCTGCGGCGTATCTTAGTGTATTTAGAAAGAGTCTCTACCATATGAACCGGAATTCTGATAGTCCTTGATTGATCAGCCAAAGCTCTGGTAACTGCTTGGCGAATCCACCAAGTAGCATAAGTTGAAAATTTATAGCCTCTTCTATAGTCAAACTTTTCTACTGCTCGGAATAAACCCAAATTACCTTCCTGAATTAAATCAAGAATTGTTAAATTTGGACTTCTTCCAACATATCCCTTGGCAATAGAAACAACCAGCCTTAGATTGGCTTTGGTTAATTTTTTTCGGGCTCCATCGTCGCCCTTTTCAATACGCCGAGCCAAATCTTTTTCCTCTTTAGCGGTTAAGAAAGCTGTCCTACTTATTTCTTTAAAATATGTCCTAACCAAATCCAGATTTGCAGGCTCTAAAACCTTGTTTCTCTTTTCTTTTTCGTGAACATCATCTATTCTTAAAAACTCTCTTACCTGTTTTACTTTAATTCCTTTTTTTTCTAAAATATCATAAAGTTTTTCAAGTCCTTTAATATCATTTTCAATTTCCGGAAAACTATTTAAAATTTCATTAAAAGTCACAAACCCGCGCGTCTCTGCTTTTGCAATCAGTTCATTAAGTTTTTCAGAAACAACAACAAGCCTTTTTCTAGGTCTTGGTTTCCATGGCATATAACCTTTTATGTGAGTTGACTTTGGTTTTGATTTTCGTTTTGGTTTTGAAACCCTTTTTTTAATCTTTTGAGTTTTAACTTTCCTTAGTTTCCTATTTTTTCCCTTTTTCAACCTTCTAATAGGTTTTTTTACTGCCTTTTTTGTTTTTTTGGAAATATTCTTTACAGACTTTTTCCTTATTTTTTTCTTTTGTTTGACCATAATTATTTTTAAAAATTATAAAATTAAAATTAGATATTGCCTATTCTTTGTGATAAATCGTTAAACTCTTTCATTAAAGAATCAACCTTTCCCAGATTTTTTTCTGTTTCAGCCTTCTTAATAGATTTAGATATTATATCTAATTTTTGCCTTATCTCAAAGGAGTTAAGCTCATTTAAACAGGTCTGAATTTCTAACTCTGGCTCAATCACTTCTAACATCTCTCCCTTGAGAAAAAGATAATCTAGAAAATGACTTTCTACAGAAATACTTTTCTGAATCTGGTTTATTAGTATGTCTATATTTTCTTCTCCATGAGAAATACTTGTTTTTAAGTTTCTTAATATGGCTTTGTATTTGTCTGAAAAAAGAGGAAAGTTTTCTTCATTAATTAAAGAGATTTTCTTCAGGTTTTTTAAAATCAAAGAAACAATATTTTCCTCAATTTTCTCTTTTCGGGTTTTTGGCAAAAGAACAGATAGAGACTCTTTGGCTCTGATTTCCATTGGAACAATAAAAGAATCTGGCAAACTGCATTTTTTAAGCTCTTCTAAAACTTCTTTCTCTCCAACTTCAAGCCTTCTGGCAAGAAGCTGAATCCAATGAAACTGTTCAATTTTATTTGAAACCCTTTTTATAACTGGGAGAATAATTTTGGAAATCTCTCTTTTACCTTCAGGCGTCTTGCTGTCCCATTTGTTAAAAGTGGTTTCAAAATAGAAATCTACAATTGACTTGGCTTTAGCGACTGACTTTTTCCAAGATTCCAAATCTTCAACAATAATCTCGGCCGGGTCCTTCTTGCCGGGCATAGTAATCACCTTAATATTAAATCCCTGGGCTTGTGCCAAATCAATTCCACGCTTAGTGGCTGAATCACCGGCTATATCCATATCAAAAGCAGTTAAAAGATTGTCAGAATAGCGCTTTAGAATATTAAGCTGATCAGAAGTAAGGGCTGTGCCGCTGCTTGCCACTACATTCTCAAAACCGTTCTGAGAGACTAAAATTACATCAGTATAGCCTTCAACCAAAATGCATTGGGCTTTTTTCCTAATATTCACCCTTGCCTTATCTAATCCGTATAAAACCCGGCTTTTGTCATATAAAGGAGTTGCCGGGCTGTTAACATATTTGGCTATCTCTTTTTTATCTCCAAAAACTCTTCCGCCGAAACCAATCACCTGGGAGCTTAAATCAAATATGGGAAACATTATCCTGCCGCGAAATCTATCATAAGTCCTTGAAACATCAACTTTTTCCTTTTGGGACTTAATTGCCAAGCCTGCCATTATAATCTCCTCTCTTTTATAACCCTTTCCAACCAAAAAATCAGAAAGACCCTGCCAAGTATCAGGAGCATAGCCAATTCTCCACTTTTTTATTGAATCTTCATTAATTCCCCTGCTTAAAAGATATTCTTTTGCTTTCTGACCAGTAATGCTCTGAGCCTGCTTTTCAAAAAAAGAAGAAGCCAGTTCGCAGATTTCATATAAGCGCTGGCGCTCTGTTCTTAGCTTCGGATCCTGCTTTTGCAGACGAACACCTGCTCTATCAGCCAAGATTCTAAGAGCATCACCAAATTCCACACCTTCAATTTTCATTATAAACTTGAAAATATCTCCGCCTTCGTCACACGAACCAAAGCAATGCCAAATCTGACGAGCAGGGCTCACAAAAAAAGAAGGGGTTTTTTCATTATGAAAAGGGCAAAGCGCCCTGTAATTAACCCCAGCTTTTTGAAGCTTGATATACGAGCCAATTATTTTAACTATATCCAATCGTGTTTTAATTTCTTCAATTGGCGAAAGCATGGTTTAATTTTTGTTATTATACTCCACTTCGTCGGGATTTTCTCCTGATAATATCTTATCAACCATTTCAATTTCTTCAAGTAGTCCTCCTATTAAATCGTAGCTCTTGGATTCTTCGTATGTTGCCCAAAGATAATCAATGTTTTCATCATTAAGTTTTACTTCGCCTGATTTATGCGGACAGTAAAAACTTAAAATAATGGCCGGGATGCCTTCTGGTTTAATAAAGGCCATATCCAAAAGATATTTTACTTTTCCAACTTCCAAGTTTGCCTCTTCTTTTATCTCTCTTCTTAAAGATTTTTCAATGGCAAAGTACCAGAGATTCTCACTATTTTGAGGTAAATCAATGTAGTCATCAACTTCTAATCCTCCGCCTGGCACTGTCCACCTGCCAGGAAAAGCTTTTTTATTCAAACTCCGCTTCACTAATAAATATTTTTTGTCCTTATTATAAATAATCGCTGTTGAAAAAATCCGATGAAGCCCGTTAGAAATCTTCAACTTTTTTTCTTTGTCTACATTTTTTGGGTTTGAACTTCTAACTGGCTGAAGTTCTCGATTTTTAATTTCAATAATTGGCGAACTTAAGATAAATTTCCAAATTCATTATATCACAAACAAAGGTAGGAATCAATTCCAATCTTAACATTTCCTTGACACTCTCTACTAAAGAGATAAAATAGAGATATATAAACCAAAAACAAAAATCCCGTAAATAACGAGGTTTTAAAATATGAAGAACAAAAAAAATAATCACAGAAAAAGAATAGCAATGATTAGTGTTCATTCTGACCCATCAGCTAAATTGGGTGAGCATGAAACAGGAGGACAAAATGTTTATATTTCCGAACTAAGCAAAGCTTTAGGTCAAATGGGTTGGTCAGTTGATATCTTTACCAGATTAACCAGAAAAAGAAAAAAGATGGTTAAAGGCTACGGAAAAAATATAAATATTATATACATAAAAGCAGGTCCTCGTTATTTCGTAGTAAAAGATAAAATATTAGAAAAATTACCAGAATTTGTTGGTAATTTTCTTAATTATAAAGAAGAAAATAAAATTAATTACAGTATAGTTCATGGAAATTATTACTTAGGTGGTTTGGTAGCTGCTCAAATTAAAAGAATACTTCGTATTCCTATGATAGAGACTTTTCATTCATTGGGTCATATTCGTCATCGAAGTTTAGAAAAATTTGAAAAAGAGAAAATTAGTATTGAAGATTTCGAGGAACGATTGAGAGCTGAAAAAGAAATTATGGACACAGCTGACAGAATAATTGCCACTAGTCCTCCTGAAAAAAGAGATATTATGCATTATTATAACTTTGATTTAGAGAATAAAATAAAAATTATTCCTTGCGGTGTAAATTTAAAACGTTTCAGAAAAATAAACTCTGAAAACGCAAAAAATTATATTAATCATTCTTCCCCAAAAGATAAAATTATTTTATATGTTGGACGTATAGATTGGCGCAAAGGAATTGAAACAATAATTCAGGCCTTTCCTTTAGTTTTGAATAAACTGCCTAAATTAAGAAAAAATATAAAAATAATGGTTATTGGGGGGAAAATCGGCAAAAGAGGTAATAAAGATGATAAACAGGAAATAAACCGACTAAAAGATATATCCAAAAGATTAAGAATTGAAAAAAAAGTCCTATTTTTAGGCAGAAGAGATCAGAAAAAACTCCGTTACTATTATTCAGCCGGCGATATTTTTGTTACCTCCCCTTACTATGAACCATTTGGTATGACCGCGCTGGAAGCAATGCGTTGTGGAATACCTATTATCGCCTCAAATGTTGGCGGCCTTTCCCATGTAATAGAAAACAGAAAAACAGGTCTTTTTTTTCCGCCAGGAAACCATAAAATTCTTGCAAATAAAATTACAGAACTCCTTACAAATAACAAACTAAGAAATAAATTAATTAAAAATGCTGAAAGACTAGTAAAAGAAAATTATGGCTGGAAAAAAGTTTCTTCTGAAATAGTAAAATTATATCAGGAATTAATATGAAAATAGTTCAAATATCACCATTTGAAGAAAGGGTCCCTCCAAAAAAATATGGTGGGACTGAATTAATCATATACAATATCACTCAAGAATTAATTAAAAGAGGCCATAAGGTCTATCTTATAGCTCCTGGCGATTCTCAAACAAAAGCAAAATTATTGCCATCATTTCCAAAAGCTCTCCGAACTTATACTGAAACCCAGGATATGAAAACAAGAGATTCTCTAAAATTTATTGGTGTTGGTAAAGTACTTGAACATCTAAAGAATATTGATGCTGATATTATACATAATCATTTAGGCTGGCGGTTACTTCCTTTTTCTCCGATTATAAAAATGCCGATTGTCACTACTCTTCATGGCCCACTTTATATTGACTATCAAAAATTAATTTACGGCAAATTCAAAAAAGCTAACTATATTTCTATCTCTAAAAATCAACGAGAACCCTTTCCAAGTCTCAATTATGTTGGCAATGTTTATAATGGAATTGATGTAAGTATTTTTCCATTCAATAAAAAACCTAAAAACTATCTGGCTTTCTTGGGAAGAATGTCCCCTGAAAAAGGACCTGTTGAAGCAATAAAAATCGCTAAAAAAGCAAAAATGAAGCTTATTATGGCTGCAAAAGTTGATATAGTTGATAAAGAATTTTTCTTAAATCAAGTAAAGCCTTTAATTGATGGAAGACAAATTAAATTTATCGGTGAAATCGGCCACAAGAAAAAAACAGAACTTCTAAAAAATGCTAAAGCGCTTATAGCTCCAATTCAATGGGAAGAACCATTCGGATTGTTTTTGATAGAACCAATGGCTTGCGGAACACCGGTGATTGTCTTTGACCGAGGCTCAGCAAGAGAAGTGGTTAAAGATGGAAAGACGGGTTTTGTGGTTAAAAATATTAAAGAAGCAGTTAAAGCAGTTAAAAAAATTGACCAAATTGATAGGAGAGAATGTAGGAAAAGAGTTGAAGAAAAATTTACCGATGAAAAAATGGTGGATGAATATGAAAAAGTATACTATGAGATTTTAAAGAAGAAAAATAAAGCATCAACAAATTAACTCCATCAAAAAACCAGCCAGAAAGGCTGGTTTTTTGATCCTCTGGTCCTCAAGTAGAATAAAAAGCCCGGCTAAATAATCCTGAATTAAATTCTTTGCTCCCATGCCAATTGCCAAACCAATCAATGCCTAAAATTTTCACAGCGGAAGGGGTGGGATTCGAACCCACGAGGCCCAAAAAGAGCCACGGCTTTCCAAGCCGTTCCATTAAACCGCTCTGGTACCCTTCCTTAAATTTTCATCCCTCGTAAATTTTTTATTCTTTGTTCTATTGGAGGATGCGTCAAAAACAACTTAGTAAACCAACTCCGAGATTGTTTGCCTTTGAACGGGGAAGAAATAAATAAATGGGCTGTGGAATTGCTGGGTTTTTTCATTGGGTTTGGATCGGCAGAGATTTTTTCCAAAGCCCGAGCCAAACCTTCCGGATAACGAGTCAGTAATGCTCCATTAGCATCGGCTAAAAATTCTCTTTTTCTAGAAATAGATAACCTAAGTAAGGTGGCGGCAATTGGCGCTAAAATTGCTGCTCCCAAACCAATAATTAACAATATTGCTCCGCCAGAACCTCTGGAGTCACGGCGCCCTCCCCTGCCTAAAAAACTAATCCGCAAAAACCAGTTGGAAACCATTGCCACAATCCCTACTAAAATCACGACCACTGTCTGCAAAAGCATATCCCTATTGCCAATATGGGAAAGCTCATGGGCAATAACTCCTTCCAGCTCTACTCTTTCCAATTTCTGTAAAAGTCCTTTTGTAACAGCGATAACAGCGTGCTCTGGATCCCGACCAGTGGCAAAAGCATTGGGCTGGGCTTCGTCAATAATATAGATTTTGGGTAAAGACAGACCGGCACTAATACAAAGGTTTTCAACTAAACGATAAAGTTCAGGATTATCTTTTTTCTCAATCAGCTTGGCTTTAGTCATTGATAAAACAATCTTATCAGAATGCCAATAACTGCTGACACTCATTATAATACTGAGAATAATCGCGATTATTAAAAGAACCGGGCTGTTCAGCAAATAACTAAACAGCCAGCCCAAAGCAATAATAAAAATCAAAAAGAAAAAAATCAAAAACCATGTTTTGCGGATGTTTGAATCCGCATGAGTATATAAAGTCGGCATAGCCTCCAAGCTCTAAGTCCTAATATCTAAATCCTAAACAAATTCAAAATTCAAAATTCAAATGACCAAAACAGTCTTATAAGTATAGGTTTTGTATTTTGGATTTTGGTCATTTGGCATTGTTTAGAAATTAGGATTTAGGATTTAGAATTTAACCTCTACTGGTTCTCTCTCTTCTGCTGCGGTTAGCTCAAACAAATCCATTTTCTTAAACTGAAAGATTAAAGCAATAATATTTGACGGAAAGCTCTCAATCTTAATGCTCAAATCCCTAACATTTCCATTGTAAAACCTTCTAGCTGCCTGGATTTTATCTTCAGTATCTCTAATTTCTTTTTGGAGCTCTAAAAAGTTTTCAGCAGCCCTAAGTTGAGGATAATTTTCAGCTAAAGCAAAAAGGCTTTTCAGGGTTGAAGAAAGCATATTTTCTGCCTCTGCTTTTTCTTTTACTGTTCGGGCGTTCATTGCCCTTGATCGGGCTTCAACTATTTTCTCAAAAGTTCCCTGTTCATGAGCCATATAACCTTTTACTGTTCTGACTAAATTGGGAATCAGATTATACCTTCTTTTGAGCTGAACATCAATATCAGCCCAAGCTTCTTTTGCCCGATTTCGGAGCTTAACTAAACTATTGAAAGCGCCGACAATCCAAAGAACTATAACTGCAGCAATGATTATTAAAATAATAACAAGAAAAGACATATTTTGTTTACATTTGACAATTAATAATTTACTAGTCGACCCTTTAAGTCCTATTCTCATTATATCATTTTACTGCCCGACGTCAAATTAAAAACAGAGAGAAGTTGAACTTCTCTCTGTTCTAACAATATTAGAAAAAATCTAAAATTAGTATCCCTGAGGCATAGGAGGCATTTGTGGTTTTTCTTCTTTTTTCGGAAGCTCGCTCACCACAGCCTCAGTGGTCAAAAACATCGCAGCAGCTGAAGCAGAATTCTGCAAAGCTGTTCTTACCACTTTTGTTGGGTCAACAATGCCTAATTCCACCAAGTTTTCGTATTTTCTTGTTTGAGCGTTAAAACCAAAACTTTGTTCCTGTTTTTTAACCTCGTTAACAACAACTGAGCCGTCAACTCCGGCATTCTCAGCAATCTGGCGAACTGGAGATTCAAGAGCTTTTCTTAAAATATTAAGACCTATTTTTTCTTCGCCTTCCAAATTTAATTCGTTTAAAGAGTCCAATACTCGCAAAAGAGCAACTCCGCCGCCAGGAACAATCCCTTCTTCAACGGCGGCCTTAGTAGCTGATAAAGCATCTTCTGCTTTGTGTTGAAGCGCTTTTTGCTCAACCTCAGTGGCAGCTCCAACCTTCAAAATAGCAACCCCGCCGGAAAGCTTAGCTAATCTCTCTTCTATTTTTTCTTTATCAAACTCACTATCTGAAGACTCAATTTCTTTTTTCAATTGATTTATCCGGGCCTCAATTTTTTCCCTCTCTCCCTTGCCTTCAATAATAGTAGTATCTTCCTTGGTTGCCTCAACTTTTCTGGCCTGACCCAGCATATTTATATCAATTTTATCCAATTTCAATCCGATTTCTTCTGAAATAACCTGGCCACCAGTAACAATAGCAATGTCCTGAAGCATTTCTTTTTTTCTGTCTCCGAAACCCGGAGATTTCACTGCCAAAGTATTAAATATTCCCCGAAGCTTATTGACCACTAAAGTGGCTAAAGCGTCGCCTTCAACGTCCTCGGCAATAATAACCAAATCTTTTTTGCCTGATTTGGCAATGGATTCCAAAACAGGCAGAATATCCTGCAAAGAAGATATTTTCTTGTCAGTGATTAAAATATAGGGGTCCTGAAAAACTGCTTTCATTCTTTCCGCGTCAGTAACCATATATGGAGAAACATATCCTCGGTCAAAACGCAAACCCTTGACAATTTCTTTGTCCAAGCCAAAAGTCTGGGACTCTTCAATAGTAATTACTCCATCCTTGCCAATTTGTTCCATTATTTCAGCAATTAAATTTCCTACTTCTGAGTTTTCAGCAGAAATGGTTGCTACCTGGCTAATATCTGAACGGCCGTTAATTGGCTTGGAAATAATTTTTAAAGCCTCAACAATTTTTCTAACTCCTTTTTCAATGCCTCTTCGCAAAGCTAAAGGGTTGGCACCGGCGGCCACATTTTTTAAGCCTTCGGTAATAATAGATTGAGCCAAAATAGCTGCTGTGGTAGTTCCATCTCCAGCCACATCGTTTGTCTTGGAAGCAACTTCTTTAACAATCTCGGCCCCTAAATTCTCTATCTTGTCCTCCAGCTCAATCTCTTTGGCAATAGTAACCCCATCATTAGTAATAGTAGGAGAGCCAAAGCCCTTGTCCAAAACAACATTACGACCCTTAGGGCCTAATGTTACTTTCAAAGCATTGGCTAATTTATCAGCTCCGGCTTTTAATTTCTTGCGAGCATCCTCACTGTAAGTAATTTGTTTTGCCACATTTTTTCGCCTTCGCTCCCTCGCCTCCTTCGGGGTTCGCTAAGGCTCAGTCAAATTAAAAATTAAAAGTCAAAAATTAAAAATAATACTTTTCAACTTAATACTGTAACTTTTGACTTTGGACTTTAGACTTTTAGCTTTGCTATTCTTGAATTTATTCAAGAATAGCGAGTATATCATCTTCTTTAGCAACCAAATATTCTCTGTCTTCAATTTTTACCTCAGTAGGACCATATTTAACAAACAAAACAGTATCCCCTGGTTTTATATCAACCGGGATAATTTTGCCGGAAGCAGTTTTTCTGCCTGGGCCAACGGCGATAACTTTTGCCTGCTCTGGTCTTTTTTCTTCTACAGTTTCTGGAAGCAAAATCCCAGTATCTGTTTTTTTATCCTGTTTAATCGGCTCTAATAGAATATGATTTGACAATGGTTTTATGTTCATATTTTGTAGAGGCCATTAAACGCCATTACAACGCCATTAAACTTTTTTATTTTGGCATAAAGTATAAAAAAGGCGTAGTAATAGCGACTAAAGGCTTCTATGTTCACATTTTACTCATCCTCAAAATTTTGTCAAGACCAATCAATAAAAAGTTCTCCAAAAGAGATAAAAGAGAAATTTTCCACGCTGCCCTTTTTTTTATTTCATTATCTTTTTCAAATACTGTCCAGTGTAGCTTTTCTTTACTTTGATTATTTCTTGGGGAGTGCCTTCAGCGACAATGTATCCGCCTTTATCCCCGCCTTCTGGTCCAAGATCTATGCACCAGTCAGAATTTTTAATCATGTCTAAATTATGCTCAATTATTAAAAGTGTATTCCCTTTTTTCTTCAAACCACAAAGAACCGAAATCAGTTTTTTAATATCATCAAAGTGAAGACCTATCGTCGGCTCATCCAAAATATACAAAGTTTTACCGGTTTCTTTTTTAGAAAGTTCAGCAGCTAACTTTATTCTTTGAGTCTCTCCTCCAGAAAGAGATGGTGCTGGCTGGCCAAGCTGAATATAGGAAAGTCCCACTCTTTCCAGAGTTTTGAGTTTATAAAAAAGCGCGGGAACATTTTTGAAAAAATTCAGAGCTTCATCAATTGTCATTTCTAAAACTTCAGCAATATTTTTACCACTATACTCAATCTCCAGAATTTCTTTTTTATAGCGCGTACCATTACACTCCTGACATTTAACATAAACATCTGGCAGAAAATACATTTCAATCTTTTCCATTCCCTGGCCTTCACAGCTCTCGCACCGACCGCCCTTTGTGTTAAAACTGAAATGACCGTAATCATACCCGCGAATTTGCGCTTCTTTGGTTTTAGAAAAAATATCTCTGATATAAGAAAAAACTCCTGTATAGGTTGCTGGGTTGGAGCGAGGAGTTCTGCCAATTGGTGACTGATCAACTAAAACCACTTTTTTAATGTTTTCTATGCCTAAAATCTCTTTATGCTTACCAGGTTCATCTTTTGCCCTGTAAAACTTTTTTAAAAGAGCTTTGGCTAAGATATAATCCATTAAACTGCTTTTACCAGAACCGGAAACTCCAGTAATACAGACAAACTTTCCCAAAGGAATTTCCACATCAATATTTTTTAAATTGTGCTCTGATGCTCCTTTTATTGTTAAATAATTTTGTGCACGACCCGTCCGTGCACATTCGTGTGCACGGACGGGTCGTGCACATTCTACTTTTTTTCTGCCGGCAAGATAATCGCCGGTTAAAGTCTTTGATTTTAATAACTGCTTTGGAGTGCCTTGGAAAACTATTTTACCTCCATGTTTTCCTGATCCCGGACCAATATCCAAAATCCAGTCTGCTGCCAGAATGGTTTGATTATCATGCTCACAAACTATAACTGTATTTCCCAAATCCCGTAATTTCTTTAAACTCCCTATTAATTTTTGCTGGTCGCGACTATGAAGGCCGATTGATGGCTCATCTAAAATATATAAAATGCCGCTTAATTGAGAACCGAGCTGATTAGCTAATCTAACTCTTTGTTCTTCTCCGCCAGATAGACTGTTAGCTTTGCGTTTTAATGTTAAATAATCAATCCCTACATCAATAAGAAATCTCAAACGATTAATTATTTCTTTTATTAAACCTGTTAAAATCTTTAAATCTTTTTCTTTTGCTAATTTGATAAAAAAATCTCTTGTCCGAACAATACTCATTGAAGTTACTTCATCAATTGATTTGCCAGTAATCTTTACCGCCAAAGCTTCTGGCTTTAATCTTTTTCCATGACAAACTTTGCATTCTCTCACAACCATAAACTTGCCGATTTCATGACGAAGCCAATCTGAATCACTGCTGTAATATTTCTTTTCCAGTTCGGAAATAATGCCTTTGTATTTTCCATCTCCATACAAAATTAACCCAACAACTTCCAACGATAGATTTTTTACTGGTTCGTGTAATGAAAATTTATACTTCTCTGACAAGGCTTTCATTTCTTTCCAAAAAATAGAAGAATGATTCTTTTTATTCACTGACCTAATTGAAGACTGAATAGCTCCTTCAGCAATAGTCAAGTTCTGGTTAGGAATTAATAAACGAGGATCAACTTCTAGTTTCTCTCCTAATCCCCGACAAGCATAACAAGATCCATAAGGGCTATTGAAAGAGAAAAGCCGAGGCTCAATCTTGGGCAAAAGGATGTTGCATTTATTACAAGAGAAATTTTCGCTGAAAATTAGGTCTTTGGATGCAATCCTACGAGGAGTCTCCCTTGAATCCAGAGTATTTATAATTATCGTTCCTTTTCCCATTTTTAATGCTGTTTTTACAGAATCGGTTAAACGGGTTTTGTCCACCCGGTTAGAAATTTGTTTACCTTGTATTTTTTTTCTTCCCTTAGAATCTCTAACATTGTAAATATTCTTTTCAATAACCAAACTATCAATAACAACCTCAATTTTATATTTTTTCTTTCTGTTAAAAATTTGACCTAAAGCCTCATCAACTCTGTATAAAACTTTATCAATTCTTACCCTCGCGAAACCTGTTCTTTTTATCTGCTCCAGAATACTATTGGGTTCGCCCAATCCCAGTTTTGTTTCAAAATTGGGACTGGGCGCTAAAATTATAATTTCTATACCAGAAGGAAGTTTTAAAATCTGACTTATAATCTGATTCAAGCTTTGCTTTGATAACAGCCTGCCGCATTTTGGGCAATAAGGCTTGCCTGCGCGGGAAAATAAAAGACGGAGATAATCATATATCTCTGTCATCGTACCAACGGTAGAACGAGGATTATGAACTCCTTTTCTCTGATCAATGGAAATAGCCGGTGAAATCCCTTCAATTTTATCAACATCCGGCTTTTTCACTATACCCAAAAACTGCCGGGCATAAGAAGACAAACTTTCTACATATCTTCTTCGTCCTTCCGCATAAATAGTGTCAAAAGCCAAAGAAGATTTTCCAGAACCAGAAACACCGGTAACAACCACCAGCTTGTTCTTGGGAATATCAACATCTATGTTTTTCAGATTATTTACCCGGGCTCCGCGAATTTTAATAAAATCCTGTTTCATAGCAGTTTTTTATTATACCCCTATTTTTAAAAAAAGAAAAGACCCCATGCCGTTGTAACACGGGGTCTCTATCATTGCCTCGCTACAGGTCTTTTGTGAAATTCGGGTTAATTTGTTATTCGTGGAGTAGATTCAGGATTGAATCTTCTCCGCCTTACTAGTTGCCCCGTAGACCGCTTTCAACACGGACTGGAGCGGTCGAGCAACTTTCTCAAACTTCTCGTCTTCGGGATACCTGGTGCCAAGACAGGGCGCCAGGAGTTTCTGGAGTTCCTCGTCGTTTGGAACTTCCTCAATGGAGAGAAACTTGCCTCCATCTTCTTCCTCCCGTTTGACCAGAAGGAAAAGAGAAGGGTAGTTATTCCCGTTATTCCGCCAGGTACCGTTATAGGCAACCAGACAAACTCCGGGCTTTCTCTTCAGGAAAAACTCCCCTACCGAGAGATTGGCTTTTTCAGCCATACTGTCTTTGAACACCTGAAGCCTTTCCAAGCGTTCAGCATGACTGATACCCTGTTTCACAAGATACCAGAGCCGACGAATCTCTACTCCCCTCTCCAGAGGATTGGTCCTCACGAAAGGAGGGGAGGGACGATCCAGGCTCGAGACATGCAAACGAACTTGTAGTTCCCTTGCTCTCTCGAATGCCTGAATAAGACGCTCATGTCCAACCACCTGCAGTGGAAAGATATCGGTTCCGTTGCTTTGAACCAGTACGGTTGCGCTTGCCAGCCAGGTCTCTCCTCCGTCTTCATCAATTAGCCTTTTGGGAGGAACAAAGAAAGCACACTCGCCCGGCCTCCCTTCCGCAAGCTCCTTGAGGGTTGTGTTCCCTTGCTCAAGAAGAAATTCCGTTCGCGATCTCGCGACGCGACGAAAAGCACTCTTGAGCCCGGAACAGACTTTCTCGAGCTTGACCTTCATTTCGCTCAGGTCCTCTGGCGTAAAGCCGGATTCCCTGGGCACATTAAAGGTCTGAAAGCTGGCCTGAAGAGGTCCTTGCTCGTCCCTAATGAGGTGACCCTGTTTCACCAACTGATCCAAACACTCCTTCAACTGCTCCTGGTCCTTGAAAGAACGCGAAAGACAGTGAAGAAGAAACGCCTTTCTGGTTTCCCGTCGCACCACCTCATTGAGATGACTAAACAGAGCGTCTCTGGCCGACTCTATCTTTGCGGTCTTCTCTTTGACCAATTTCTGAGCATCTTCGGAAAGCCTGCTAAAGAGTTCGTCCAATTTGCCCTGCATCTTGGTCACCCAAGCCGAAGCCCTCTTTGCTTCCTGCCGTACTTCCTGAGCCTTTCTCTCGATTTCATCAATCGAGTCAATTTCAAGATCAAGCTCAGGAAGATTCAGTCGAGGAATGTCTTTGAGGTCCTCGGCCATGGCCGAAAACGAACGAAATTCTTTTCCTCTCTTCTCCTCCATTGTAAATTCTCCTCTCTGACCTATGGCGATTGCAATGAACTATCTATATTATAGCAAATATCCTATTTTTTGTCAATAGCCTTACTGAAAACGAGTATCATCTTTTCCCCTGATTCGAAAAATCTGTCTGCTAAAGCAATGAGTCTTCGTGAAAGCGACTTAAGATCAGCAGATGCAATCATTGTCTTTATTCCCAATTCTTTGGCTTTATTAACCAACGGCTCAAAATCAGAATCTCCGCTAGCTAAACAAAGATGAGTAAGGTTAGGATTTATTTCCAACATTTTTTCTCCTAATTCAATGAGTTTATCGTCCGTAGTATTTATTGCTGTTTTACCTTCTATTTTGGAACCGCAAACAATTGTAAAAACTCCATCTTCTTTGAATATTTCCTCAACTTCCCTCCATCCAATTATATGGGGAGATACAAAAACAAAGACAGCGAAAATTTTACCTATACTTTCAAGCCATGCTTTTAGTTTTGTGAAACCATCCGGCAAGGGAAACTCTTGTGGTAGAATAGAAAAAACATCCATTCTTGCTGTAAAATTTTCTAAATCTATCAAAAGCAAAATCAGGTTTTCTTTTTCCTTAGACACAACTCGGTCTCCTTTCCAATATAAAGTTGTAATGTGCTTTTTTGTTCTATTAGTCTATCCTAAAAAATAAATATTGTCAATGGCTTTTATTATTTTGCCTTTTGTGTTAATATAGAATTAGATTTCTCAAAAATTAATTTCTCGCCCGACTCGTTAGATAGAGCTTGCTATCTAATGTGGCGAAAAACTTGTAAGTTGGGGTAGAAATTATTATTTTGAGGGAGGTCTTAAAATGAGCAAGTTTATTATTCAACTTATTGCTGGAATTTTAGCCATTTGGTTAGCCACTATAATTGTTCCCTCTGTGAAATTTGAAGGTCCAGTTTTGAATCTAATCTTTGCTGGAATTGTTCTAGGTCTTCTTAATTTAACAATTCGGCCTATCGTAGAGCTTATTACTCTGCCGATTAAAATAATTACTTTAGGGCTTTTTAGTCTGGCAATTGGAGTCTTAATGGTCTGGATAGTTGATATTCTTTTTGCCCAACTAATAATCCCCGGCTTTAATCCTCTGTTCTGGACTTCTTTAATCAACTGGGGATTGATTATTGTTCTTGCATTAATATTCCCAAAAAGGAAAAACCATCCTGAAAACTCATAATCTATAAGCGGGGAAACTCCGCCCCTACAAAAAATGCCTATTTTATCTATTCTTCAAATTATAATAGCGGTTCTCCTGATCATCTTCATCCTCCTTCAGCAAAGAGGAACTGCTTTAGGTTCTTCTTTCGGCGGAGGAGGGGGAGGCAATTTCTATGGAACCTTACGAGGGGTACAGAAAAAAATATTCTGGGCAACAGTTGTCTTAGGAACTGCTTTCATTGTTTTAGCTTTATTAAACCTATTGATTTAAATCGTCTTTCGCCTTTCGGTTGCGGCAACGAAGCCTGTATCATAGTGCAATTGCGTTAGTCGTCTTTTACATAACCGCCCTACAATCCACCAAACGGGCCTCGCAACCCAATGACTCTAAATGTTGCCAAAAATAAATGGGTTTAAAAAAACAAAGAAGAAAAATTTCAATATTGAAAAAAAATAAATGGCCCTCTTATAAACAGTGGAGCCGAGTTTTTAAAATTTTAACTCGGAAAGAAAAGAAAGCTTTTTTTATTTTTCTAATTTCAGCTGTAATTTCCGGCATTCTATTGTTTTCCCTGCTCTATTATAATAACACCCATATTATCCCTGCTTTAGGCGGAGAATATAAAGAGGGTTTGATTGGCCAGCCACGACTGATTAATCCTATTTATGCTTCGGTATCTGATGTTGACCGGGATTTGGTTGAAATTCTTTTCTCAGGCCTTTTAAGATACAATCAATCCGGCGAGATTGTTCCGGGTTTGGCCAAAGAAGTTCAGATTACCGGTGAGGGGCAAATATATGAATTAATACTTAGAGAAAATGCTCTGTGGCATGACCAAGCCCCAATAACTGCTGATGATGTTGTATTCACTATCAAAACTATCCAAAACCCTGAATACAAAAGCCCATTAAGGGCTGCCTGGCTGGGCGTACGGGTGGAAAAGATTAGTAATCACAAGGTCCGTTTTGAATTAGATAATTCTTATTCTCCTTTTTTGGAAAACCTATGTTTGAAAATCCTGCCGAAACATATCTGGCAAAATGTTCCGGCTCAAAGCTTTGCCCTAACAAGCTTTAATTTAGAACCAGTTGGCTCTGGTCCCTATAAGATAAAAAGTATTTCCCAGAATAAGTCTGGAAAAGTTAAGTCCTTGGACTTAGTAAGATTTAAAAAATACTGGGGAGAGGCTCCTAAAATAAAGAAAATTACTTTTTACTTTTTTGAGCAGGAAGAAGACTTAATTAAGGCTGCGAAAAAAAATGATATCCAAGGTATTTCTTTGGTCTCAACTGACGGTTATGATGTTTTTAAAAAACAAGAACTTAATCTCTACACCCCATCTCTGCCAAGATATTTTGCTGTGTTCTTTAATTCAAATAAATCAGAAGTTTTAAAAGAAAAAACAATCAGGCAAGCTTTAACTTATGCCGTTAATAAAGAGGAGCTTATTAAAACCCTTTTGAAATCTGAAGCAAAGCCAGTAGACTCGCCTATTCTGCCGAAAATCTATGGATTTGATGAACCTGAAACAATTTATGAATTTAATTTAGAAAAAGCAAAAGAGATTCTAGAAAGTTCTGGTTTTGTAGAAAAAGAGAACGGTCTAAGAGAAAAGCCTATTAAAAAAGCTGATGGTGATTTTAAAAGCGACCTTAAGAAAGGTTCACAGGGAGCAGAAGTAAAATCTCTACAACAATGTTTGGCTCAAGATCCTGAAGTTTATCCGGACGGAACAGTAAGCGGATATTTCGGCAATAAAACTAAAACAGCAGTTATTAAGTTTCAAGAAAAATATGCTGATGATATTCTCAAACCTTGGGGATTTACTACTGGAACAGGACTCGTAAGCGAAACGACCAGAGAAAAACTAAATGAGCTTTGTGGAGAAGAATCTCCTGAAACTCTGGCTTTAAAATTTACGTTGGTAACCGTTAATCAATCTCAGATGGTAAAAACAGCTGAACTTTTAAAAGAACAATGGAAAACAGTTGGCGCAGAAGTTAAAATAAAAGCTATTAAACCTTTTGAATTAGAACAGGAGTTTATTAAGCCGAGAAATTACGAGGCTCTTTTGTTTGGAGAAGTTTTGGGAATTATTCCCGATCCTTTCCCGTTCTGGCACTCTTCTCAGAAAAAAGATCCTGGACTGAATCTATCCCAATATGAAAACAAAGAAGCTGACAAACTATTAGAACAAGCTCGCCAAACAATGGAACCAAACGAAAAAACTGAAAAACTTGTGCTTTTTCAAAATCTTCTAATTGAAGATTTGCCAGCCATATTTCTATATACTCCTAATTACCTTTATTGGGTCTCTAATAAAATTAAAGGAATAGAATTAGAACTTATCGCTGACCCCTCAAAAAGATTTAGAGAAATTGAGAAATGGTATATAGAAACGAGGCGGGCTTGGAAGCCCTAAATTTCTAATTTCTAATTGCTCTAATTTCTAACTAAATCCCAATTTCTAATGACTAATGAATAAAGGTTTAGTCATTGGGGTTTTGTTAATTTAGTCATTAGTTAGGAATTAGAAATTAGTAATTAGGAATTAACTCTATTTTCACGCTTTAGTTTTAATACTTATGATTACTAAAAAAACACCAAATATAAGGTATCTCCACGAAATGAAGTCTGTTCTATATGACCAACGGTGGTTAAAGAAGACTGAAGATTTTGAGGTTTATCGGTTTTGGCGGGGAGTAAAGAAAAAAAATAATCTAAGATATGATATAACTTTAATGCATCCACGAATGTTGGGTAAAGAATTTGTCAGAACCAAAGGTAATCAAAATTCTAATGATTTCTCTGAACTTTATACTGTTTTAGCGGGAGAAGCCATTTTTATTCTTCAAAAAGTCAAAGGAAATATTGTTGAAGATGTTTATGCGGTCAGAGTTAAAAAAGGAGAGTGGATTCTTGCATCTGCCGCGTATGCCGTAATAATGATAAATCCTTTGAAAAGAGATTTAAAAACAGGAAATTGGGTTTCAGAAAAAAATGAAAATATTTATAAAGAATTAGAAAAAATGAAAGGCGCTTGCTATTTTTATACAACCGACGACTGGGTTAAAAACTCAAATTATGCTAAAATCCCAGAACTGCATTTTGTAGAATCATTAAAGGAAATGCCAAATGATTTTAAGGGATAATGCGGGTATGGCGGAATTAGAAGACGCGTACGGTTCAGAGCCGTATGGCTGAAAAGCTATGGGGGTGCAAGTCCTCCTACCCGCACAAATAACCCAAAAGGAACTAATTTCCTTTTGGAAAAAATTATGCAAAAAAATCAAAAATCACAGAATTTGAGGATTATTCCTATTGGCGGATGTGAAGAAGTAGGCCGCAATATGACTATTTTTGAGTATGGAAAAGACATTATCATTTTAGATATGGGCATTCAATTTCCAGAAGAAAATATGCCTGGTATTAACTACGTTATTCCTAATATTAAATATCTTAAAGGCAAAGAAAAAAATATCCGAGCTGTTATCTTTTCCCACGGCCACTTAGACCATATTGGCGCCGCTCCTATCTTGCTGGAAAAACTGGGCAATCCTTTAATTGTTGGCCGTCCATTAACAATGGAGTTGATTAAACACCGCCAGGAAGATTATATTCATGGAAGCTCCAAACGGCTCAAAACTCTGTATATTAAAACTCTTAAAGACAATATTAAGCTTGGCGTTTTTGACGTAAGCTTCTTTCAGGTTGACCACGCTATTATAGACGCGGTAGGACTTATCTTAAAAACTCCTTCTGTTACTGTTATCCACCCAGGCGACTGGACAATGGAGCATGATCCTATTGGTAGAAAAAAGCTTAGATACGACTATTTAGCTAAACTGCGAAGGCCAACTATTTTAATGCTAGAAAGCCTTGGTTCTATGAACTCTACCGAACCGATTACGGAAAAACAAATGGTTGATAATCTACAAAAACTTATTAATGGTGCTCCTGGTCGTATTATTATTGCCACTTTTTCATCTCAGCTGGAAAGAATAAAACAAATTTTGGAACATGCTTGTAAAATTAATAAAAAAGTGGCTTTAGACGGATATTCTATGAAAAATAATGTAGAGATTGCCAAAAAATTAGGATATATCAAGGCTTATAAAAAAACAATGATACCAATTAATAAAGCCAGCGACTATTCGGATAACAAAGTAATCATAATCTGCACAGGCGCGCAGGGAGAGGAAAACGCAGTCTTGCCGCGGATTGTACGCGGAGATCACCGCTTTGTAAAAATTAGGAAGAAAGATACTATTGTTTTCTCTTCTTCGGTTATTCCGGGCAACGAACGCACTATTCAACGGCTTAAAGACGGACTCTACCGCTTGTCAGACCATATTGTTCACAGCGAAATAATGGATGTTCATACTTCCGGACACAGCAATATACAAAATATTAAAACGATTATCAACCAAATCAAGCCTAATTATTTTATCCCTGTTTATGCCAATCATTCTTTCTTAAAAGAAGCGGCAAAAATTGCTTACGGGCTCGGAATCTCTAAAAGTAAGATTATTGTGCCAGATAATGGTTCGGTTATCATAGCTTCACAAAAAGAGGTGAAAATGATTAATGAAAAAGTTCCTGCTAATTATGTTTTTGTAGATGGTTTAGGGATTGGCGATGTTGGAGAAATTGTTCTAAAAGATAGGCAGAATTTGGCTAAAGACGGAATGTTTGTTATTGCCGTTGTCATTAACGGCAAGACGGGAAAAGTTGTTGGTTCGCCTGATATTATATCCCGAGGATTTGTTTATATGCGAGAATCAAAAGAGCTTTTGGGAGAAACAAGGAAAAAGGTTATTAAAATAGTAAATGGGGCAGTAAGAAATGGGGCAGGGGCGAACTCACCTCGCCCAAATTTCGCTTATATTAAAAACGAAATCCGTGACAAAATCAGTAATTTCCTATATAGTAAAACAGAAAGGATGCCAATGGTATTACCAGTTGTCATAGAGGTATAATGCTACGAAATACGAAAAACATACGAATATACGAAAACAAAAAAAGCACCGAACAGTTATTGGTCTAACTATTGGGTGCCTTACAAAAAAATTGTATCATTAGGCTTGCGGGGTTTTCTTTTTTCCAATTATCTTTCTTACAATAGAGCTTTCAATAAAAATCGCACAGAAAGCAGCTACTAGGCATAAATATGTGGCATATTTACCCGATGGATAGGTGCCGAAAAAGGCTTTAGCCATGAAAAAAATTAAAAGAATACAGATCCCTGTTATAAGGATAACGACTCCAAGAGCAACTGCTGTTCTTAGACCTAATTTCACTTTTCTTGTTCCTCCTCTTATTGGTGGTTCACCTTATACTAATAATGTACTAATATAATGATAGCGAATTAAACTATTTAGTCAAGACCTATATCAATTTCATTCGTATATTCGTAAAAATTTCGTATTTCGTAGCTAAATTATGCGAGTTTTAAGCGGCGTTCAGCCAACCGGAACAATTCATATTGGAAATTATTTAGGGGCTATCAAGCAGTTTATAGAACTTCAGAAAAAAGCTGAATGTATTTTTCCTATTGTTGATTTGCATGCTATAACTATTCCCTATTCGCCCAAAGATTTGAAAAAAAATATCTTTGATGTAGTAACTACTTATTTGGCTCTTGGAATTGACCCAAGCAAATCAATTATTTTTGTTCAGTCGCAAATAAAAGAACATTCTGAACTGTGTTGGCTATTAAACACAATTACTCCATTCGCAGAATTAAAAAGAATGACTCAATTCAAAGAAAAATCCAAGGAGCATTCAAAAAATGTTAATGTCGGGCTTTTTAACTACCCTGTTCTAATGGCTGCTGACATATTGCTTTACAGGACTGATGCTATTCCGGTTGGTAAAGACCAGTCACAGCATATAGAATTATGCAGATTAATTGCCAGAAAATTCAATCAAACTTTTGGCAAAACTTTTGATTTGCCACATGGAATCATCCCAAAAACAGGCGCTAAAATCATGAGTTTAGCTGATCCGAGTAAAAAAATGTCGAAATCTTTAGGCGAACAACACTATCTGGCTCTTTCTGATCCTCCTGCCGTGATTAGAAAAAAAATAATGTCTGCTAAGACTGACACTGGCAAAAATATAAAGTACAATATAAAGAAAAAAGCGGGCATTTCCAATCTTTTAACCATTTACAGTCTGTTTGGAGAAAAATCAATAAAAGATTTAGAAAAGAAATTTGCTGGAAAGGGATACGCTGATTTCAAAAAATCTTTAGTTAATCTCTTGATTAGAAAATTTGAGCCGTTTCAGAAAAAGAAAAAAGAACTTCAGACAAGAAAATCCTATGTTGAAGAAATTCTAAACCGAAGCAGAAAAAAGGCTCAGGTTATTGCCTCTTCAACCATGCGGGAAATTAAACAGAATATGGGATTGATTTAAAACAACGAGAACAGTTCACTCCCCCCTTTTCACTTCGTGTAAAAGAAGGGTGTCAAGCCCGCCGCTATCAAGTCGGCGGGCTTGACTTTTTTTCTTTATAGTGCTATAATTATTTATTATGAAAAAATCCAATAAACAAAAAGGAGCTTCGGCTATTGGCTTACTACTCGTTTTGAGCACAAGTTCTTTAGTTATTGCTGGAGTTTCTATCAAGTCCCAGGATATAATTTCTGCAGCGCAAAATGTTCAGGGTATTGCTAATCTAAAGCAGTTTTCAACCGCCCTTGAGCTTTATTATTCTAACAATCAGACCTATCCACAGATTACTGGCGATTCAAGCCTGGAACGTTGGGAAGATTTAATTGAAATTCTAAAAAAAGAACATCTTCTGGCTTCTATGCCAACTCGCAATGAAAACTATGATTATCAAGATTTAAATTCTGGTCAGAATTATCTAATCAGAGTTTTACTGGGGAACGAAGAGAGTGAGTATTTGGAAAATGACTGGGATGAAACCATTCAAGGTTTTGACTGCAAAGATCCTTATTATTGCCTATATATGTAATCAAAGAAAGAAAAACACGTCGAGGCTCGTCCTCGACGTGTTTTTTATTATATATTACATGTTACACACTTCTATTTCGCCAGATGAATAGTCTGGGTTGGGAAAGCAAGGGCAATCTTTTCGCGCTCAAACGCCTGTTTAATCTTCAAATGAACCTCCTGGTTAATGTCCAAATACTTCACATAATCATTGGTATCAACATAATAAACAACCTCAAAAATCAGAGCTGAATCAGCAAACTGCTTAAAGTGAGTTCTGTCAAAACTTGCTACTTCAATTGAGTCAATAATTTCTTTAATCAGCAAAGGAATTTTTGCCAGTTTCTCTGAATCGGTATTATAAGCAACGTTGAGCGTTAACACTACCCGACGTTTTTCCAATCTCTTGAAATTATGAACTCGTGCAGAGGTTAATTCTCTATTGGAAATAATAACTTCCTCACCCTGCAGAGACCTAATCCGGGTTGTTTTAATCCCAATTTTCTCTACTGAACCCATTTCTTTGCCAACAACAATGAAATCACCAACTTCAAAAGGTTTATCAAAATAAATAGCTATAGAAGAAAACAAATCACCTAAAATATTCTGAATTGCTAATGCAACTGCAATGCCGCCAATGCCCAAACCAGCAATCAAGGAAGTAATATTAACTCCAAGATTAGAAAGAATTAATAAAATACCAAAAAGCCAAATAATTCCTTTGGCTATCTGACTCACCACTTGAATTGTTTTCTTAGAATCTTTAATTTTCTTCTCAGCAATATAATTAATTAATATCTGAACCGCCTTAACAATCTGATAAATAACGAAAATAATCAAAATAGCATTAATAACTTTGTTAAGAAATTCATTAATGAATAAAAAACGCAGAGCCAGCCAAAGACCTAAAAAGAAATAAAAGGGAGGTTTGATTGATTTAACAATTTTTATCAAAGCATCATCAATATCAGTTTCAGTTTTTTCAGCTAATCTTTTCAAGCGGTGCATAATGAACTTCTGAAAAATCTTAAAAACCAAAAGAAGAAAAAAAAGAGCAATTAAAGCAATTGCGTATTTTTCAATCGTATTACCTAGAATAATATTTCGCCAAATTGATAAATCAATAATTTTTTCCAACATAGTAAATCCAAAATCGGACATTTTTATTTTACTTTAACTTTTTCTCTTTTTTCAACGCCAAAAACTACCGATGGCAGACCAAAAACAATTTTATTATCTTGAACATCAATATTAATCAAGTCTCCTTCCTGCGCCTCTGAACTGATAATTTTCAAAGATAAAGGATTAAGAACCAATCTCTGAATCACCCGTTTTAAAGGCCTAGCACCTAAATTTATGTCAAAACCGCGCTCCACTAAAAGTTCTTTTGCCTTTTCTGAAATCTTGATTTTAATTTTCTTTTTGGCTAGTCTTTCCTTAACTTTAGCAAGCTCAATCTCAACAATCTTTTTGATTTCCAAAGCGCTCAGGTGATTAAAAATAATAATTTCATCAATCCGGTTCAAAAATTCAGGCCTAAACTGTTCTTTCAAAGAATCCATTACTTTGTCTTTCAAAGACCCGCCAGAAGCCTGTTCCTTTTCTCCCAAAAAACCAAGAGAACCCATCTTGGCAATATATTCAGAACCAACATTGGAAGTCATAATTAAAATAGTGTTTTTAAAAGAAACCTCCCGGCCCTTTGCGTCGGTCAAGCGGCCATCCTCTAAAATCTGAAGTAGGATATTAAATACTTCCGGATTAGCTTTTTCAATTTCATCAAATAAAATAACACTATAAGGTCTGCGGCGAACCTTTTCTGTGAGCTGGCCACCTTCTTCATAACCAACATAACCAGGCGGAGAACCAATAATTTTAGAAACCGTGTGCCGCTCCATGTACTCGGACATATCCAAACGAATCAAAGAATTTTCATCATTAAATAAAAACTCAGCTAAGCACCTGGCGAGATGAGTTTTACCAACTCCTGTTGGTCCTAAAAACATGAAAGAACCCATGGGTCTATTCTCCTCAGCTATTCCTGCCCTGGAGCGCCGAATAGCATTAGCTACTACTTCAATAGCTTGTTTCTGACCAATTAATTTTTTAGAAATAATCTCCTCAATGTTCTTTAATTTTTTAGCCTCTTCTTCAATCAAACGGGTTACTGGAATTCCTGTCCAGGAAGAAACCACTTGGGCTACATCTTCTTCAGAAATTTCTTCTTTCAAAATCTTGTGCTTTCTTTGAATATTGCTCAACTGTTTTTCCAACTTTTTAATTTCCTTCAAGGTCTCAGGAATTCTTCCATATTTAATCTCGGCAACTTTTTGCAAATCGGTGTCTCTTTGCGCTTTTTCGGTTTGAAAAGAGAGATTATCAATTTCTTTTTTTTTGTCTTTAATTTTCTGAATCAAATCCCTCTCACTCTTCCATTTCAACTCAATACCTTTGAGCTTTTCGTCTAAATCAGCTATAGAACGGTTAATGGCTATCAATCGAAATTTTTCTTCCTTGCCCACCGGAGTCTTTGTTGAGACGGACTTCAAAGCCTGTTTTTCTATTTCCAGTTTCTCAATTTCCTTTCTAATCCCTTCAATCTCTTTTGGTTCAGATTCAATCTCCAAACGGAGAGCTGACGCTGCCTCGTCCATTAAATCTACGGCTTTATCCGGAAGAAAGCGATCAGAAATATAGCGAGCTGAAAGTTCAGCCGCAGACTTAAGCGCTGAATCCTTTATTTTTACTCCATGATGAAGCTCATACTTTTCCTTTATTCCGCGCAGAATAGAAAATGTATCTTCAATACTCGGCTCTTCAACGTAAATTGGCTGAAATCTTCTTTCTAAAGCTGCGTCTCTCTCAATATATTTCTGGTACTCTTTTAAAGTAGTGGCTCCAATTGCCTTTAGTTCGCCCCTGGCTAATGCTGGCTTTAAAAGATTTGAAGCGTCAATCGCCCCCTCTGCTGCTCCAGCGCCAACCAAAGTGTGAAGCTCATCAATAAAAAGAACATATTTACCGCCAGCTTTATTGAGTTCCCGCAAAAGAGCCTTAATTCTGCTCTCAAACTCTCCCCTATATTTGGTGCCTGCAACTAAAGCGCCCAAATCCAAAGCAATAATTTCTTTTTCTTTCAAGCTTTCAGGAACATCTTTTCTAACTATTTTTTGAGCTAAGCCTTCAACAATAGCTGTTTTACCAACACCAGCCTCACCAATAAGAACAGGGTTGTTTTTAGTTCTTCTGGAAAGAACCTGCATCAATCTTCTAATCTCTGTTTCTCTCCCAATAACCGGGTCAAGTTTTCCTGTTTGGGCAAGCGTAGTTAAATTGCGCGCGTATTTTTCAATCACTTGATACTTTGATTCAGGTTCTGGGTCAGTAATTCTTGTCCCGCCGCGAATCTGTGCTAAAACTTTTGATGCTGTAAAATAATTAAGTTTTTGCGGTTCTAAAGTCGCTGTGCCTCCGCCTCTTGCGTTTAAAAAACTGACCTTGTCTAAAAGCTCTTTTGCCTTGCTTTTAATGTCCAAAAGAGCCAAAAACAAATGTTCAACTGAAATAAACTGATCATTCATTTTCAAAGATTCCTGACGCGCTCTTTCAATCACCCTAGCCATATCCTGAGTTAAATAAAACTGACCAAAAGCCTGAGGCGTAGCAATAGTAGAAATTCTGTTAAGCCCGCTCTCTGCTTTTTTCTTTAAAGTTTCAAAATCAACTCCAAGTTTTTGGAGTAAATTTAAAACTATACTATCTTCTTGAGAAAGTAAGGCACAAAGCAAATGAAGAGCGTCAATCTGCTGCTGTTCTCTTTCTCTGGCAAAATTCTGCGCCCTAAGGATAGCTTCTTGCGCCTTATGTGTAAAATTTGTACCGTTCATAATTTAGATATTAGATATTAGATATTGCTCGCCCGCCGACTTAGTCGGCCGAAAGCGGCTTTGTCGGCAGAAGTCCGAAGCATTCTTGCCCACCGTAGCCTTAGCAAAAGCAAGAGCGAAGGCGGAAATATTAGATAATGATTTTTTTATTCTAACATAAACTCTTTAAAAATCAAGGGCTTATTAATTTACTCACTTCTTTTATTCTCTTTTCAAGGTCTTTTTTCTTATTTGTTTCTATATTCAAACGGAAAAAATCAACAGTATGCGACGACCGCACATTAAACCACCAATCTTTAAAATCAATTCGCAACCCATCTAAATAAGAAACTTTACCATCTTTATAACGTTCGGCTAATTTCTTAATTATCTTTTTTTTGTTTTTTTCTAAAACTTCAAAATTTATTTCTCCAGAATGATAATATTTTCTAAATGGCTTGATTAATTCTGAAATGCTCTTTCCTGTTTTGGAAATCTCCTCAAGAATTTTAAATAAAACAAAGAAAGGAGCTTCAAAAAAATAACTCTGTTTCAAGAAAAAGTGAGCTGATAATTCTCCTGCAAAAATAATATTCTCTTGGCGCATCTTTTCCTTTATTAAAGAGTGTCCTACTTTATACATTATTGGAATGCCCTTGTCTTTTTTAATAGTCTCTTCTACTATTCTGCTTGATCTTAAATCATATAGAATTTTGGAACCAGGATTTTCTTTTAAAATCATTTCAGACATTAAAGCAGTAATTAAGTCTCCTGAGATACATTCTCCTTTTTCGTCAACAAGCATCATTCTGTCGCCGTCGCCGTCAAAGGAAACTCCTAAATCAGCTTTTCTGGTTTTCACCTCTTTCTGAAGGACTTTTAAATTTTCCTTGATTAAAGAATCCGGGTCGTGATTTGGAAAGCTACCGTCTATTTCCTTAAAAATATATTTAGTTTCACATGGTATACAGGACATTATGTCCTCAATAAAAATTCCCAATACAGCCTTAGCTGTATCAATTATTATTTCCAAAGGATTTATCTTGGTTACATCAACAAATTTAAGATTGAAATCAATATAGTCTTTTATAATTTCTTTTCTTATAACCTTACCCTCAACAGTATTATTGCTCTTTAAGCTAATAGACAAAGCTATGTCTCTAATCTCTTTTAAACCAGCCTCTTTGCCTATTGGTATTGCCTTTTCTCTTACTATTTTAAAACCATTGTATTCTGCTGGATTATGGCTGGCTGTAATCTCTATTCCTCCATCAAATTTAAAATGAGCAACAGCAAAATACATCATTGGAGAAGTAGAAAAACCAATATCAATAACATTAGCGCCTTGTTTTACAATTCCCTTGGTTAAGGATTTAAAAAGATTAGAAGAAGAAAGCCTGACATCCCTTCCAATTACAATATTAGCGTTTGGCTTCCCCAAAAACTTAACAAAAGCTCTGCCAATTAAATAGGCTGATTTCTCATCAAGTTCGCCTGGATAGACACCTCTTATGTCATAATTTTTAAAGATAGATAGATTAAGCATATTGTTTGAAAATTATAAAATTGAAAATTGAAAATTTAGTTGATATATTCTTATTTTAGTGCTAAGTTGGAAATATAGCAACTTTATTAAATCCAAATATCAAAGCCCAAATGTCAAATCAAATCCAAAGCTCAAAGCTCAAAAAATAGGGTAATTATTTGGATTTTGGGTTTTGAGCTTGATTTGTGATTTGGATTTTGGATTTTGGATTTCTATTAGTTCATGTTTTCCGTAGGCATAGTGGGACTGCCAAATGTCGGTAAATCCACACTTTTCAAGGCACTCACTAAAAAACAAGTTGATATCTCCAATTATCCTTTCTGCACAATTGAACCAAATATTGGAATAGTTGCTGTGCCGGACAAACAGCTTGATGTTTTGGCTAATGTTTTCGATCTTTCTAAAACTACTCCAACAGTTATTGAATTTGTTGATATTGCCGGATTGGTAAAAAATGCGCACAAGGGAGAAGGACTGGGAAACCAATTCTTAGCCCGTATAAGGGAGGTAAATGTTATTTGCCAGATAGTTCGGATATTTGAGTCAGAAAAAATCAGCCACGTTAACGGAACAATTGATCCGCAAAGAGATATAATAATTGTTAATAATGAACTAATAGCAAAAGATCTGGAAACCATCGAACAAAGAATTGAAAAGACTAAAAAAGAGGCAAAAAGCAAAGACAAAAGAACCCTTGAGGAAATAAATACTCTGGAAAAAATCAAAACCTGGTTAAAAGCGGAAAAATTAATTAGAGATATTCCTAATTTCCATGAAATCAAAAATAATCTCTCAGAGCTCTTTTTACTAACCTGTAAACCAATAGTCTATGTGTTTAACAAAAAAGAGGGAGGACTTGAATCAGATATTAAAGAAAACACTCTTTATCTGGATTTAAAAAATGAAGTCGAACTAAGTGATTTATCTGCAGAAGAAATAAAACAACTCCAGATTTCTGATTCCAAACTTGACCAATTAATCAGAATTTGCTACGATATTTTAGAGTTGATAACTTTTTATACAATTGCCGGTGGAAAAGAATTAAGAGCCTGGACTTTAAAAAAAGACAGCACTGCCTTTGAGGCAGCCGGCTTGGTTCATTCTGATTTCCAAGAAAAATTTATAAAAGCTGAAGTAATTGACTCGCAAGCTTTAATAGACAATATTTCCTGGACTAAAGCCCGGGAAACAGGCAAAATAAAAACAGTCGGCAGGGATTATATTATTCAAAATAACGAAGTGGTTGAGTTCAAAATTTAGCCACGAAATACGAAAAACATACGAACATACGAAAAGGAGACTGAGACTAGTTAGCACTTTCATATATTCGTAAAACTTTCGTATTTCGCATCCACGACTATGAAGAAGTACGAACTTACTTGCCTAATCTCGCCTAATATCGAAAAGCAAGAAATAATATCTCTATCGGAAAAAATAAACGCTATAATAAAAGAAAACGGAGGTGTTTTGGATATAAATCAAAACACTCCAATTAAAAAGAACTTAGCTTATTCTATTAAAAAACAGACTAGCGCATATATTTACACTTTAAATTTTAGTTCAGAGCCGGAAAAACTGGAATTATTTAAAAAATCCCTTGAGGCTGAATCAAATATTTTGAGGTTTATGCTTATTAAAAAAGAAATTGGAAAAGAAAAACCAATTAAAAGAAGGTTAACAAGAAAAATTCTTCAAGCTCCTGTTGTAGAAAAAAAAGAAAAATCTGAAGAAAAGGTTGAATTAGAAAAATTAGATAAAAAATTAGAGGAAATTTTAGGCGATGTATAATTAAACAGAAAAGTCGAGAAATAAAATAGAACTTTTAACAAATGAGCTACGAAATACGAAAAGGGTACGAATTAAGAACCTTTCGCTTCGCTCAAAAATCTTGATTCATTAAGGTATTGCAGTTTATGGCGTTCGGTCGAAATACAAAAATAAATTTTTGCTTTTCTTCCTCCCTTGTAATTATAAAATATATTCTTGAATTAAGAAAAGAAGCTAACTAATACATATAGTAGATCGTACTAAAAGTGTTAGTGTCAAATATTCGTATATTAGTATTTATTCGTAATTCGTAGAGAAATTCATGAATTTAAATAAAGCCTTTATTTTAGGCAATGTAACCCGGGATCCTGAAAACAGAGCCTTGCCAAGCGGCAAGTCAGTTACTTCTTTTGGAATAGCTACTAATCGATTTTATACAGATAGAAACGGAGAAAAAAAACAGGATGCTGAATTTCATAATGTAACTGCTTTTGGCAGACTGGCAGACATCAGCGCCCAATATTTAAAAAAGGGTTCTCTTGTTTTAATTGAAGGACGAATCAGAACAAGCTCTTGGCAGGACGCCAGCGGAAATAGAAGATACAGAACAGAAATAATTGCTGAGAATTTGCAATTAGGGCCAAGGGGAGTAGGAAGAATATCACAAGCGCCTCCAGAATCAAGAACATCGCAACAGGAAGAAATACCGATTATTGAAGAAAACGTATATCCAAAAGCAACAGAAACCAAAGAACGGCCAGAACCCAAATTAACTTCTGCTTCTCAAGAAACAGAAGAAGCCGCTAACCCACAGCAAGAACAAGAAAAACCAAAAGAGAATCCTGCTCCAAGTCCTGCCGACCAGCCTGAAGAAGAAATAAGAGTAGAAGATATACCGTTTTAAAAAATAAAAAACCAAAAATAAAAGATAAAAGACAAAAACATAAAAACGCAAAAAGTTCAATGCTAGATAGCATTATACTTTTATCCGAATTATGCTTTTCTGTTTTTGATATGTGTTTTTTATATTTTATATTTTATATTTAATTTTGACTGAGCCCGAGCGAACGAAGGTGAGCGAGGGCGAAAGAATATGGCTTGCTACTTTTGCCAAAAAAACATAAAAGATATTGACTTTAAGGAAGTGGAACTCCTTCAAAGATTCATGTCTGGTTTAGGAAAAATCAGAGGAAAGAAAAAAACAGGAGTCTGTTCCAAACACCAAAAAAAACTATCTAAGGCTATCAAACGCGCCAGGGTTTTAGGATTACTCCCGTTTACAAAGAAATAGATATTAGATATTGCCTGCCCGCCCAAGGCAGGGATATTAGATGATAAATATCGGACAATAGACAAAAAAACAGCCTTTGGCTGCTTTTTAAATTAGAAAAAGACATAGAAATGGTACGACCGTTTGTCTGCTATGTCCAAATACAAATACTCTGAGGACAGAACAAGGAATATTATTTGTTTTCTATTTTCTACTTTCTACTTTCTACTTTCTATTTTCTATTTTCTAACAACACTTCTTTCTTAATTTTATTGGCTATTACCGGATTAGCTCTTAAAAACTCTTTTGCGCCATCTGTTCCCTGTCCGAGTTTGGTGTTTTCATATTGAAACCAGCTGCCGGATTTTTTAATTATTCCTGCTTTTAGCCCGGCATTGACAATATCGCCGAATCTGGAAATTCCTTCATTGTAATAAATATCAAATTCTGCAATCTTAAAGGGCGCAGCCACTTTATTTTTAGCAATTTTAGCCTTAATTCTGGAGCCAATAATTTCATCTGCTTTTTTTATCTGGGCAATTCTCCGCAAATTAATTCTCACTGAAGAATAAAACTTCAAAGCTAAACCTCCTGGCGTTGTTTCTGGATTTCCCCATTGAACGCCTATTTTCATTCGGGTCTGATTCAAAAAAATAACCGAGGTTTTAGTCTTGTGTATAATTCCGGCCAACATGCGTAATGCCTGCGACATCAAACGAGCTTGAAGGCCAATATGGACATCTCCAACCTCGCCGGCAATTTCTGCCCTTGGAGTTAATGCAGCTACGGAATCAATAACAATAACATCAATTGTTCGCGACCTAACCAAGGCTTCTACAATTTGTAATGCCTGCTCCCCGGAATCCGGCTGGGAAATCAAAAGATCATTAACCTTAACACCAATCCTCTTAGAATAATCAGGGTCAAGAGCATGTTCAGCGTCAACAAAAGCTGCTACTCCTCCCTGCTTCTGGGCTTCAGCGCAAACATGAAGCGCCAATGTTGTTTTGCCGCTAGCTTCAGGACCATAAATTTCAATCACTCTGCCGCGAGGGATACCGCCAACACCTAAAGCCGCGTCCAGCGAAATGGAACTGGTTGAGATTACATCAACATCCACCGCCCTTACATCTCTCAAAGTCATAATGGCGCCTTCGCCAAAACGTTGTTTAATATCTTCAACTGTTTCTTCAATATCAGTTTTCCCGCCTGCATCGCTGGGCGAAGCACTGCGGGCATGTTCAGTTTTTTCAGTTTTTTCTTTTTTAGATTTAATCATATTATAATCTTAAAATATCTTTTTTGAAAAGTGTTGTCAATTGGGTTGTTCACTCATTGCCATACAATGTTTTAACTCTTCAACATAATGTCTTTGAACTTCGGCAACAGTAAGAGCTTTATTATAAATATAAACATTATCAATAAGGCCTGTGTAATACTTGTCGCAATCATGCCCAAATATATTACAAGCCCTTCCAAGCCACCAAAAAGTGGCCGGGCAGCAAACCTGTCTGGGTGGAAAAGTGGCACGCTCATCAACCAACTTGCCGTCAACATAAGATTTTACTGTAACACCGGATATAACATAGCCCACCAAATGCCAATTATTGTCATTATTACCAGGAGAAGAAACTGCCAATATACTGTCAAAAGTATCTATAAAATTCCAACCGTTTCCCATTAGTATTCTTAGATTGCCATTGCTGCTGAATATACGTTGGCTGTGGTCATGCTTTACCCAAAACAAAACTGTCTCATCATTAGCAGGAAGGGCTAAACTGGGACTATCAGGTATTTCCACATAACTGCTGCCATTAAAACTTAAAGCGCAGCCTTTCCCGCTTGCTGTGTCCTCGCTTTCGCACTTCCATTCAGCGCCGTAATTAACTCCATGATTTCCATTGCCAGACCTATCACAAATATCTCCTCCGCCCGAACAAGTACCTGGTCCTCCCTCGTCAAAATCCAAAATAGCTACTGCTTCAGAACCTAAAAAATGAAAAACACTTTGGTTGAATTCTAAACTTTTAGCAACTTCAGCTTTTTTCCTTGCACCTTTCAAGTTAACCAAAATAATACTGGAAAGCAAACCAATAACAGATACAACAACTAATATCTCTATTAAAGTGAAAGATTTTATTTTTTTATTCATTGTT
>CAZUZH010000007.1:0-31886 GCA_964624815.1 uncultured Candidatus Saccharibacteria bacterium
TAAATTCGTATATTAGAATCGATTTTATGTTAATAAAACACAAAGAACAAAGAGTGGCTGTTTTGATGGATATTCAGAATATGTATCATTCAGCCAAAAATATTTATAACTCCAAAGTCAATTTCAAAGAAGTTCTGAAAACAGCGGTTTCTGGCAGAAAGTTAATCAGGGCATTAGCTTATGTGATTAAAACAGAAAGCGGAGAGGAAAAAGGATTTTTTGAAGCTCTAACACGAATTGGGATTGAAACAAAGGTAAAAGATCTTCAGATTTTTCCAGGAGGTCTTAAAAAAGGCGACTGGGATGTTGGCATGGCAATAGACGCTGTAAAATACAGCAGTTTTTTGGATTCTATTATTTTAGTTACTGGCGATGGTGATTTTGTTCCATTAGTTGAATATATTAAAAACTCTAAACCATCTGAAGTAGAAATCGTTGCTTTTGGCAAATCAGCTTCTGGCAAATTAAAAGAAGTAGCTGATGATTTTATTGACTTAGGACAGGATCCCAAAAAATATTTATTAAAAAGATAATGAATAAGTTCAACGTTGAAATAGACGGCAAAAAAATAGAATTTGAAATAAGGAACCTGGCTGAACAAGCCAATGGTTCTTGTTTGGTTCGCTGCGGCGACACTCTAGTCTTAGCTGCTGCAGTAATGTCAAGCCGGGAAACAAACCTTGACTATTTTCCACTCACTGTTGAATATAGAGAAAGATATTACGCTGCTGGCAGAATCGGAGGCTCCCGCTACATTAGGCGGGAAGGAAGGCCCTCTGACGAAGCTATCATCACTGCTCGTTTAATTGACCGAGCAATTCGACCAAGGTTTCCAAGGGATTTAAAACGGGAAATCCAGGTAATTATCACTTGCCTTTCATGGGACGGTGAAAATGATCCTGATATCTTGGGTTTACTCGGCGCTTCTTTGTCTCTTTCTCTTTCTGATATTCCTTGGTCAGGACCCATAGGGACAGTCCGAATAGGAAGCCTGAATAGCGACTTTATTTTAAACCCCAATTATAAAGAAAGAGAAAAAACAAAATTAGATTTTTTGGTTTCTGGGGTTGACCCTATTAGAGATTACAAAAACGAAGGAAAATTACAAAAAGGACAAGCCTCTAACGAAGCAAGAGAAAACAATAAAGTTTTAATGAATATGATTGAAGCTCATGCGCAGGAGGTTTCTGAAAGCGATGTTTTAAAAAGTTGGAAAAAGGCTGAAACAGAAATTAAGAAATTAATTGATTTTCAAAAAGATATTGTTAAAAAGCTTGGCAAAGAAAAGATCCTTATTCCGGAAAATGTTCAGAAAAAAGAAATAGAAAAACAAGTAAAAGAAGTTTTGGCTAAAAAATTAGAAAATGCCCTTTATAAAAAATCTAAAATTGAAAGAAATCAGGGAAAAGAACAAATCAAACAAAACTTAATAAAATCTATTGAAGAAAATTATTCTGATCCAGATAAAATAAAAATAGCTCTAGATTTTTTTGAACAGGAAATTGATAAAATAATCCATGAAAATATCCTAAAAAATGAAAAAAGGCAAGATGGAAGAAGGCTGGATGAAATCAGAGAACTTAAAATGGAATCCGGGCTTTTGCCTAGAACACATGGTTCCGGGCTTTTTTGCAGAGGAACAACTAAGTCTTTATCTATTTTAACTTTAGGCGGTCCTGGCGACCAGCAGATATTGGAAGGCATGGAAGTCGTGGGCAAGAAAAGGTTCATGCACCACTATAATTTTCCGCCTTACTCAGTTGGCGAAACAAGGCCTTTAAGGGGTCCGGGCCGAAGAGAAATTGGACACGGAATGCTAGCGGAAAAAGCCTTGCTGCCCTTGCTTCCTAATGTTGATGAGTTTCCATATACCATTAGAATTGTTTCGGAAATTCTTTCTTCCAACGGGTCAAGTTCTATGGCTTCGGTATCTTCTTCTTCTTTAGCCTTAATGGATGCTGGAGTGCCAATTAAAAATCCTGCATCAGGAATTGCAATTGGTTTAATGGCTGAAGAAAAAGGCAATTACAGGCTTTTGGCTGATATTCAGGGACCCGAAGATTCTCACGGAGACATGGACCTTAAAGTAGCCGGAACCAAAGACGGCATAACTGCTATCCAGATGGATGTTAAGTTCGATGGCATTAATGATAAAATATTCAAAGAGGCTCTGGAAATGGCTAAAAAATGTCGTGTTCAAATTTTAGGGGAAATGGAAAAAGTTTTAGCCAAACCAAGGCCCGAGCTTTCTCCTTATGCGCCGAGAATTATTACCGTTCAAATAGACCCCAAGAAAATTGGAAAGGTAATTGGTCCTGGCGGAAAAATGATTAATCAAATTGTTGAGGAATGTGAAGTAACTATTGATATTGAAGATACCGGTGAAGTGTTTATTACATCAGAATCACCAGAGGGAGCTGAAAAAGCTGTTAATTGGGTAAAAAATCTAACCAGAGAGGTAAAGATTGGCGAGATCTTTGAAGGTAAAGTGAAAAGGGTCCTTGATTTCGGAGCCTTTATAGAACTTATTCCAAATCAAGAAGGCCTGCTTCATGTTTCTAAAATGGGCTCTTTGAATAAAAAAGACAGAGGCTCATTCATTAAAAAAGCTGGCGATGTTATAAGCGTGGGGCAGACCATAAATGTCCAGATAATATCTATAGACGAACAGGGCCGTATAGATCTGTCATTAAGAAAGTAAAATCTATGCCAATATGTTTGTCTGCAGACAGACAGGCAGACAGGCTAATGAATACTAATTATATTTGTCGATGCCAATATACAAATTTATACTAATGATACAAATATTAGCATCATTAGCATGAATTAGTGTATTAGTGTCGTACTATGGAGGAAATAAAGGAATTTCAAATAGATCCGGCCGATATTAGAACAATGCAAAAAGACATTGCTCGGCTGCAAAGAGAGGGTCCCCAGCAAATGGAGGAAGTTTTGGAAGTAAAAAAGCCAGAAACTCCTTCAGCGATTGATGAAGAAAGGAAAAAAGAGGCTTTTAAGGAAGATGTTTTGGGAAAGGCCAAACAAGAAAAATATAGAATAGATCAGGAACAAAAGAGAAAAGAAGAAGAACGCAAAAGGGAGGGAAAACAACAAATAGAAAAAGAGGTAATGGAAGAAAAAAGAGCTGAAGAAGAGAAAGAAAGAATAGAAAGAAGAGAGGGAGAAAGAAAAGAAGAACAAGAAGAAAAACAGGAGCAAACAAGAATTGAACAAAGAAAAATAAAAGAAAGAGAAAAAGAAAGAGAAAAAGAAAAAGAAAAAGAAAGAGAACAGGAGCAGATAAGAATTGAACAAAGAAAAGCAGGGGAGGAAGAAAGAAAAAAAAGAGAATGGCATCTCAAAAAAGCTGAAGAAGAAAGAATAAAACTTCTGGAAGCAGAAAAAAGGTCAGTTCAGGAAATAAGAAAGAGAGCAGCCGAAGAGGCCAAAAGAGAGAAAAAAAGACTATCTTCCCAGCTTTTAAAACAGCAGAAAGCAGAAATAAGGAAAGAGATAAAAAACCTTAAAGCAAGAAAACGGCCAATAGAGCTTAAAAGGTCTAATCTCTTTTTAGAAAAACAAGTCTTAGAAAAAACTCTTATACCAATCCTAAACGAGGAAAGACAAATTGAAGAAAAAATAAATGCCACTGAAAAAAGAGAGGAAACAGCCAAGTCTTTACGGGAAAGGCAGACAATAGAAAGAACCAGATGGCAAATGGAAGAACAAAGAAGAAAAATAGAAATCAGAAGGTGGGAAAAAGAAAAACAGAAATATGAAATAGACTTGGCAATCAAAGAGATTAATCTAAATATTAAAGAGATTTTAATTGAAATCAAAGAACTAAAAGCCAAACTAACAATAATTAAGAAAAAAGAAAATAAAGTAAAACTGGAAAAAGAAAGAATTATATCCCAAAAAACTCTTGAAGAGCTGATAGTCAAAGAAATCCAGCCCCTTCAATCAGAAAAAAATAAATTAAATGAAAATCTTAATGAAACAGAAGGAAGATTAAAACAAATCTCTGACAGGGAAAGAACTGTGGAAAAAGAAAAACAAGTTTTGGAAGAACAAGAAAGATTAATCCAGAATCCAGAAGAAAAAAGAGACATTGAAAAACAAAGATGGGAAAAAGAAAATGAAAGAAAGAAAATAGAGTGCCAGAGGTGGGGAATAGAAAAAGAAAAAGAAAAAATAGAGCTGTCAATCAAGGAAATTGATTTGAAATTAAACTATGTTTTGAAAAAAGAGGAAAGACTGAAGCGAAAAATTGATGAAATAAATAAGTTCCTGTCTGGGATTCCAGAGAAAGCAGCTTTAAAGAAAATAAAACCGGGGACTCCGCCAGAAGTTAGAGAACCAATTCCAAAGAAAACTGAACCAGAAAAAATCCCTGAGAAAAAACCAGAACCAGCTGAGTCTTTTCAACCTGGGCTAAGTATAAAGGAAAAACTTAAAGGTTTAAGAGAAAAAAGAAAAGTTTTAGAAGCTGAAGAACAAGAGAAAAGGCTTAAAAAAATAGATAAAATAAAAGAAAGGCTTTTGGATATCCAAGAAAAGGAGGAAAAACAACGAAAAGACTTTTTGGAAAAAATCAAAATTCAGGAAAAAGAAGGCACCCCTTTGAAATCGCCGAAACTTCCTGAAATTGGACGTTCTGGCAAAAAAGAGATAATCTTCCGGCCCTTGCCGGAAAAACTCTCGGTTGGTGAAAAGCTTTGGGTCAGACTAATAATCCTTTTTGTGGTTCTTGTTTCTCTTGCCGGGATTATTACTTTCTGGTATTGGTATGCAGTCATTAGAACCGTAAAAAAACCTGCCGAATTAGAAGAAAATGTTCCATTTGATGAGCCATTAAGAATTCCAACCGCCTTAATACCAATAGAAAGTCTTCCGATTATGGAAATCTTATCTGAAAACGAAATTCCAGGACTTATTTCTCAAACAATAAATGCTGAATTCCAAGAAAAGCAGATTTTGCGCATTTTAATTAAAAACAAAACACAAAACGCATTTACTGGATTAAGGGAATTTTTAACAGCCTTTAATGTTAAAAGTCCAGAAACATTTTACGAAAAACTGAATAATGACTTTACTTTATTTATTGATTCTGAGATTATTGGAAACCGTTTGGGATTTGTAGCGCTAATTAATGACAAAGAAAGTTTAGCAGATTTAATGAATTCGTGGGAATCAAATATAGAAAATGATACTAGCGAGCTTTTTTTTGTTTTAGGCAAACAAGAAAATGCTCTACTTCCTTATTTTAAAACGGGCTGGTATCAAGACGTTTCTTTTAGATGTCAGCCTTTTTCTACTCAGGACCTAGGGATATGCTGGTCACTGTTTAATGAAAATCTTATATTGACTACGTCTTGGAATACCATGGAAAAAGTAATAGATATAATTAACCCCGTAAGATAGCGAACTTGCAAGCTCTACCTCATTGGGGAAAACCCGATTAAAAATGCTATCAAAAAAACTAATTAAAGAACTAAAAGAAAAATTAGAAGAACAGAAAAAATCCCTGGAAAATCAGCTCCATGGTTTTGCTAAAAAAGATAAGAACTTGAAAGGTGATTGGGATACAAAATTTCCCAATTTTAAAGGCGCCAGCTCAAGCAGCGGCAATCTTGAAGAAGCGGCTGACGAGGTAGAAGAATATACTTCTCTTCTTCCAATTGAACACGCTTTGGAAACTCGTTTACAGGACACAACCTTAGCTTTGGAAGAAATAAAAAGAGGGAAATACGGAAAGTGTGAAAACTGTAAAAAAGAAATTTCCGTTGCCAGGCTTAAAATCATACCTGACGCCCGAACCTGTAATAAATGCAAGTAATTACTTCGCTAATCCTCAATTTACAATTTACAATTTTCATTGAATGTCTCAATTCTCAATTTTCAAACACTCTGTTTATAAGCAAGGGTTTGAAAATTGTATCATTGAAAATTGATTGAAAATTGATCATTTATAATTGAAAATTTTATATTGTGGCTTCTAAAGTTTACTCAACAACAGTGGTAGGGTTAGATGCTCGGGTTATAGAAGTAGAAGTTGACGCTGGATACGGATTACGAAGATTTGAAATAGTGGGACTCGGAGACAGGGCAGTACAGGAATCAAAAGAAAGAGTGGCTTCTGCTTTAAAAAGTATTAGTATAAAACCGCAGAAAGATCTACCTCAGAAAATTTTAGTGAACCTGGCGCCAGCTGACTTGAAAAAAGAGGGCTCATTATATGATCTTCCCATTGCAATCGGATATTTACTAGAATCAAAACAAATCAGGTTTTTCCCGGAAGGGAAATTTTTTATTGGCGAGCTTTCTCTTGATGGAAAATTAAGACCCGTTAAGGGGGTTCTTTCTTTTGCTATTTTAGCCAAAGAAATGGGATGGAGAGAAATTATCCTGCCCAAAGCAAACGCTGCGGAAGCAAGCTTAGTTTCTAGACAAGACTCTTGTTTAAAAATAATCGGAGTGGAAACTTTAAAAGAGGCAATTGATTACCTGGAAAACAGAAAAGAAATTTCTTCTTATAAAATAAATCTTAAAGATTTTACTCAAAAGCCCGATTACCCGGTTGAGATAGACTGGATTAAGGGGCAGGAGCATGCCAAAAGAGCTTTGGAAATTTCTGCCGCCGGATCTCACCACTTAATGATGGTTGGCCCGCCCGGAGCAGGCAAAACCCTTTTGGCTAAATCTCTAATTTCCATTCTTCCTTCTCTTGATTTTGAAGAATCTTTGGAAGTAACCAAAATTTACAGCATTGCCGGGCTTTTAAAAAAGGAGTATCCTTTGATGCTCTTGCGACCTTTTCGCAGTCCCCATCACACATCCTCTGAACCAGCCCTAATCGGCGGGGGCAATCCGCCCCGTGCCGGAGAAATAACCTTAGCCCACAAAGGAATTCTTTTTTTGGACGAATGGCCGGAATTCCACCGCGATGTCCTTGAGTCTCTGCGCCAGCCCATTGAAGAAGGAGAAATAACTATTCTCAGGGCAAAACATTATTTAACTCTGCCAGCTCGCTTTACTCTGGTGGCTGCGGCAAACCCATGCCCCTGCGGTTATTTGAACGATCCTGAAAAACCCTGCCGTTGTTCCACAAATCAAATTCGGAAATACCAAAGAAAATTGAGCGGACCCCTGATTGACCGAATTGACATTTTTATTGACGTGCCCCAAATAAAATATGAAAAATTAGCCAGCAAGGATTCACAAGGGACTGGCCAGGAAATTAAAAAAAGAGTGGCTAACGCCAGAGCAGTTCAAAAACAAAGATTTGGCGGTGAACATTTTTCCGTTAACGGAGAAATAAGTCTGCCCCAAATAAAAAAATACTGCCCAGTTGATTTAAAAACTCAAAATCTTTTGCGACAGTATGTTGATTCAGGCAGACTTACTGCTAGGGGCTATCACCGTATCTTAAAAGTGGCTCGTACTATTGCCGACTTGGAAAATTCTGAAAACATCTCTTACGGCCACATCGCTGAAGCTTTAATGTACCGCTTCCGCGAAAACGAATAAATTGCTAAAAAAATTTTCTATAATTTCTATTAATGGAAAATTTAGGCTTAATTAAAAAATCAACGAGAATTTTTTTCGTTGATAGCGTCTTTTGTTTTCAATTTTCAAGGACTTATTTCGCAAACGGGTTTCTGGCGCCGCGGACTTCAAAATGAAGATGACAGCCTCCTGGTCCAGATGGAATTGTGTAGCCAGTATATCCAATATAACCAATAATTTGACCCTGATAAACATGATCTCCAGCGCCCACCAATATTTTAGAAAGGTGTCCGTAAAAAGTAACTACTCCGTTAGGGTGTAAAACTCGGACATAGATGCCGGCTATATTTCCATATCCGGTTTTTTGTACCTTTCCGCCAGCTGCAGCGTAAACCGGATCAGCGCACTTGCCATTGCTAAAATCAATTGCGTTATAAGGATGAAGCCCTTGGGTAATTCTACACGGAGCTGGAATCGGACAAATAAAGTAAGAGGCAGCCAAAGGAGCATAGGTTGTTTGATCGGAGACGGTCGACATTATTCCGTTTGGAATTATTAAAAGGTCTCCAACAAAAATTTCTCCCTGTTCAGGCAAGTCGTTAATGTCAGTAATTTCTTCTATTTCTGCTTTATACTTTTTGGCAATATTTCCCAACGTGTCCCCCCTCTGAACCAAATGCATTAAACCGGAGGTTGGCAAAATAATAAGTTTTTGGCCCGGACGGATTAAAGAACGGCTGCTCAAATCATTTGCCCAAAGAATAGTGTTTAGAGAAATATTAAATTCGTTGGTAATGCTGGAAAGGGTGTCGCCTTCCTGGACTTCGTATTCAATGGTTTCTTTTCTGTCCCCTAAATTATAATCACTGCCGATTAGACTTCCTAAAACCTTAGAAGAAATAATAGTTGGAGGCGAAATTCCTTTAATGCTGCTATCCTGAATAGTTGTTAGCTCCGGTGATTCTAATTGCGATGTTTCTGACTGATTAACAAATAAATCCTTTGTTTGGTTGCAGAAGGTATTTGTGCTCTGAGCTTTTAGTAGGGAAAAATCTTTGACTATTTCGCCGCAAAGCAATTCGCTTGGATTAACAAAACAGGTGATTAAAAATAAGAAAACTGCTGTTAAGCCCAAATAAAAGAAAGGGTCTTTAAAAGATCCTTTTGTTCTTTTTGTTGTGATTATCTTTTTCCCGAATCCTTGTACCTTTTTAAAGATTTTTTGGGATGTTTTAGAAATGTTTTTCTTTTTTGCCCTTTCAAGCAAAAAGCATTTTAAAACGCTTTCTAACTAGTATTTTAATGTTAACAATGGTAAGCACATTAGTCAAGCTTTTTATCCACAAAATTATACACAGAGTTATACACAGTTGGGTCAAGGCCCGTCCTTGACCCGAATTGTTGAAGTTTGGTTTTGTAAGTTTATGGGGTAAAATGAAATAATGGATTTGTGTTCAAAAAAAGGGGCTAGTGCTGTTTTGAAAAAATATGATGTTCTGCCCTCAAAACGAATGGGCCAGAATTTTTTGATTGATAAATCGGTTTTGAGAAAAATTGTGCGGACAGCGGAATTGAAACCTAAAGATGTTGTTTTGGAAATTGGTCCGGGAATTGGGACCCTGACGCAGGAGCTGGCGCGAGCGGTTTCGGCCGACCGCCCAGCGAAGAGTGGCGGGCGGATTATTGCCGTAGAAAAGGATTCAAGAATGGTAGAAATTTTGAAAGAAACTTTAAAGGATTTTGATAATACAGAAATCATTCACGGTGACGCCCTAAAAATAGATCCAAAAAGTTACAAGTTACAAGTTACAAGTTACAAGATTATAGCAAACCTACCTTATAATGTTGCCAGTGCAGTTATTAGAAAGTTTCTGGAAGAAAAAAACCCGCCACTTGAAATGATTTTAATGGTTCAGAAAGAAGTAGCCCAGAGAATCTGCGCCAAGCCGAGAAAAATGAGTTTGCTGGCTATTTCTGTCCAATTTTACTCTGATGTGAAAATTATTTCCTATGTTTCCAAAAAATCATTTTATCCTCAACCAAAAGTGGATTCAGCGATTATAAAAATAAAACATATTTCTCCAGAGGACGGGCATCTGGAAGCTGCCCGAATTAACAGAGGACTGGCCTCTGGGGCTGAAGATTTGTTCTTCAAAATCGTGAAAGCTGGGTTTTCCCAGCCGCGAAAACAATTAATAAATAACCTCGCCAAAAAATTAAAAAAAGAAAAACAAGATATAAAAGTCTGGCTCTTGAAAAATAACATCGAGCCCTCTCGACGCGCTGAAACATTAACCGTTAATGACTGGATAATGTTAACTAAATCTATTAAATAAATTGAAAATTGATTCATTGAAAATTGATTGAAAATTGATAATTGAGAATTGAAAATTCTGGAATGTTTTACATTCCAACAAATGTGTTATAATAAAACAATGCCCAGAATATTTGCCAAACTTAAAAACCTTTTCCAAACAAAAAAACCAATTCTTTTAGGTCTTATTTTGTTTTTTGTTTTTTTAGGAATAAGTGTTCCATTCCATCAAGCTACCGCCGGTATATTTGATATCGGGAAAATCGCCGAGGGCACACTTAAACTTCTTGCAAATGTTATCATCGGAATTACATGGCAGATTTTAGCCGGTATCGGCCATTTGTTACTCGGTATTGCCTCAGTTATTTTAACGTGGGTGACCAGACCAGGTTTTATTGGACTTTCTTATACTAACCCATCTAACAATTTTATTCTTGACATTGGTTGGAAATTAACCCGTGACTTAGCCAATATTGGTTTTGTTGTTGTATTAATAATTATTGGATTGGCTACTGCCCTAAGAATCAAAGAATACCAATGGCAAAAAACCCTACCAAGACTAATAATCATTATACTTTTGATTAATTTTACTCCAGTAATTGCCGGTGTAGTTGTTGATACTTCAAACATAATAATGAACTACTTTTTAAAAGGCGCTGTTAGTTGGGATACTATCGATCAATGGAGTGATAATTGGACAGAACTTAAGAGTTTTAAAAGTCTTGTTACCAGTTTTGAATTCCTTGGCAATGCTATTGTGTTGGCCGTATTTAGTTTCACGGCTGCAGCTATTTTATTTGTTTACTCTGCTTTATTTGTAATGCGTTATGTTGTTATCTGGATTTTAGTTATTCTTTCACCTCTTGCTTTTTTTGCGTATATTCTTCCAACAACAAGACAATATTTCACAATGTGGTGGAAACAATTTATCCAATGGTGTTTTATTGGGGTAATTGCTGGTTTTTTCCTATATTTAAGCCATCAAATTTTGTCGGGAGTTAGTAAATTAGAAATATCCTTAAGTCACAAAACAATACATGCTGGAGGCGTTATAGATACCATCCTTCCTTATTTTATTGTTGTTGTCTTCCTTTATTTATCCTTTTTCGTTGGTCTAAAAACCAGTGCCTGGGGTGCTGGAACAATTATAGACTGGTCTCAAAAGAAAGGAAAGGCTAAGTTAACGAGGGCAAGGGAATTCACCGGAGGAGCAATAAGAGGAACAGCACCAGTTAGAAAAGCTGAAAAAACAATCAGAAAAGGACTTGAGACTATGCCATTCATTGGTCGAATGGTGGGTGGGCCCGGCGCTTACGAAAGACAAAAAAGGAAAAAAATGCAGGAAATGGGTAAAGATTTTGAAAAAATGGATCCCAAAGAAATCCGCCGAGCCATGAAAGTAAGACCCTTTACCTATGATGATAAATTAAGACAGGCTCGATTATTTGAGCTTTTAGTTGAAAAAGGAAAGCTTTCTAAAGAGGATGAAAAATATTTACCAATGGTTCAAAGAATGGGCTTAAATAGAGATGACGTTTTAGAAAGAAGACCTGATTGGGCACATGAAAAAGAAACGCGTAAAGCCCTGGAATTAAAACCAGAGGAAACATTAGAAAAAGTTATGGCTGGAATAGATCCTGAAACCTTCCGAAAAAATGTCCAAGAAGAAGCCTTATCAAATCCGAAAGTTGTCCTTGAATTTATGATGAATGAATCAAAGTTTAGAGAAATGGAAGAAAAAGGAAAACCCAAACTAAAAAAAGCAATCAAAAAGACTGTGCTCGCGCATAATTCTATTAGTCCTCATGCACCTCATATAAGCAACCAAACCTTTGCCCAAAAAAGGAAAAGATTTAATAGATTAAATGTCCATCCAAGATGGCAAGTTTAAAAATATGCCAAAAGAAATTTCTCAAAAAGAAAAACCCGAATCAATTTTCTCTGAACCCTTTTTTCCAAATGACAGCAATTTAATTATTGAAAGAATTTTAGAAAAATATGGTTTTAGAAAATCTCAAGAAGAAAGAATGGAAAAGTTTTTTAAATCTAATATTCCTAAAGAGAGAAAAGGATTATTTGAAGGTTCACCGGGTTATAAAATATCATATTTGGTAAGAAAATACGCAGAAAGTGAAATATCTTTAGAAAATCTGCCCCTACTTTTAGGAGAAAGATTAAACATTCCCAAAGAACAAGCAAAAGAAATTGCCGAAGAGTTAAAAGAAAAACTTCTTGTCTTTATTAAACCTTTTAAAGAACGATCTATCTCTAAAAAAAAGTCTATTGAAAAAAAGCTTCCGAGATCTATATCAGAAAGACCAAAATCTACTCCTATAAAAGATAGATATCGAGAAACAATTGAATAATTAATTCTTGACTATTTTATAAAAAAACGGGGTCGGAAATTCCGACCCCTTCTTTTACTTCAAATCTTCAGCTATTTCAGTTTCAGTGGTTTCGTAATGCCCCATCGGGAATTTTACTTTTTTTTCTTTTTTTTCTTTCTTCTCCTCTTTTTCTCCTTTTTCTTTTTTGAGCGGACCGAGAAGTTTTGCCGCGGCAATGGCATTTATAATGCCCTTCTCTTCTCCTTCGGCTCCTTCGGCTCCATCTACCACAAACCTTATGTAATCTCCTTTTTCCGCCGCTATCATTATCTCGGTAAGACGGGCACTCCGTTCTCGAAACTCTTTTTGGAGTACTGTGCTTTTTTTAATCTTCTCTTGAGCTTCCTTTGCTGATAGCCCTGTTGCTTCACAATACTGCAGGATTACTTGACCCATTGCCTCTTTTGCTTGGTGTTTTGCAACACTTTCAGCAGCATCGACCCTTAATCTTTCTACGTCGGGCAAAAGAAGAGCTTCAGCTAAACGTCCGGGAAGTTTTATCTCTTTGATAACCAAATCTAGGTTTTTTGCTTCAAACCCGGCCCTCAACAAAACCCCGTCCGCAGCCTTAAAAACCTTATTGGCTTCATCTTTTACTACTTTCATATTCTGAATAAGCTCTCGCCATGTCATTTCTCCCCCAACAACCCTAAAAGCTGCTACCACTGAATCGTCAACAAATTTCAACAATCCTTGTTCATCAGTGGGAACCTGTGATTCAAGAATTGTTATAAGGCGTTTGCTTTGAGGAAAATTCACATATGCTACAGCGTCTACTCCAATTTCTTCGGATCCATATTCTTTTCCCTCAAACTTCCCTGCCTTTGTAATAACTTTCTTTGCTGGAAAATCCAAGTTGTATATTCTTTTAGGATACTTTTTCAGAAAACAGCCAAAAAACCATGCGACAAGACGGAAACCACTGTCACAAAATTTCTTTCCTTTGCCTAATATTACTTTTACTGCCATTTCTGCTGGCCCCACAAGCCATATGCATTTGATAATCCATATCAGAAACACTACTCCTGTCCCCACACCTATTGCTGTCCACATCTTTTTTCTCCTTTCTTTTTTTGATTCTATCCATATTCAATTGTTTAGTTTGCTATGTGCTTATTATATCAGACAAGATAGAATTTGTCAAATAAAATTAGCTGAAATTAGATATTAACATCTCTTTTTATTATTTTTTCTGTTTTGTGGTATAATTAAATAACCATGCAATTTAAAGTTCCACAATTTATTGAGAGAAAGCCGAAAATTGTTGGTCCTTTGACTTTTAAACAGTTTCTTTACTTCGGGTGGGCTGGAGTGATTTCTTTTATTCTCTATTTTACCGCTTCAATGACTCTCTTTTTTATAGCAGCTATTATTCTGTTTGGCCTGGCATCTGTCTTTGCCTTTGTAAAAATCGCCAAGCAAAGCCTGCCAACGGTTTTAATGAACTTTTTCAATTACTCTACCAGGCCAAAAATGTTTCTTTGGCGTAAAAAGGCCCTACCGCCAAAGTTTCTTAAAAAAGCAAAAAAGGAGGAAAGGGAAAAAGAACCGGGATTAAAAATAAATGAAAAAAGCAAGTTAAACAGATTATCAACTAAAGTAGAAACACAGATACGGTAAAATTCCAAATACCAAGCACCAAATAACAAATAATATTACAGCATATCAGGATATCAGCAAATCAGTGGGCAGAGTATCAGGATGCCAGAATATCAGGTTAAGTTTTAATAGCTTCTCCTGATATCCTGATAATCTGATGTCCTTCCTACTGATATTCTGATGTTCTGGTTTGCTTATTTTGCGAAGTAAAAGCCATGCCTAAAGCTTCAGCTCAATCATTTTTAGAAATAGACCAAATTAGGGAAGGGGTCATTATACTTAAGAGCAAGGGACTAAGAGCCATTTTAATGGTCTCGTCTTTAAACTTTGCTCTGAAATCAGAAGATGAACAGGGAGCCATTATCTATCAATTCCAAGACTTCCTTAATTCATTGGATTTTTCTGTTCAGATTATTGTTCAATCAAGAAAATTAAATATCACCGGCTACTTGGAAAGCTTGGGGGAATTGGAAAAAGACCAGGCGAACGATCTAATGAAAATACAGACCGCTGAATACCGAAAGTTTATTGAAGGCCTGGTAAAAGGAGAAACTATTATGTCAAAAAGCTTTTATGCGGTCCTTCCCTTCTCGCCCATAAACATTCAAAAGATTCAAATTAAAGGAATTATGAAAAAACCAAAAAAAATAATAAGTTTAACTGAAGAAGGTTTCCAAAGGGCTAAAACTCAGCTCTGGCAAAGAATGGAATTTGTTGCTTTGGGTCTGCGGAGGTGCGGACTCCAGGCTGTTCCCTTAACAAGCCCTGAGCTAATTGAGTTATTCTGGACGCTTTACCATCCAAAAGAAGCTGAAGTGGGTTATTACCCGGAAGTGCCTCCGGAATTAATTACATAAGTATGAAACTATTAGAAAAATTATTTCCAAAAAGAAAGAAAAAGATTCCAAACTTTGGTGAAGAGCTTTTTGAAGCCGAAGCAATTCAGGCAAAGGATATTATTTCTCCGGCTTCAATTGAGGTTGCGCAAAATTATTTGGGTTTGGGTGAAAGGTTTACAAAAAGTTTTTTTGTCTTTTCTTATCCGCGCTATTTAAACACGGCTTGGCTTTCTCCAATAATAAACCTGGATGTGCCAATGGATATTGCTTTTTTTATCCATCCTGTTTCGGGAGGTATGGTTATGAAACAATTAAGAAAAAGGGTAACAGAGGTTCAGGCGGAAATTGCTGAAAGAGAAGAAAAAGGATTAATCCGCGATCCAGTTTTGGAAACTGCCTACCAGGATTTGGAAGAACTAAGAGACAAGCTCCAAACTGCCAGAGAGAAAATGTTTCATTTGGGGATATATATAACCGTTTACGGAAACAGCAAAAAAGAATTAATGGAAATTGAAAATACCTTAAGATCAATTTTAGAAGCAAGGCTTATCTATATTAAACCGGCTCTTTTTCAGCAAAAAGAAGCCTTTTCTGCCACTGCTCCTTACTGCTTGGACAGGCCACAAATTCACACACTAATGAACACTGAGCCTCTTTCCAGTATTTTTCCTTTTGTTTCTTTTGATTTAAGCTCTAACGAGGGGATTTTGTACGGCATTAACCAACACAATAATTCTCTTATTTTGTTTGACCGATTTTCTTTGGAAAATGCCAACTTTGCGATTTTTGGAAAGGCAGGCTCAGGCAAAAGTTTCGCATCGAAATTAGAAATTTTAAGGTCGCTAATGACAGGAGTTGAGGTTATAACGGTTGACCCGGAGAACGAGTATGAATTTTTATCTGACGCAGTTGGCGGAAGTTATTTAAATATGTCTTTGACAGGACCCTATCACATCAATCCCTTTGATTTGCCAATCCCTGGCCCAGACGAAAGACCGGAAGATGTTTTGCGGACCAATATCATCAATTTGGTTGGCTTGCTGCGGATTATGCTAGGCGGATTAACTCCAGAAGAAGACGCTATTATTGATAGGGCATTAACTGAAACTTATGCAGCTAAAGATATTAGTCCTATTTCTGATTTTTCAAAAGTAAAACCTCCGCTTATGTCTGACTTGGAAACAGTTTTAGAGGCAATGGAGGGAACTGATTCTTTAGTTAGAAGAATTAGGAAGTTCACCAGCGGGACTTTTTCGGGGTTTTTCAACCAGCCAACTAATATCTCAATGAAAAATAACTTCGTGGTTTTTGGAGTTAGAGACATGGAAGAAGAACTGCGTCCAATGGCAATGTTTATTATTCTTCGCTATATTTGGAACATTATCCGTTCAGAATTAAAAAAGAGGATTTTAGTGATTGACGAAGCGTGGTGGCTGATGCAGACAGAAGACGGCGCTTCTTTCTTGTTTGGAATTGCCAAACGAGCCAGAAAATACTGGCTTGGAGTAACTACTATTACCCAAGATGTTACTGACTTTATAAAATCAAATTATGGTGAACCGATTATTACCAACTCCTCGCTTCAGCTTTTAATGAAACAAAGTCCGGCTGCTCTTGACACGGCAAGCAAGGTCTTTAATCTTACTGAAGAAGAAAGATATCGTCTGCCCGAGGCTGCAGTTGGAGAAGGACTATTTTTTACCGGCCAGAAACATGTAGCAATGCGAGTAATAGCATCTTACACCGAAGAGCAGATAATCACTACTTCGCCGGAAGAGGTAGTTAAGATTCGGAAGGCCAAAGAAGAGATGAAAAAACCAAAGCGATAAAGCTCAAATTTCAAAGCTTAAATGTCAAATGAATGTCAAAGTCCAAAATCCAAAACAACTAACTACTCTTTTTGACATTTAGTCATTTGGATTTGATTTGTAATTTGGATTTTGACATTTGGATTTAGTAAAACATGTCCAGCTTTCTCTCTCCGGAAGCAGCTATAATAATGGCAATAGCCATAATTCTTGATTTAGCCGGTCTAATGGCTTTGATTTTAAGTTTTGCCGGCATAGGAATTCCTTTTTCTTTTATTCTAGACATCATTGGATTTATTTTTATTGGCGGCTGGATTTTTACAAAATCAGGAAAATTGCCTAAAAAAACTTTTAGAAGGCTGGGACTGAATACTATATTTGAATTAATTCCTTTTGTTGGAGACGCTTGGTTTGGCTGGACATATATTGTTTACAAAGAATTAAAAGGCGGCGATAAAAAAGAAAAACCAAAAAAGGGACTAATTAAAAGAGTTTTTAAAAAATCAAATGATTAGCAAGAAAACAAAGATAATCATTTTTTTTCTGTGTGTTTTTGTTCTTTTTGGTATTGGTTTTTTCACTTTTGCCAAGGATTTAGAGGTCGAATATCCAAGTTTTCCCGAAACCCCAACGCTTACCGAAAAAAGCGCTATTACCGATTATATTATTTATATCTTCAATTTTGTTATTTACGCCTCTGGTTTTGTCGCCTTAGGCGTTTTAATTTATTCGGGAATTATTTATTTGCTTTCGGCCGGAAATCCGGAAAAACAGCGAGACGCCAGGGGCAGAATTTTTGCCGGTTTCATTGGAATAATAATTATTCTTTCTTCTTATTTTATCTTAACCACCATAAATCCTAACTTAGTAATAGTCCATATTAGCAAAGAGGGAGTTAATATAACTCCGCCGGAAAAACCACCGGAACCTCCAAAAGAAGAAAAAAAGACTATTACTTATTTTCAAACCCCAGCAGGCAAAATTATTGAAATAATACTTTTAGACGATGAAGCAAAAAAAATTTTGGGAACCAAAAATGACGGAGACGATGATGCCCGGGTCCGTGAAGAAGGCGAAGAATATCCTGATACAGTCATTGGCCAGGCATCAAAAGCCAGAGACCTTTCAAAACAACTGCTTGAGTTAAGTTTGCAGTTAAAAGAACTTGCTGATAGGTGTAAGTGCGGTCCTTCTAATTGTGCCCCCGCTCCTGCTTGTAATGGAATAAATTGCCCAAATATTAACTGTAAGGAATTGTTTGACAAAAGTGAAGAATTAAAAAGAAAAATTAATGAAAAAAGAGATGATCTGCTTGAACAGCAAAAAGAAATAAGAAAAAAACAGTTGGCTTTAATTAAAAAGATTTTAGAATTAAAAAAACCCTCTTTTTTAATGAGTGTTTTGGCTGAAGAAACAGATGACTATAAAACAATGCTCACAAACAGACACTTTTTAGAAGAACAGAATATAGAAGCAATAATTGAAACTTTTGAAGAATGGAAAGCCCCGGATAATAGTCTAGTTATGGACATTAGAACCGGTTTTGAAGACAGGAAAGAGCTTCCGCCGACTTTTGACCCAGCCACTTTTTATTTTGAGGGAAAGGGAAATAAGAAAAATGAGGTCTTTATGAAAAAGGCAAAAATTATTGATGATAAAAATTTAAGAGGCGAAATAATAAATGCCCTGGGAACAGAACCCGACAGTAAGGTGTCTAAATCTGTTGAAGAATTATTAACAGATATAATTAACAAAGCTTTAATAAAATAAAGGATTAAATGAATTCTATTAAATTTTCCAAAAAATATCTTATTATTGTCCTGCTAATTGTTTTGTCTTGCGCTTTTTCAGTTTTGTTTTATAATCAAAAAAAGGCAAAAGCTCAAGAAACCGTAATTTGTGATACAGAGATTCCCATTGGCGAATCAATGGATAAGACTTATGAACTGTTAATTGACCTAATTGAAGAACACCAAAAAGTCTATGAGGCAATCTGGGAACAAACCGAGCAAGCTAAGGAAACGGTAAAATTAATTGAAGAATGCGATACTCGAACAAAAGCTGAAAAAAATTGCAAACCCTGCTGTAATTCCACCCTTTCTCTTCTTGGTCTTCCCATCTGTATTCCTTTGAAATGTATTAGTGTTTTTTGGGGTATCTGTTTAGAGGGGGTTCCGTTAAAAACTAACAACCGGGCTCTTCATGCAGACGATGTCTGTCCAACTAAAGACATAAAAGAGACCTGGGATAAACAAAAAAAGTTTGCCTTTAGTGAAAAGGATAAAAAAGATGAAACTCCTTCTCCCGGCGATGAGATTAAAAAACCGAAGAAAGATAAATCCCCTCCGACTAATGGTTCAACGGGTGAAGAAGATTCTGAAAAAAATGTTGTTATTGACGGAGTTATCGGGTCTGCGGGCAATATTACTGCCTTAATCCAAGGAGAAAATACGCTTGACCTTGAAGTTAAAGGCAAATATACCCGCGAGTGTTTAGATAAAGATAACGATTGTGAGGAAAAAATAGACAAAAAGGTGGAAATTGAGGAAGATATAAGATTAGAAGGCGAACCAAAAAATAAGAAAATAACTAGAATAGAATTTATTAATAGAAAATTAGGCAGAGCCAGAGAAAAGTTCAAAGGTTGCGCTTTAACTCCTTTAGAAATTTCAGCTCTTCAAATAGGAGAGGAGTGGCCAAGAACAACAACGCACACTGTTACCGTTGCCCAAGAAAGATACCAACTGCCGGAAAGAGTGAAAGATGAATGCCAAGAGGCTTGCGGAGAAGATTCAGATGAGAAAGAATGTTTTAGGTGTATGTATAAAAGCTTGCTTAATTATTACTGCTGCCACTAACTTATAGAAGCCATTTAACGCCTTCACAACGCCTTTTGTCGCCAAAAATATCTGATGAACTATAATAAAATTAAAGATTATTTGTACGAGAAAGAAATGCAGCTTATTAGAGAAGCATGTTCAGAGGTTTGGAAAGAATTTGGGGGAGCTTTTAAAGAATCAATTATTGATAAATCATTAAGCATAGCCCTTAAGAGAAAAGGATTAATAGTAGACGACCAAAGAAGAATTGATATTTCTTTTCGTGATAAAAAGGTTGGCGTGTATATTCCTGATAAAATAGTTAATGATGTTATTCTTATAGAACTTAAGTGTAAGCCGATGCTATTAAAAGAAGATGAAAAACAGTTTTGGTATTACCTCAAGGCTACTAATTTTAAGGTCGGGTTGTTAATTAATTTTGGAACAAAAAAAGTAGAAATATTACGTCGTATTTACGATAAAGCTCGCGAAAATAAAGGCATTCAAAAGCGTAGTAATGGCGACTAAGGGCTTCTAAAATATGTCTATTTCTCAAAAAATCCTCACTATTACAGCTTTAATAACGGTGCTATTGTTTGTGGTCTGTGGTTTTGCCTCGGCTAAAGATTTAGAAGTGGATTATCCTGACATAGGAGGAGTTGACAAGCCTACTGGAATTGAAACAAGTTTAACTGATTATATAAGGTATATTTTTGCTCTTTCAATTAGAATCGCCGGGTTTATTGCTTTAGGAGTAATGATTTACGGCGGGATTCGTTATTTGGTCTCTGGTGGGTCAGCTGGAAAAATGGCTGATGCTAAAAACCAAATCTTGGGAGGGTTTGTAGGTATAATTATTCTTCTTTCCTCTTATTTAATTTTAAAAACTATTAATCCTGAAATTGTAAGCACAACCATAACAAAAGAACCAACCTGTGTTTGTGATGATTGCGAATTTGACCAAAGCCAAGGAAAAATAACAAATTGCGGCAGTGAAGATTGTGACTGTGGAAGATGTGAGGAATATTGCACCAAAGAGCTTGATAATTATAAACATCCGGGCATTTATTTAATTGGTGCTAGCGAAGAAGCAGAAAGAGTTCATCTGTCAATGTCCAAGAAAGAACTTACAACTTTAACCAATGAAGTTACAAAAGAAACCATTGATTTAAATAACAAAGTGAAAGAAATTAGGTTCGGGAGGAATAACACAGAAGTAATATATAGATATAATGAAGAACAAGAACCAGATAGATATTGCGCAATTTTACATGAACGAGAAAATTTCCAAGGACCAAGTATAGTGTTCTGCGAACCAACCAACGAAAAACCAAAAGGTGTTCTTGCAAACGATGGAACTACTGGAGGAATAATAAACGGTGTTTCATCAATAACTGTTTTTAAGATTGACCCGAATAGCAGGGGCGAAGTAACCATTTTTAAGAAACAACAAGGATTACTTGAAACATCAGGAGATTCCCGTACTTTCACTTTTGAAACTAATACCAAATCATTAGCCCCGCCCGAATATCTCGTTTCTGGTTTCAATGAAGGAACTTATTCAATTAAGGTTAACGGTAACTTCTTGGTTCTTTTGTGTGGCCAAGACTCTCAAGAGGTCAAAGCCACAGGAGGGCCAACTCTTCAAATGGCTTGCCTTGCCCTCACTAGAAATAATGAGGACCTCACCCAAACTCCTATGGGTCAATGTAACGCCGAATTCCTAATTGAAGAATATCCTCTTTTTTCTTGGCCTGCGTCTTGTGTTTTAAGTATTGCTATTTATAAAATCAAACCAATAAGCTATCCACAATAGTGGTAGGTGGTGGGTGGTAGGTGGTAGGTGGTGGGTGGTAGGTGGTGGGTGGTAGGTGGTTTATAATAGTTGAAACAAAAAATGGAACGGCAAAAAATAGGGTAAAGTGGTGGGCGTTCTTATTTTTTTTATTTCATCTTTGGTCCTCTTATTTCGTCTGCAGCCGCCTGTAAAACAAGGGTTAAAACCAAATAAGATTAAACAGAAATAGAAACAAAAAAATAGGGACTATCCCTATTTTTTAAATTGCCTAATATGTCGTATCCACTATCCACTATCTAAATTACGGGTTCGGGCGGATTACAATTCTCCGGTCAGGCTCCTCTCCAGTGCTTTCGGTAACAACATCTTTTCTTTCAGACAGTTCCAAGTGGATAATTCGGCGCTCGTAAGCAGACATTGGCAGAAGAGCTCTTTCGCGCCTGCCCAAAGCAACCTGATCAGCAACACTGATGGCAAGCTCCCGCAAGTATTCAGTCTTTTTCTTTTTGTAATCATTAATATCAATATCAATATAAAATTCCTCGTCAATTTGACGGCGGAGAATAGCTTTAAGCAAGCGCTGAATTTCGCTTAGGGTCTGTCCTTTTTCGCCAATTAAAATCTGCGGCTCCTCCATTGTAAGCTGAATAGGAATGGTCTTTTCCTGCATAGGCAAAACCTCTATTTTTGCTTCAAAAGTCATTTTTTCTAAAAACTCTTCGGTAATTTTCTTAATTATTTTTAGGTTTTTTTTGTCCATATTGTTTTTAAGTGGGGATTAATTAGCTCCTTTTTTCTGTTTCTGTTGGTTTCTGAGAGACAGGATTAGTATCCTGCCCCCTACTAAACACTAATTGATGTTGGATTATTGAAAATAGTGTTGAAACCAGCCAATAAAGACCGATAGCTGAGGGCAAACGCCACACAATCATAATAGTTAAGATTGGAAAGAAATAAATCATTTGCTTCTGCATCATATTGGTAAAGCCCGGTTTTTCTCCGGGGCTGTTTTTTTGCGGTTTCATTGTGAGTTTTGAAAAAATAAATTGGGAAATTCCAGCCAAAACAGCCATTACTCCGTTGGGCTGAGCCAAATTCAGAAACCCAAGAAAAGTTGTGTTAACGGCCCCGGGCGCAGAAACCCAAGAATATAGAAAAGCCATTTGATTAGAATCAAGTCCGCCCCAGAACACACGGTAAAGAGCAATTAAAATCGGCAGTTGGAAAAGCAGGGGAAGACAGCCAGAAAAAGGGCTTATTTTCTTCCTTTTATACAACTCCATCATTGCCTTAGCCTGACCAGTCTTATCATCTTTGTATTGTTGTTGAACTTTCTTAATCTCTGGCTGAAGCTCTGTTAGAGCTCTTTGGGACTTTAATGATTTCAAAGAAGATGGGTAGAGAAGAAGCTTAATAATCAGGGTTAAAACAATTACAGCAATACCAAAATCCCCCAAGTATGTGTATAACAAAACCAGAATGTTTAGCAGGGGTTGGTATAAAATTGTGTTGAATGCAGTGATTAGAATATTCATGAGATAAGTTAAAAGTCTAAACTTACAGTATTAAATATAAAGTATTAACTATTTATTTCCCTTTTTTTGGTCGTCTTACTTTTAATTTTATACTGGTATTTTTAATCTTTGACTTTTAATTTTTAACTACGGTTCATCTACTCCTCCCCCACTAAAGGGGTTGCACCTTAATATCCGTTTAATTCCCTTCCAATCCCCCAGCCATAATCAATATTTCAGCGTTGCCTGAAAAAAATATTATGATCAGGTCGGATAAAACTTACAGTGGTATCCAAGATGAGGAGAAATAAATTGCTTGTAAATTAATATGCTTCTAAGAATTACTTTTTTAATCATCTTCATTTAAAACCCCGCTGAATAGAGTTTGTGCGGCCCGCTATTTAGCTTGGTAAACTTTTGCCTTGTTTAAAATCTCAACAACCGTCTGCTCAAGTTTTTGAAAATCCTTGAATTCTATTCCCGGCTTCGCAACAAAAACACCGTCTATGCCTTTTTTTATCTGCGTGAGCCGCCCCCTGATTATTTCTCTTATTCTACGCTTGAGCCTATTCCGCAAAACAGCTTTTTTGGAAAAGTTCTTGCCAACCACAAAACCAAAACGGCTTTGTTCCAAATTATTGTTAACCCATTTGAAAAATAAAAAATTCTTTTCCAATCCTTTTCCTTTTTTAAAAACCTGCTCAAAGTCTTTTTTCTTTTTTAAACGGTTATTTTTAGAAAGCATTCTTCAAGATTTAAACAGTTAGTTTTTTCCGTCCCTTTTTTCTTCTTTTAGATAAAATCCTTCTACCGCCATTTGTCCTGCTCCTTTTTGTAAACCCATGGGTTCTTTTTCTTTTTTTCTTTTTTGGTTTGTATGTGAAGGACATGTTTAGATGTTTATGTGTAGGTTTTTTTAGTATAATATATAATTAAAATATAGTCAATTTTTAATAACCCTTTTCTTAATATCCATTGTCTATTGTCCAGTATCTATTAATTCCACACCTTCTCCCCATATTGTTAACAAATGGTTTTTTTTCATCTTATTTGAAAATAATTTGACAAGTAGTGTAATTAAATTATAGACTAATAGAGTACGGGATACGAGCCAAAATCAATTTAGCGGAGCAAGTTCAGACAAGATTCAAGGCGTAAGGAGCGAAGTGTATCCTCTGGGATACATAAGCGACGAGTCCCCCCACCTAATCTGTATGGATTAGGTGGGGGGACGAGCAGCGCAGAAGCTTGCCTGAATTCGCCCGCCCAAAGGGAAGCCAAAAAATGGATGATTTCTTCGTTTATCCTACTCAACGTAGTTTACAACTACACTTTCGTCGTCGCGCCAGGTGCTCTCTCTACGAATATAACACTGTACTGGCCAGAGAGATTTTTTCTTCTGGCTAGGCGCGAGGAGTGAAGTGTGCCTTTAGGCACATAAGCGACTTGGAACAACGCCAGAAGGAAAAATATCCTGGCCCCTTTGGGGAAGCTCAAAATTAAGCGATCTCTGCGTTGCTCCTCCTCAATGTGCTTTTCAAACACACTTTCGGTTGTTGCGCCTTGATCTCGCTTAATTTTGAGCTTCCAGTCCAATGTTATATTCGCAGAGAGAGCACTAAATCATCTCATTTTTTGGCTTCTAAAGCTGATCTTGGCTCGCATCCCACACTCTTGCATATAGAATCTTAACAAAAAAGAAGGTTTAGAAACAACCTCTAATAAAAAACTCATGACCAATCAGGAGCTTTGGCAGGCAGTGCTTGCCCAAATCCAGTTTAATATATCATCGGCTAATTTTGCTACTTGGTTTCAGAAAACTTGCATTTTAGAAAAAAAGATCAATAAAGTAGTTGTGTCTGTGCCTAACAACTTTTCAAAAGAGTGGCTCAAAAATAAATATAACAAACCGATTTTAAAAATATTACACAATTTGGATTTTGAAATTAAAGAGGTTGAATACCAAGTAAGTAAAATAATAAATATCCCAGAAAAAGCCATAGTTTCTTTGCCGGAAAACGACCAATTAGAATTCAATGAATTCCAATTAGATAAAGAAACCAATCTTAACCCTCGCTACACTTTTGAAAACTTTGTTATTGGGTCTTTTAATGAATTGGCTCATGCGGCAGGTTGGGCTGTTTCAAAAAGCCCTGGAACGGTTTATAACCCTTTATTTATATACGGCGGAGTAGGACTTGGTAAAACTCACCTCCTACAAGCTATTGGCAATAAAATAAATGGAAAGCGGCCGCAAAAGGTAAAGTATGTTACGTCTGAAAAATTTACCTCCGGAGTGGTCTCGGCAATTAAAAACCACAATGTTGAAGAGTTTAAATCAAAATTTAGGTCGGTTAGTGTTTTAATTATAGATGACATCCAGTTCCTCGCCGGTAAAACAAAGACTCAGGAGGAGTTCTTCCATACGTTTAATAGTCTTTATGAACAAAATAAGCAGATAATCCTTTCTTCCGACCGACCCCCAAAAGCTATTCCGGCGTTAGAGGAAAGGTTAAGGTCTAGGTTTGAGGGCGGTATGACCGCAGACATTAGTCTTCCAGATATTGAAACCAGAATAGCTATTTTAAAGGTTAAACTCCATGAAAGAAAGGCGTCTTTAGATGGCAGAGTTTTGGAATATATTGCCTCAAAAATCCAAAATAATATCCGAGAATTAGAGGGCGCTTTAAACAAATTAACCGCTTTTCAAAAATTTAATAAAAGATCCTTAGACCTTGAAACAAGTAAGACGCTTTTAAAAAACTTATTTATTAGTCCAAATAGGGTAGTGACTCCACAAAAAATTATAAAAATTGTTTCTTCCTTTTACGATTTAAAAGAAAAAGACTTATTAACGCGCTCAAGGAAAAAAGAAATTGTTAAACCAAGGCAAATAACCATGTATCTATTAAGAGAGGAACTAAAAAGCTCTTTTCCTTTTATTGGTAAAAGGTTGGGCGGTAAAGACCATACCACTGCCATATATGCTTGCACAAAAATCTCACAAGAGTTGAAAAAAAATGATAATTTATCAGAAGAAATAAATTTAATCCGCCAAAGAATCTACAATAATCCATTATAATAAGATATTCAAAAACTGTTTAAAATTTGTTTTTAAGTTGTTATAAAAAATAGGATAAAATTATTTTTAAAAATTTTCTATATTTTTTATAAATAAAATCAACAACCTTATTAAAGACATATCCACAAATTAATATTAAAATAATTAAGCTAAAATTAACAATTTATAAGATATTAGACTAATTAATAATTATAATAATAAATTAAATATTAGATATATTATTATAATATATTAATAAAAAATTATGAAATTATTAATTTTAAAAGAAAATTTAAAAAAGGGATTAGATATTGTAGAAAGAATAGTTTCTAAAAATTTAACATTGCCAATTTTAAATAATATTTTGTTAGATGGAAAGAAAAACACTTTGAAAATTTCAGCAACTGATTTAGAAATTGGTATAAATTTTTGGTTATTGGCAAAAATTGAAAAAGAAGGACAAATAACTATTCCAGGCAAATTTCTTTCAAATATTATTAATTACTTACCGAGTGATAAAATATCTTTAGAGGAAAAGAATCAGAATTTATTTATTGAGCATAAAGACTATAGTGCGCAGATTAAAGGAACCTCTTCGCAAGATTTTCCAATTATACCATCTATTGAAAAAAATAATTTTATTATCATAAACAGTGCTCTATTTTCTAAGGGGCTGCTTTATGTAGTGGAAAATTCTTCAATAACCCAGACACGACCGGAAATTTCTGGAGTTTTTATTGTTTTTGATAAAAATTTAATTATACTTGTTGCCACCGATAGTTTTCGGCTGTCTGAGAAGAAAATAGTTTCACAATTTAAAACATCATCCCTATTTAAGCCAGTTTCTTTAATTTTGCCGCAAAAAACAGCTCGGGAATTAATTAATATTATTTCAGACAAAGAACAAGACCTTTATGTTTATTTTTCTCCGAATCAAATTATGTTTGAACTAAGAGGAAAAGAATCAAACCAACCGCAAGTCCAGGTTATATCCCGACTAATTGAAGGAGAGTATCCTAATTATCAGGAAATAATCCCAAAACAGTATAAAACAGAAATCCATCTAAAAAAGAATGAGTTTTTGAACCAAATAAAATTAGCCAGCCTTTTCAGTGACAAAATTAATGAAGTAAAGATTGTGGTTGGGCCCAAAAAGAATGGTTTGGATATTTTTGCCCAAAGTTCTGATTTTGGACAAACCCAATCTTTCATTAATGGAGAAGTTAAAGGTGAAAGAACAGAAGTTTCTTTTAATTGGAAGTTTTTAGTTGATGGTTTAAATAATATAAAAAGCCAGGAAATTGTTTTTGGTTTAAATAAAGAAGATGGACCAGCAACTCTAAAACCAGTTGGAGACGAAACCTATACCTATGTGGTAATGCCTATTAAAGGTTCATAGAGCCAAGAATAAAAAATAAAAAAAAGGAGCTTATCTCCTTTTTTTATTGGAAATTTAGCTCGTTTCAGAAAGATATGTTAAACTATTAAAATGAGACCTTTATTTAGAATTTTTATTTTTCTGTTTCTTATTTTACTTCTAATCTCTGCTGTGTTTTTTTTAGACGCTGTTTTTGTTTTAAGAACTCCTCCAGTTGTGAAAAATGTTTTTCCGCGGCCCAATGCCGTAGGCGCTTCTTTGTCTTCTACGCTGCTTATAGAGTTTAATAAACCTATTAAGCGGCAGGAAGTTCAGGTTTTGATTTATCCCTCTATTCACCCGGTTGAAAACCTTACTTCTAAAGTGGTTCACGGACAATGGGAATTCAAAGACCCTTTAATAAATAACCATTTTTTCAGAACTTTATTTTTTACTCCAGCTATTAACTTAGAGCCAGATACTAAATATCAAGTCAAATTAAGCAATATAACAGGGTTTGGCTTAGGGAAAAGCAGTGTTTTTGCTTTTTCTTTCAAGACGCAATTAAAAGAAGACATAACTGAACCAGAACTAAAAACAAGGGTTGTTGATCGACAGATAACACTTCTTAACGTTCCACAAGACTGGCAAGACGATGCTTTATCTTGCGAGGCTGCTTGTTTAAAGATGGCCTTATTCGGCAAAGGGATTTTTATTTCCGAAAAGGAAATAATGGAGAAAATAGGACAAGATTTGACTCCGCGCAAACAAGACATTTGGGGAGATGCTTATGAAACTTATATTGGCGGCATCAACGGTAAAATGTGCAAGACAGGATACGGAGTTTACTGGACTGCAACGGCAGAGGCCGCTAATAAATGGCGGCCAGCCCAAGCTTTTTCAGGTTGGAAAATTAATGACCTGACCCAAGCCATTAATTCAGGACATCCAGTAATAGTTTGGGGAGTTTTGCCAACTGGCAGCCTAACCGATTGTTCTTGGTTTACTCCAGGGGGGAAATATATACGGGCGTTTAAGGAAACTCATGTGAGATTAGTCGTTGGTTTTATCGGTCATGAAAATCAGCCTTCTCAGATTATCTTAAATGACCCTTTGTCTGGAAGGATTTATTGGTCAACTGATTATTTTTTACAAAACTGGAAAGTTTTTAGTAATAGCGGGGTGATAGTCCGCTAAATTTGGATTGTTTTAGGTCTTATTAAGATTTTCTTTGGGGAATCTCAATAAGGCTTTTTCCATAAACTGGTGCCACATTGGAGAAGACAGCATTACGCCTGGCTGTTTAGCCATTGGGGTATTGTCGTTGTTGCCCACCCAGACACCTGCCACAATTGACGCGCTGTATCCTATTGTCCAGGCATCACGCCAATTCTGGGTAGTACCAGTTTTGGCAGCAACGTCATATTCTGGAAAATATAAAGGAGAATAATAGCCAAACATTGGCGCGCGAGCATCATTGTCAGATAAAATATCATTGATAATTCCAGCGACCCTGCTATCAAGCACTCTTTTTGGTATCTTTTTATTTTCCTCTACAATATTGCCTAATGCATCCTCTATTCTAACAATGCTTACTGGAGAGCTCTTTAAACCGTTGTTGGCGAACACACTGTAAGCCGAAGCTATATCTAAGAGTTTTACTTCTCCGCCACCCAAGACCAAAGATAGACCGTAAAAAGAGGAAGGGCGATTAAGCGTTGTAATTCCAAATTCTTTAGCGTTTTCTATACTATCTTTTAACCCGGCCAAACTAGCCAAAACCTTAACAGAGGGAACATTTAGCGATTGGGCCAATGCTTGGCGCAGAGTAACGGGCCCTCTAAAAAGATTATCATAGTTTTGGGGAATATAGTCTTTTCCTCCCCACTTGCCAAAATTGGTTTCTTCGTCAACTACTATTGTCTTTGGAGTGGCCCCTTTTTCAAAAGCAGTAGCATAAACAAATGGTTTAAATGCTGAACCAGGCTGGCGTTCTCTAATAGCTACATTTATCATTGGTTCAAATTGGCAGTTTTTGCCCGGAATACAGTTTTTGGGAGAAACATCTCCAAACCAGCTTTTGGAGCCAACCATGGTTAAAATTTCCCCTGTTTTGGGGTTTATTGCTATTAATGCGGCATTATGAGCGTTCATCCAGCCATTATCTTTTGCTCCCTGTTCAACTATTTTTTCAGCATATTCTTGAAGTTCCCAATCCAAGCTTGTATAAACGCGGAGACCCCTTTCTCTTATAAAATCTTCACCGTACTTTCTAACCAGCTGGTCCTTTATATACATTACGAAATGAGGAGCTTTAATTGGAGTTAGAATTTGAGAGAATCTTAAGGTTTGGTTTTTGGCCTCTTGCGCTTGATCGTGAGTGATATAGTCAGCATTAGCCATTCTATCTAAAACATAGTCTTTTCTTTGCAAGAGTTCATCTTTATACTCGCCATACGGAGACAGTCTGCTAGGAGCTTTTATTAAAGAGGCTAATGTCGCCGCCTCAGCTATACCAATATCTTTTACTGGTTTATCAAATAAAGTTCGGCTTGCCGCTTCTATTCCATAAGCGTTAGAACCAAAAGGAACCTGGTTTAAATAAAACTCCAAGATTTCTTCTTTGGAATATTTTCTTTCCAATTCTATAGTTAAGATAATTTCTCTCACCTTGCGTTTTAATGTTTTTTCCCTGGTTAAAAAAGAAGAACGGATAAGCTGTTGGCTGATGGTTGAAGCGCCCTGAGCAGGCTCTTTAAGCTTTAAATCAGCCAGTACGGCTCTTATTATGGCCCTTATGTCCAAACCAAAGTGTTTCCAGAAGTTGGCGTCTTCGGTAACAATCACTGCTTCTTGAACGTATTTTGGGATTTCGGACAATGGGACAATTATTCTTTTTTCTTCGCCAAAAATATCATACAAAAGGACTTCTCCGGTTCTGTCATAAATTTTTGTTGATTGGGTAACTTGACGCTCAGTAAATTTTTCAGGCCTTGGAAGGTCTCTGGCATAATACAGGAATAGAAACATTCCAGAAAATATAGAAAGCAGGAAAAGAAAAACAATTAATTTTAAAAACAAAGAGGCAACTCTCTTTTTTTTGTTTTTTTGATAAACTTGTCTAGAATATTTTCGTTTGGCCATAGATTAGTTTGTAGCGATTAGTTTATAGTTTATAGTTTCCTTGCTTTAATTTAGCATTTTTAAAGCATTTATTCAATTTTTTGGTTGATTTTTTTTGATAAAGATAATATTATTAAATAATATGGTAAAAATAAGTCTCAGTAAAATTAAGGAGCTCTTAACAAGAAATGTTGAAGAGGTGATTATTAAAGAAGATTTAATAAAAAAATTGAAAAGCAATAAAGTCTTAAGAGTTAAACACGGCGTTGACCCAACTACTCAAAAGCTGCACTTAGGGCATGCGGTTGTTTACTGGAAATTGCGTGATTTTCAAGATGCAGGGCATAAAATTATTTTTTTAATTGGCAGTTTTACCGGCCGATTCGGAGACCCAAGCGAAAATCTTAAAACACGAAAATTAAGAACAAAAAAAGAAGTAGAGATGATGTCTAAAGATTATTTAAAACAGGTTGGCAAAATTTTAGACATGAAAAATACCGAAGTTCGCCATAATGGCGAATGGTATGATAAGTGGACGTGGGAAAAGGGATTAAATCTTATGTCGCAGTTTACAACGGCAAGAATGTTGGAGAGAGATATGTTTAAGAAGCGGATAAGCCAGAGAAAAGAAATAGGTTATCATGAGCCAGTTTATCCAATGCTTCAAGCCTATGATTCAGTAATGTTGAAATCTGACCTAACTGTTATTGGTTCTGATCAAAAATTCAATGAGTTGTTGGCCCGATCGCTTCAAGAAAAAAATAGACAGCGGCCCCAGGATTTAATGATTGTTCCTCTGCTTTTGGGTATTGATGGCAAGCGAAAAATGAGCCAAAGCTTTGGCAACGAGATTGGTATTAGCGATTCGCCCAACGACATGTACGGCAAAGTAATGTCTATTCCAGATAGATTGATTATTAGTTATTTTAAGCTATGTACTCGTTTTTCCAACAAAAAGATAAAAGAAATTGAATCAAGGCTTAATAAAAAGCGGAACAACCCAAGAGACGTAAAGGCCCGTTTGGCTTTTGAGATAACAAAACTTTATTGGGGCAAGATAAAAGCAAACAGAGCCTCTAATGAGTTTGAAAAAGTTTTTAAAAGAAAAGAGGTTCCCTCTAAGGTACCTCAAATTGGAATAAAAGATAAAAAATTAAATATTTTAGACTTATTGGTCCAGACAAAATTAGCTCGCTCTAAATCCGAGGCCAAACGTCTTGTTTTGCAAAAGGGGGTTAAGATTTCTGGTAAAATTGAAGAGAATTGGAACAGGACGGTTCAGATAAAAAATGGAACGGTGATTCAGGTTGGGAAAAGAAAGTTTATTAGGATAAAATGAGGTCCCGTCTGTAAACACATATAAGCAATTTATCATTTATAAAAACCACCTGTTTGCGGGTCTCGCGGAACCTCGCGCCAAAAATCATTATATTCGTGGTACCAATTTAGTTTTTTAGCGCGTGGGCAGTAAAAACCTTTTTAAGAAGAAAACCCCGGCATTAGCCGGGGTTTTCTTTCGGGAGTAACCGAGCGCCTGAAACATTAGGCGCTCAGTTGAAATTTACTCTTCTGTTTTTTCTTCCTCTTCGTTTTCTTCTTCGTCGGTCTTCTCTTCTTCTGCCTTAAACCCTTCATCTGATTGACTGCCAACGGTTTCCACCTTCAAGGATTCTTCTTCTGTTGGGGCTTCGGGAGCTTCTGTGGACTCGGGGGAGGCTGGAGTTTCAGTAGTAGGGGTCTCAATGTCAGGAGACTCGG